>CAXSEC010000250.1:0-2022 GCA_964236325.1 uncultured Acidobacteriaceae bacterium | reverse complement strand
CCCGCCGAAACCTCCCGCGCCCCCAAAAAAGCTGCGACAAAGGCTGCACTCGACTCCCCCACCAAACCCGCGCCCAGGACCGCCGCAAAGAAAGCAACCAAAAAGGTCACACAATGACCCCAGCGCCACCCACCAACCTGTCATCCCGACCGAAGTGGAGGGACCTGCTTCTCTCCGCCCCCAAGATGCCGTCACCTCGACCGAAGGCGAAGTGGCGGAACCTGCTCCTCCCCCAGTCACACCAACCTGCAATTTTTGGTTGTCATTCCGAGGCGCAGCCGAGGAACCCCCGCATTCCGCTTTTCACGACGGAGCGAAGCGACGCGCTCAAACCTCATCTCCCCCTACAGCTACCGTCATCTCGACCGAGCAACGCGAGCGGAGAGACCCCTGTATTTCGCCTCTCCCCGAACCGTCCCCGCCTCTCCACCCTTCCCGACCCCGACCTCCCGCTCACCCCCGTCCTCGCCGAAGGCGACGCCATCGCCCTGCCGCCCACCGACGAAACCCCCAACAGTCCGCCCTCCGACCCCTCCACCCGCGTCCCCCACCTCGGCCACGCCCTTCTCTTCCTCGCCATCGCCGCCCTCTTCCTGATCCTCACCCAGTCCGTCGCCCTCATCCTCGGTCACCCCGCCCACCCGCTCGATCTCGACCCCCGCCTGCTCATCGCGTCCGAAGCCATCGCCTACCTCCTCACCCTCGCCGCCGCCTTCTTCACCTTCCCCCCGCTCTGGCAGCGCCCCTTCCTCCTCGGCCTGCAGTGGAACGCCCCCGCCGCCACCCGTAACGCCCTCCGCCTCATCCCCCTCGGCCTGCTCCTCTCCGCCATCGTTCAGGGCCTCTCCAACTACATCGACGTCCCCAAAGAGCTCCCCATCGACGCCTTCTTCCACAGCCAGTCCACCGTCTGGCTCATCACCCTCTTCGGCACCCTGCTCGCGCCCCTCTTTGAAGAGGTCCTCTTCCGCGGCTTCCTCCTGCCCGCCTTCGCCATCGCCTACGACTGGCTCTGCCTCCCCCGCACCGACGCCGCCCGCACCACCTGGCAAAGCTCAAACACCCTCACCCGCAACGCCCTCATCTTCTCGACCGTCCTCACCAGCACCCTCTTCGCCCTCCTGCACGGCAAACAGACCGCCTTCACCTGGCCCATCCTCGCCCTCCTCTTCGCCGTCTCGCTCATCCTCACCACCGTCCGCATCCGCCTCCGCTCGGTTGCCGCCTCCACCCTCGTCCACGCCGCCTATAACTTCACCGTCTTCCTTGCCGCCTTCATCACCACCGGCGGCTACCAACACCTCGACAAACTCCCAAAATAGGTCGATCCTCGGTGCTCCAGGTCTCCGAAGCCCCTTCTTGTCGTCTGTAATCTTTGCTTGTCATTCCGAGGCGCAGCCGAGGAACCCCCGCATTTGCCTTTCACGACGGACCCTGAGCGTAGCCGACGGGGACGCCCTCACACCCACCACCACACTGTCATCCCGACCGGAGCCGAAGGCGAAGTGGAGAGACCCGCTTCTCCCACCAACCACCGCCGTCATCTCGACCGAGCAACGCGAGCGGAGAGACCCCTGTATTTCGCATCTCCACATCAAAGCGGCGCAACACCGTTTACCCTTGCCGCTAAGGGTCCCGACATGCACAAACTCCTCCTCACCCTCCTCCTCACCACCGCCACGTTGAGTGCACAAACCCGCGCCATCTCCCTCACCGTCGACGACCTCCCCGCCATGAGCGCCACCGATCTCACGAGTGCCGCCATCACCACCATCAACACAAAAATCATCGCCACCTTCAAGGCCGACAAGATCCCCGCCATCGGCTTCGTCAACGAAGAGCGCCTCTACAAGCTTGGCGAAACCGACGCCCGCATCGCCACCCTCAACGCCTGGCTCGACGCCGGCCTTGATCTCGGCAATCACACCTTCTCCCACACCTCGCTCAACCACGTCGAGCTCAAGGATTGGGAAGACGACGTCATCTTCGGCGAGACCGTCACCCGCATGCTCTCGCAGGCCC
>CAXSEC010000249.1:0-2028 GCA_964236325.1 uncultured Acidobacteriaceae bacterium | reverse complement strand
TAAGAGCGAAATGCGGGGGTTCCTCGCTGCGCTCGGAATGACAACCAAGAATTGCAACGTAAGGGCTGCCTTGTGCTGTTGGGGCTGCCTTGTGCTGTTTGAGGCTGCCTTGTGCTGTTAAGGCTGCCTTGTGTTGTTGGGCTGGGGGTTAGAGGTCGGAGAGTTGGAGGCAGATGCGGCCTATGAGGAAGTCGGCGAGGGAGAAGGGGGCGACGAGGGGGAGGACCTGGATGGGGTGTTCGAGGGAGAGGGGGCGGAGGATGAGGTTGGAGCCGTCGAGGTCGACGAAGCGGAGGTGGAGGGAGTTGCCGTTCTTGACGGCGTAGAGGTTGGGCTGGGAGGTGCGGAAGGGGGCGAGGGAGAGGAAGTGGCGGTCGAGGACGACGAGGGTGCCGCGGGAGAGGAGTGGGGCCATAGCGGCGGCCTGTTCGGTGTCGACGCGGATGGCGAGGAAGCGCTGCCACTTGGCGCGGCGGCCGGAGGCTCGGGAGGGGCCTGCGTCAAGGCGGCTGGCGGCGAGGTGGAGGGACTCGATGATGGCGGCGGGGGCGATGCGGGGCTGGGTGATGGCGGTGGCGGGCGAGACGACGGCGACGCAGGTGAGGGCGTCGGCCGCGGCTGAGGGGGCGGCCTGGGGGGCGTGGGCGAGGGCGGTCGAGGAGGCGGTGAGGTCAAGCGGCAGGAGGTGGTCGATGGTGAGCTTCTGGGCGGCGAGGACGCGATCGAGGCCTTCGAGCGAGAGGGCGCGGCGGCCGTTGAGGAAGTTCGAGATATGGGCCTGGCGGAAGCCGGTGAGCTGGGCGAGGCGGGTTCCGGTGAGGGCACCGGCCTCGATGCGACGGGCGAGTTCCAGGCGGAGGAGTTCGTGGAGGAGGGCGAAGTTCATGTTGGGGTTGGGCGGATCGCCTTTAGAGAAGATGATACGCTCTGGATTAGCGAAGATAAGGCGAATAGTTAGCTTGCAGCAATAGGTGTAGGTAGCCAAGTGATGCAGGAGGTGGACTTATGCCAGATAACAGAAGATCTAATTCTTTTTGTTGACACGTTCATTGTCAAAAGCTATAACCGGTGAACTTCAGCTTCGGCGAAGCGATTTTCGGGAGGGTGGGACTCTTCCGAGGCGCGTCGGGGAGCGTTGGTTTGGCGGTGCAGCCGAATCTGGCTGGGGCTTCCCAGGCTCAAGCGCCGCGATCTGTAATCACCGGAGATCGATCTCCGAGCCAGGGCACCGAAGAAGTGCGCGGCCGGCGGATGGATTGCCATAGCAACCTGAGCGAGCTCCTACGACCGCTGAGAAGCCCGAGGCTCGCCAGGGGAGAGATGTGCCTAAAGGGGAACCGATGAACTATTTGCGCTTGGATCTGAAGGTATGTGAGGGATGCGGGGCGTTGTGGATGCGGCCGGAGACGACGGCGGGGGTGTATTGCCGCAGTTGCGCGACGAAGCTGGCGGAGTTTCCGGCGCCGCGGAGACGGAAGAGTACGCGGGTTCGGCCGGTGCAGGGGCTGAGGACGGGATGCCAGGGAGAACGAACGGGCGATGCAGGGGGTGCACGATGAGCGCGATGGTGATGGTGTTGCCAGTGGTGTTTGGAGCGGCGGAGGAGCGGTCGGAGGCGTCTGTGATGCCGACGATGGCGGCGGGTGCTGAGGCGCGGGTGTCGCGATTTTCGGGGAGTCCGCAGCTGGCGTTTTACCGGAAGTATACGGAGGGGATGCTGCGGCGATATCTGCGGCTTTCGATGGAGAAGGGGAGGGTGCCGTCGCTGCTGGGGCAGGAGATGTTCCGGGGGCGGGTGACGAGCTACAAGATCCGGAGCTTTGAGGATGTGGTGATCTTCGTGCATGACGTCGAGATGTGTCTGAAGCGGCTGACGGAGACGGAGCAGAAGCTGCTGGAGCGGATTGCGATCCAGGAGTACACGCAGGGGGAGGCGGCGGGTCTGCTGGGGATGAGCCTGCGGACGGTGGTGCGGAAGTATGCGGCGGCGGTGGATGAGCTGACGGGACATTTTCTTGAGACCGGGTT
>CAXSEC010000248.1:0-2187 GCA_964236325.1 uncultured Acidobacteriaceae bacterium | reverse complement strand
GAGGCCCCGACACCATGAGCTCTGTCTCCGCCGTGAACTCACTCCTCTCCTCCTCGACCTCCAGCACCAGCTCCTCCCCCATCGACATCAGCTCGCTGCTCTCGGCCGCGACCGGCGCCACCTCCACCGGCATCGACGTCACCGCCGCCGTCAACGCCGCCATCTACGCCGCGCAGGCCCCCGAGCGCCAGTGGCAGGCCCAGCAGGCCACCGTCAAGTCCCAGATCACCGCGCTCACCTCCATCCAGACCGCCGTCGCCAGCGTCTCGTCCGACCTCAATACCCTCGGCGATCTCAACGGCCCTATCGCCGCCCGCACCGTCTCCTCCTCCAACTTCGCCGTCACCGTCACCGCCACCGCCGCCGCAGGAGCCACCCTCGGCACCCACTCCGTCAGCGTCAGCGCCCTCGCCACCGCCGCCTCCTGGTACTCCCCGTCTGCCTCCTCCGCCACCGCCGCCCTCAATCCCATGCAGTTACAAATCACCAGCGCCAACGGAACTACCAGCACCTTCACCACCGGAGGCTCGAGCGGCGTCAACTCCCTCAACGATCTCGCCGCCGCCATCAACGCCGGCTCAACCGGCGTCTCCGCCTCCGTCGTCACCGACAGCAGCGGTGCCCGCCTCGCCCTCGTCGGCGCCGCCACCGGTGCCGCCAACGACTTCAGCGTCAGCTCGTCCGACTCCACCTTCACTCTCACCCGTGCCGCCACCGCCACCGACGCCTCCCTCACCGTCGACGGCGTCCCCATCTCGAGCGCCAGCAACACCGTCAACGGTGCCATCCCCGGCCTCACCCTCAGCCTCTCCGGAACCACCGCCACTACCTCCGGTTCCACCACCTCCAGCAACCCCGTCTCCCTCTCCGTCGGCGCCGATCAGTCGCAGATCGCCACCGCCATCTCCTCCTTCGTCACCGACTACAACGCCGCCCTCTCCCAGGTCAACGCCCAGTTCTCCTTCGACACCACCACCGGCGCACAGGGCCCCCTCAGCGGCGACTCCACCCTCCGCAACCTCCAGTCCACCCTCATGAACATGGCCGACTACACCTCGTCCACCAGCACCTCCGGCTCCACCTCCAGCCCCTCCTCGCTCGCCGCCCTCGGCATCACCGTGGGCGACGATGGCTCGCTCTCGCTCCACACCGTCACCCTTACCCAGGCCGTCTCCAGCAACAGCACCGCCGTCCAGAACTTCTTCCAGGGATCCGCCCTCAACGGCTTCGCCCAGACCATCCAAACCTCCCTCAACGCCTTCACCAACCCCACCACCGGCACCTTCGCCGTCGGTATCAACAACCTCAACAGCACCTATACCAGCCTGCAGAGCCAGGTCAACGACTACGAGACCGGCTACATCGCCTCCCAGAAGACCGTCCTCACCGCCATGTACCGCCAGGCCGACCTCGCCCTGCCATCCCTCCCCGCCACCCTCAACCAGCCCCAGGCACAGCTCGGCGACAACTCCAACTCCTAAAGCACCGACATCCCCGCATCAGGAGATCCGCTCCCACCATGCCCCCATCCACCACCTCGCTATACCGCCAGGTCGCCGCCGAAGGCGCAACCTACATCGGCCTGCTCACCGTCGTCCTCGACTCCCTCGCCGAAGACCTCCGCCTCGCCGGCCTCGCCGCCGCCCGCCGCGACATTCCCGCCCGCTGCTCGGCCTCCAACCACGCCTTTCTCCTCCTCGCCCACCTCGAAAGCTGGGCCACCGACCTCGACGAACCCGCCCTCAAATCCAGCCTCCTCACCTTCTACACCTACCTCCGCTCCACCCTCCTCACCCTCCAGGCCGAAACCCGCACCCAACCCTTCCTCGACCTCGCCACCCACGTCACCCAGCTCCGCATCACCTGGCAAACCAAAGAATCCACCCTCCGCCAAAACCAAATCCGCCCCACCGCCGGCCCCTACTCGTCACAATCAACCGAACCGCAAACCGCTCCTCGACCCATCAGCTGGTCCGCCTAGACCAACGCCTCTTCGAACGCGCGCCGCCCATCCCGCCTCGTGTCTTTTTCAGCAGTCATTTCGCGCGCCATGAGGATCCCCCCGCATTTACCTTTACCGACGGAACGTAGCAACGCGTTGCCCCTCAGTTCTGTAGTTTCCCTCTCGACATAGCCTGCACGGTATGGTGTTGCCATGCATAGAAGCTCCGCTTGCCTTGCCTGGGC
>CAXSEC010000247.1:0-2213 GCA_964236325.1 uncultured Acidobacteriaceae bacterium | reverse complement strand
CCAGCCATCACTCCGCCTTCAACTCTTCAATCATGATGTGATCGTTCGTATACAAACAGATCTGCCCCGCAATCCGCAGACTCTTCTCCGCAATCTCCCGCGCCGTCATCTCCGTGTTATCCATCAACGCCCGAGACGCCGCCAGCGCATACGGCCCACCCGACCCAATCACCGCGATCCCCTCATCCGGATCGATCACGTCCCCATTCCCGCTCAGCAGAAACGTCTGCTTCGCATCCGTCACAATCAGCAGCGCCTCCAGCTGCCGCAGCATCTTGTCCGTCCGCCAGTCCTTCGCCAGCTCCACCGCCGACCGCCCCAGATTGCCCGCATACTGCTCCAGCTTCGTCTCAAATCGCGCAAACAGACTGAACGCATCCGCCGTCGATCCCGCAAATCCCGCCAGCACCTTGTCCTGGTACAGCTTCCGTATCTTCTTCGCCGAGTGCTTCATCACCGTCGACCCCAGCGATACCTGCCCGTCCGCCGCCATCACCACCATGTCCCCGCGCCGCACACAGATCACCGTCGTCGACCGGATCCGCCGGCCGTCACCCAGATCCAGCAGATGCGGCTCGATCCCATAGCCACCCCCATTCGCCATCGCCGCCTTCCTCCCAGCAAGTCCCTCGCCGGCCCCGCTAACATCTCCCCGCCCCATCCTGCCGTCTCTATTTCGTGTCATAAGCGTATTTGCCAGTATATCGTTTGCCGGCCCCTCGGCTCCAGATCACCTCTGCGGTATCCTGTGCCCGGGGCCGCTATGCTACTCGCCATCTCGACCTTCCTTCCGCCCGTCCTGCGCTCTCCGCGAACCCTCGCCATCTTTGGCCTCGGCGTCGCCACCATCGCCAGCGTCTCCTGGTATCGCAGCAACCGCGAAGAACCCGACGAAGAAGAACTCGAACGCGAGCGCCGCGAATACCTCGCCGCCACCGGCCGCATCGTCGACGGCAGCATCACTGAGACCCGCTGGGCCAACGACGCCGCCGACGCCATCCCCAACACCCTCGTCTACCGCTACCGCATCGCCGGCGTCACCTACGAGTGCGCCCAGGACGTCAGACCCCTCCCCGAACACGTCCGCCACGTCCGCATCGACCTCCCCGTCCAGGTCCGCTTCGACCCCCGCAACCCCGGTGACTCCATCGTCGTCGCCGAAACCTGGTCCGGCCTCCGCATCGACCACGAACACGCCCCCGGTCCGCCACCCCGCATCGCCCCCCAACCCACCGCCTGACCCAACACCACCGCCCCCCACTGGCAGCCCGCGCAGTTCTGCTTACCATTCTCACTACCGCTGGACATCTGCTGTCCTCAGTTACCCTCAAAGCGCAGCGAAGTGGAAGAACCCGCCTCCCTACAACCTACGGACTACCCTCGCGTCGGCCACCGAAGGCATACACTGAGCTTATGCACATGGCGGCCACGCCAAACCGCAGCATTCGCCGCGTCCTGCAGATCTCCATGCTGGCGACGCTCGCCTACGTCCTCACCACCCTCTTCGTCGGCCTCCGCATCCATTCCCTCGCCCTCGTCTCCGAAGCCGGCCACAACACCTCCGACCTCCTCGCCATCGGCCTCTCCTTCCTCGCCCTCTACTTCCAGACTCGTCCCGCCACCGAAGAGAAAACCTTCGGCTACCAGCGCGCCGGCGTCCTCGCCGCCTTCGTCAACGCCCTCACCCTCATCGCCCTCTCCGTCTGGATCGCCCTCGCCGCCCTCCATCGCTTCGCCGCTCCGCTCGCCGTCCAGCCCCGCCCCATGATGCTCGTCGCCACCGCCGGCGTCGTCATGAACGGCCTCATCGCCGCCCTCCTTTGGCGCTTCTCTGGCGAAGTCAACATCCGCTCCGTCTTCATCCACATGCTCGGCGACACCATCTCGACCGCCGCCGTCATCCTGGGCGGCTTCGGCATCCTCTACACCCATCGCAACTGGATCGATCCTCTGCTTTCGCTCATCATCGCCGCCCTCATCCTATGGAGCTCTATCGGCATCGTTCGCGAAACCTTGAATATCCTCCTCGAAGGCACCCCCCGCGGCGTTGAACTCGCCAAGGTTCGCACCGCCATCGAAGCCATCGAGGGCGTCGTCGACGTCCACGACCTCCACGTCTGGAGCCTCGGCCCCAAAACCCTCGCCCTCGCCAGCCACGTCACCGTCATCGAAATGCCCATCTCCGCCTGCACCGCCCTGGTCGACAGCATCAA
>CAXSEC010000246.1:0-2264 GCA_964236325.1 uncultured Acidobacteriaceae bacterium | reverse complement strand
GGCCTCGATCAGCCGCTCCAGGTCATCCAGCGTGCCAAACAGCGGGTCGACGCCCGTGTAGTTCGCCACGTCGTACCCAAAATCCGCCATCGGCGACGGATAGATCGGCGAGAGCCACACCGCATCCACGCCCAGCGCAGCCAGGTAGTCCAGCCGCGACAAAATACCCGCCAGGTCGCCGACTCCGTCCCCATTCGCATCCTGAAAAGATCGCGGGTAGATCTGGTAGATGATGCCGTCCTGCCACCACAGACGTGCGCCGTTCAAGCTCATACGCCCTGAGATGCAAACAGCGCGCCCCACCAGTTGGGGCGCGCTGTCTGTCAGCCTAAGCAGGATCTACTTCTGTGGTGTCGTCGTGCTCGAAGGCGAGTTGAGCGAAGGCGTCGACCGTGGGGTACTGCCGCCCGCCGGCGCCGCGCCCGCAGGCTGGTTGTTCTTGGCAAAGTCCTGCACCAACTGCCGCAGCTGTGGCTGCACGGAGGACATATGGCTCTGCACAATCTGGCTCGACTGCTGCCCAATCTGCGGCCCCTTGTTCAGCAGCGCCTGCCCCGAAGGCGACTTGTAAAACGCCAAAATCCCGTCAATCTCAGGCTCGGTATACGCCGTGTTGTACATCGAGACAAACTCCGGCTGCAGCGTCTTCCAGTCCACCGCCGGCGAGATCAGCGTCACCACCTGCTTATGCAGATCAGCAACCTTCTTCTGCTGATCCGGTGTCTCGGTCGTGCCAAACTCCCGATGCCCCAGCGCGTCCGTCTGCTGGCTCGCTCCATCCACAATCTGCTTGCCTACCTGGTCGACCTTCAACACCGTCAGCAGCTCCATGATCTTGGTGCGCTTGGACGCGTCGTCGGCATGCGCCGGAATCGTGAGCGGAAGCAGAAGGACGAGCGGGAGAAAAGTTCTCTTCATAAACGTGCGGCTCCTTGATGCGGCGAAGCAACGAAGCTGCGGCGCATGGCCCCAGCCGACGATCGCAAACGGCATCCGCTTATGGTACCAGCGCAGCCTCCCCTTCCACATCAATGCTCAGCCTTCTACAAGCCCTTAGCCGATGCCCTAGCGCGAACATCCACGGCACGCATCCCCGCCGCCGCCGCCGCCCGCAGACCCTCATCCGAGTCCTCCAGCACCACACACTCCCCGGCCGCAACTCCCATCCGCCGAGCGGCTTCCAGAAACACATCCGGCGCGGGCTTGCCTCGCGCCACATCATCCGCACTTACGATGATCTCGAACAGCGGCAGCAGCTCCGTCGCTCGCAGGCTCGCCTGCACATTCGCCAGCCGCCCGTTCGAGGCCACCGCCAGCGGCACCTTGCCCCGCCACTCCCGCGCCAGCGCCGCCACCGCCTCCACCTCGCGCAGCAGTGGCAGACCCGCGCCAAAGTACTCGTTGTACGTCGCAAACATGGTCGCCCGGTCAAGCGGCTTGCGCGATGCGATCTTCCCCCCCGGCGCGGCCTCAACCGCAGCCTCCAGCGCATCCAGAAGCGCATCCGGCGTCAGCCCGGCACGTGCCATGTACCACGCCCGATCCATGCTGTGGCCCTGCGCCTTCAAAGCTTCCGTTACCGCATAGTAGTGAACCGGAGCCGTGTCCACCAGCGTGCCGTCGCAATCAAAGATCAGCGCGGAAAAGGGTGTAGGAAGCGTCAGAGTCGTGGCTGGTTTGAGTGTCATAGCAAATCCAGTGTTGCAGAGACCTCGCCCCTCCGTCTCTTCCCCGCTCCGTCTATCGACCCAGCCAGAATGGCACGTTCAGCACGCCCGCCAGCGGCCTGACATGCCCCGCATCGAAGCGAAGCTGTACGGCCTGCACGCGAGACGCCAGCGGCCGCATCGCCCCAGGATGCTCATGCAAGAAACCCGCCACCGTCACACACATCACCATCACCGCGGCCTGCCAGGGCAGCAGCTCCAGCGGCACAGCCTTCGGCAAACGAAGCTCATTCATGGAAAACCTCAGATGCAACCTATTGCAGGCGCACCTGAGATAGAGCACTTCACTAGCCACACGCCACAATCCCGGACTCCACAAGCAAAAGACAGGACTTGCCCCAAACACTCGCAGCCAAAAAGGAAGAGAGCTTCCCTCCAAGCGGCAATCTTTTGCCGCATCGCATCCGCACCGCCCCACGGCATCGTCCAGCTCTCTAAATCCCTCAGCTATCCAGAGGCCTCCGCGCAAAGTAGTACAAGCTGAACGCCAGCGCAGCAAACGCCAGCACACTGATCCAGTCATGATGCAGCGGGTTC
>CAXSEC010000245.1:0-2272 GCA_964236325.1 uncultured Acidobacteriaceae bacterium | reverse complement strand
ACTCCCCAGCTCCTGATCCTTGTACTGCAGCTGGTACAGCTTCCAGTAGAGCCCCCGCTCCAGCAGCAGCTGCTGATGCGTCCCCTGCTCGCGCAGCTGCCCCTTGTGCATCACCAGAATCGTCTCTGCCCGCTGGATCGTCGACAGCCGATGCGCAATCAGCACACTCGTCCGCCCCGTAATCATCCGTTCGAGCGCCGCCCGCACCCGCAGCTCCGTCTCGGTATCGACCGAGCTCGTCGCCTCATCCAGTATCAAGATCCCCGGCGCATGCGCCATCGCCCGCGCGAAGCTGATCAGCTGCTTCTGCCCCGTCGAAAGCGTCGCCCCCCGCTCCGTCACCGGCTCATCAAACCCCATCGGCAACGACCGGATAAAGTCGCCCACATTCACGTCATCCGCCGCCCGCACCATCTGCTCGTCGGTAATCCACTTTGATCCCAGCCGAATGTTCGTCGCAATCGTCCCCGTAAACAGAAACGGATCCTGCAGCACCACGCCAAACCGCCGCCGCAGCGCCATCAACTCCATCTCACGCACGTCCACACCGTCGATCAGAATCGCCCCGTGCTGCACGTCGTAGAACCGCATCATCAGCGCCGTAATCGTCGTCTTTCCCGCGCCCGTGTGCCCCACAATCGCCGCCGTCTCCCCCGGCTCGATCACAAAACTCACGTCCCGCAGAATCCACTCGACATCGCCCCGCGCACCCAGCTCCGCCGCACTCGAACCGCGCAGCGTCTCCGCTTCCTCCACCCCAAAGCTCTGGTACGAAAACCAAACATTCTTGAACTCGATCCGGCCATACTCTGATCCAGCCGCGTCGCCCGTCCGCACCATCGCAGGCGACAGTATCTCCGGCTCTGTATCCAGCAGCGTAAATACCCGCTCGCTCGCCGCCATTGCCGCCTGCAGAATGTTGTACTTCTCACTCAAATCCATAATCGGCCGGAAGAACCGCTGCGCATATTGCATGAACGCGATCAGCACCCCCAGCGTCACCGCCCCATGCAGCACACTCAGCCCGCCGCGCCAGATCACCAGCGCGATCGCAATCGAGCTCAGCAGCTCCACCGCCGGGTAGTACAGCGCATATGCCAGAATCGCGTCCTTGAACGCATCCATGTGCTGCCGATTGATCGCCGCAAAGTCGTCATACGCCCGCTGCTCGCGGTTGAACAGTTGCACAATCGCCATGCCGCTCACATGCTCCTGCATGTAGCTGTTGATCCGCGAGATCGCCGTCCGAATCCGCCGATAGCTCTCCCGTACATGCTCACGAAACACTTTGGTTACATATAAAATCGCCGGCAGCACCGCCAGAGTCAGCAGCGCCAGCGGCCAGCTCATCCGCAGCATGATCAGCACGATAAACAGCAGCACAAACACGTCTTCAAAGATCGCCAGCACGCCCGACGTAAACATTTCATTCAGCGCGTCCACATCGCTCGTCACCCGCGTCACCAGCTTGCCCACCGGATTGCGGTCAAAGAATGCCGGCTGCATCCGCTGGATGTGCCGATAGATCTCCTTGCGCAGATCAAACATGATCTTCTGCCCGGTCCACTGCATCAGGTAGGTCTGCAAAAACTCGAGCGCAAACGTCAGCACCAGCGCGCCCAGATACAGCCCGGCAATCTCCGAGATCCCCGTCATCGGATCCGCACTCAAATGCCGCGCCAGCCACCCCTGCTTGTGCGTCGCCGTCCGATCCAGATAGTTGTCGACCGCCACCTTGACCAGATACGGTCCCGCCACATCCGCCCCGGCCTTCAACAGTATCGACGCCGCACTCACCCCGGTCTGCAGCTTGTACGGCCGCAGATACGTCAGCAGCCGCCGCATCAGCCGGCTGTCATACGCCTTGCCGACAACGTCCTCATCCCCGGCAGCCGGCTTCTTCGCCGCGTCAGCCGCAGCCTTCGCCGCAGCCGGCCTCTTCGTCGCCGCCGCGTCCCCGATCGGCTTTCCTTGCATCTTTTGTTCGTCAGCCATGCTCACCCACAATTCTAGATGCTCCCCCTCGTCGAACGCTTCGACCAGCCCCCCGCTTGCCACCACCCTGTCATCCCGACCGAAGTGGAGGGACCCGCTTTCTACCCCCAGAGCCCCTCGGTGCACCATCCATCGCAGCCTCATAGCGATATGCACCCCCCTCCGCTCACCCCTACAATCAACCCAGCACCCCATGCTCGGCCTCTATCTCTCCATCCCGTTCTGCCGCGCCAAGTGCACCTTCTGCAACTTCGCCTCCGACGCCTTCGCCCCCGGC
>CAXSEC010000244.1:942-2361 GCA_964236325.1 uncultured Acidobacteriaceae bacterium | reverse complement strand
TACGGCTTCCTTGGCTACCCCCTCCTCCAGTCCGCCGATATCCTCCTCTACCGCCCCCACTTCGTCCCCGTCGGTGCCGACCAGGTAGCCCACGTCGAAATCACCCGCGAAGTCGCCCGCCGCTGGAACCACCTCTACGTTCGTAAAATGTTGAAGGACTCCCCTCCGTCGCCATCCGGATTGCCGATGACATTTCCGCTGATTCCGGACGACTCAGATCAAGCTTTTATCCCCGAGCCCGAAGTCCTCCTCACTCCATCGCCCAAGCTTCCCGGCACTGACGGCCGCAAAATGTCGAAGAGCTACGGCAACAGCATCCTGCTCACAGACTCCAGCGCCCTCATCCTCGAGAAGATGCACGGCATGACCAACGGCGGTCAACGGCCGACCCAGCACGATCCCGGCGACCCGGAGGTCTGCCCCGTCGGTGACCTCCATCGCGTCTTCTCGAATACCTCCGTCGATGAGCGCATCCGCACCGGCTGCCGTACCGTCGCCATTCGCTGCGATCAGTGCAAGGAACTCGCCGGCCTCTCCATCATTGAGCACGTCGGTCCCATCCAGACTCGCCGCGAAGAACTTGAGCAAAATCCCGACCGCGTCTGGGACATCCTCGACGACGGTACCCGCCGCGCGCAGGACACTGCCGACATCACTCTGACTAGCCTCCGCGCCGTCACAGGCCTCTCCCGCGACCGCTCTGGTGTACGTTCCTATCGCAGTTACAAATCAACTTTCGAACAGGTTCGCGATCTCACACAGCTCTCTGACTTGTGGCCGCTCAATCCGCCTACACTCAATCGCAACCTGCGCGAGCTCTGGGCCAAGTCCATCCGTCCTTTGACCGTCGAGATCAAACCCGCAGGCGACGGCGTCTGGACGACCCGCATCAACCAGCGCGTCTTCGTAGCGGCAGCCATCCAGGACGCGGCGATCCAGGACCCTTCCCTCGCCTCCTGGACCTTCGCGATCAAGCCCAAATCCTACGAGGTCGTTGTTCTTCTCTGCTGGCAGGCCGACTTCCACCTGCTCGACTTCGTCCTCCCGCAAAAGCTCTTCGTTGCGCCATGGACCGCAGCAAAAAAAGCAGCCGGCAAACACGACATGGTCTTCACCGTGACCCATCACGGGAACGCCTACTTCCTCAACCTCCCCGGCGCCCCACCCATCGACCTCACCGGCACCGAGGCCGCCTATAAGATCATCTCCGACTGACGCGTCCTGCCATGCCTATCGACGACCCTCAAATTAATCCGAAAACCAGCCTCGAACCTGGCGCATCTCCAGCCCCCGAAACCAACCTCGACCAAACCACCACAAATCCCCCCCCCCCCCCCCCCAAACCCGCCCCCACCCCCCCCGCAGAGCCCCCCCCCCCCCTCCCCCCCCCCCCCACCCCCCCCCCCCCCCCCCCCCCCC
>CAXSEC010000244.1:0-932 GCA_964236325.1 uncultured Acidobacteriaceae bacterium | reverse complement strand
ACCTGCGTTCACCTCAGCGGAAAGCACCCCGTTTACCCTGCAATCCCCCATCACCCCCCCGTCAAACACATCCCGCAAGCCCGCCAAACCTTCCCCTGAAGAAGCCTCCCAATCCCCCTTCTCCATCACCGTCGGCCACCTCTACGACGGGCCCATGGACCTCCTGCTCGACCTCATCCGCCGGCAGAACATCGACATCTACGACATCCCCATCGCCCGCATCACCGCCCAGTTCCTCGAGTACACCCACCAGCTCAAGCAGCAGGATGTCGACGCCGCCGGCGAGTTCATCTATATGGCCTCGCTGCTTATCCATATCAAATCAAAGACCTTACTGCCGCGCGATCCCTCTGACCTGCTTGGCGCCGACAGCGAAGATCCGCGCCGCGAACTGGTAGAACGCCTGCTCGAGCACGAACGCTTCAAGTCCGCCGCCCAGATGTTGTTGCAAAAGCAGCAGATAGAGGAAGCCACCTGGTCTCACCCCGGTATGCCCGCCTTCCTCAAAGACCTTCAGACCGCAGCTAACTCATCTGAAATAAACAACATAGACCAGGAGATCGCGGCAGACACCGTCGATCTCGTTCGCGTCTTCCAGGACATCCTCACCCGCCTCCGCGCTCGGCCCGTCCTCAACGTCGACGAAGAGTCCGTCACCGTCGCGCAAATGATTGATTTCGTGAAGCGCCGGCTGCTCTTGGAGGACAAACCCGTCAGCCTGCGCCGCCTGTTGCACAGCTCCCACACCGAGCGCGCCGTTATCTGTATGTTCCTCGCAATGCTGGAGTTAGTGCGCCTTCAGGCGGTCCTCCTCCACCAACCCACCCTGCTCGGCGACATCCTCATCAAGAAGACCGACAACTTCGACCAGATCTTCGAGGATCAGGCAGCCACCCGCGACGATTGGCGATAGCCCGGGCATCACTCCATCA
>CAXSEC010000243.1:0-2384 GCA_964236325.1 uncultured Acidobacteriaceae bacterium | reverse complement strand
CCGATGGACCTGCCGGGCTGCCAAACGAAGATTGCCGGTTATTTCGAGGAGACTACGATCGATCGGCGCAAGACGGATAAAGGACTGATTAAACAGAAGCTCTTTGTAGAAGGCTTTTTGCGACTCCCAGGTCGCGAACGTGCCTTGACGCCCCAGAACCTCGCCGAAAGTGTATTCGCTTGTCGCTGATCGGCTGGGCAATCTTGCCAGAGCACCGAGAAGGCGGGCGAGGTCGGAGGCCGGATCGCCGGTCTCAAACGCCTCTATGAAGATGTTGCTGTCGAGATAGACGAGCGGGGCCATGGGCGGCTCAGAGATCGCGGTCTTCCCGTAAGTCGTCCAACTGCGAAGCGATCTCCGCACTCGTCAGCCAAGGCGGACTAAGAAGCGTCATAAGATTGGTGAAAGAGCGCTCGGGTCCAATCGTCTCCGCTTTGACTATGATTGTCACCGTTACCCGCGCATCAGGCGCGAACCCCTCCCTCAGATCCTCTGGCAGGTCGGCCACCGGGTAGTTCTCCCGCACGATCCTGTTCATCGCACCACTCCTGTTCCCGAAACTACCACGGGCTCACACCAGCGTCTTGCGCGGGTCGAAGGCGTCGCGGATGCCCTCGCCGATGAAGACCAGCAGCACCAGCAGCAGGCCGGTCGAGAAGAAGCCGGAGAGCGCCAGCCACCAGGCCTCGCGGTGGCTCTGACCCTCCTGCAGCAGCTCGCCAAGCGACGCGGAGCCCGGCGCCTGTCCCAGGCCGAGGAAGTCGAGCGCGGTCAGCGCGGTCACCGAGGCGCTCATGATGAAGGGCAGCAGCGTCAGCGTCGCCACCGTGGCGTTGGGCAGCATGTGGCGCCAGATGATCTGGCGGTCGTTGAGCCCCAGCGCACGTGCCGCGCGCACGTACTCGAAGTTGCGCGCGCGCAGGAACTCGGCGCGGACGACGCCGACGAGGCTGACCCAGTTGAACAGCAGCAGCACGAAGAGGAGCGAGGTCAGGCTCGGAACGATGAACGAGGCGATGATGATCAGCACGTAGAGCGAGGGCAGCGCCGACCAGACCTCGATGACGCGCTGGAACAGCAGGTCGGTCTTGCCGCCGAAGTATCCCTGCACCGCGCCGGCCGCCACGCCGATGATCGAGGACAGGATCGTCAGCGCGAAGCCGAACAGGATCGAGATGCGGGTGCCGTAGATGACGCGGGCGAGCACGTCGCGGGCGCCGCCGTCGGTGCCGAGCCAATCCTTCTCGATGGCCGAGCAGCCCCTGGCAGCCGGTGCGCCGGCCTTCACCGCCGCCGCCTCGCATTGCGCCGTGCTCAAGGTCCACGTCGGCGGCATCGGCGCCGGCAGCGCCTCGCTGTAGTTCGGCGTGCCGTAGGAGAAGCGGATCGGCGGCCAAAGCATCCAGCCGTGGACTTCGATGTCCTTTCGCACGGCCTCGTTGCGGTAGTCCGCCGGCGCGAACAGGAAGCCGCCGAACCTGTCCTCGCCGTAGTCGCGGACGATCGGCGAGAGCAGCTCGCCCTTGTAGAAGATGAGGATGGGACGGTCGTTGGCGATGAGCTCGGCGAAGAGCGTGACGACGAAGATTGCGGAGAACAAGATCAGCGACCAATACCCACGCTTGTGGCTGCGGAAGTCGGCGAGGCGGCGCGCGTTGATCGGCGTGAGCCGCAGGAAGCGTGAGGTCGGCACGCGGGGCGCAAACTGCCTGGTGGCTCGGGTGACGGGCGCGTCCATCACACTTCGCGCCGCTCGAAATCGATGCGGGGATCGATCCAGGTGTAGGTGAGGTCGGAGACCAGGTTCACCGCCAGCCCGATCAGAGCGAAGATGTAGATGTTGGCGAAGACGAGGGGGTAGTCGCGGGCGATCACCGCCTCGTAGGACAGGCGGCCGAGGCCATCGAGAGAGAAGATGTACTCGATGAGCAGCGCGCCGGTGAAGAAAGCGCCGACGAAGGCGGCGGGGAAGCCCGCCACGACGATCATCATGGAGTTGCGGAAGAGGTGGCCGTAGAGCACGCGGCGCTCGTCGAGGCCCTTCATCCGAGCGGTCAGCACGTAGGCCTTGCCGATCTCGTCGATGAAGGCGTTCTTGGTCAGCGCCGTCACCGTGGCGAAGGACCCCAGCGTCAGCGCCGCCACCGGCATGGCGATGTGCCAGAGGTAGTCGCCGAGCTTACCGATCAGCGAGAGCTGGGCAAAGTTGTCGGAGGTCAAACCTCTCTGAGGGAACAGCGGCAGGTTGGCCGAGCAGAATAGCGTCGCCAGCAGCACCGCCCAGAGGAAGCTTGGGATGGCGAAGCCGGTGGACACGGCGAGCGACGTTGCGACGTCGAAGCGCGAGCCGTCGCGCACCGCCTTGCGGATGCCGAGCGGGATCG
>CAXSEC010000242.1:0-2445 GCA_964236325.1 uncultured Acidobacteriaceae bacterium | reverse complement strand
GTCTGCGAAGCGCAGGATGGCTCCCCAGCCGTAGTAGTTGATGATTTTAGGGTCGTCGTGGACGGCGTTGTTGAGCACGAGGGTGATCTGGTTGGGACCTTGTTGCAGGGGGATGCGGAAGCTGCCGTTTTCGAGGGAGAGTCGACCATCGGGTGCGCGGCGTTCGCTATCGGGGTAGTAGAAGTTTTTTCCCTGGGTGATGAGTTTGCCGTTGACGAAGACCCAGGCGTGGCCCAGCCAGCCGAGCTGGACGAGTTTGTCCTGCGCGGTTGACGAGGTGACGGTGGTGCGGAGCCAGGTGAGCGCGGGCGGCTGAAGGACGAGCTGGTATTGGCGGTTGAGGTTGACGAGGCCGGAGTGGTCGGCGGTAATGGGCTTCCAGTCGACGCCGGAGGGTGCTTCGGAGAAGGCTGGATCCTGGCCGGGGCGGGCGTGGGTTTGCGGACCGAGCTGCCACTGGCGCACCATGCCGGCATCCGCGATGGCGGGATCTGCCGTGGGCTGCGGATTGAGACCTTCGACGGCATCGGGGGTGATGGTGAGATTGCCGAAGACTGCGGGGCCGCGCAGCTGAATAAGGCCTTCGGTGGAGGAGCTTTCAAGGCTGCCGACGGCGAGGATGGGCTGCGGCGCACGGTTGAGGTAGACGTTCATGCGGCGGCCGCTGACGACGAGTTTGTAGTGGTTCCAGCCGTCGAGGATGGGTGCCTGGGTCTGGTATTGGGGGTAGACGTTCCAGAGCATGAAGCCGTGGATGACGGGCACGTACTGGATGCAGTCGTTGGAGGCGCGGCATTCGGGCAGGCTGCGGAGGTAGAACTCTTCGGCATCCTGGTGGCCGGACTCGCCATGACGGCGGAACTGGATGCCGGGGATGTCCTGGGCCGTGGCCTTCATGTCGAACTCGATGGTTCCGTCGCGAAAGTTCAGGCCGTTGAGCGCGACGGAGCCGTTTTGGAGGACGATGGCCCCCTGCGGGAAGCCCTCATGACCGATGAACCTTACGTCGGGCTTGTCGGGGTTATCCGGGTCTTCAGTGATCTGCCAGCGGTCGGCGGTGAGTGGGACTTTGATGGGGGAGGCGGCCTGGAGAACGGGTGCGGCGAGACAGAGCAGGAGCGCGGCGGCGCGAGGGTGAGGCATGGTTGAGACTCGGTTCCTTTGAGAGGGCTGGCAGTTAGACGCGGTAGTCCGCGAAGGGCTGGGGTGACATCGGCGTGACTCATCAATTTGTTCGGAAGGACGCTTCAATGCTTCGCGGGAGCAGGTGTGACGCTCCTGCGGGGCATCGAGCGCGGATCTCCACTGTCGGAGATGGTGCGAGAGTGCTCCATGGGTGACAGGCAGCGGATGGCCTGCGCACTTCCTGTTGAGCTGCCAATCTACCTCCTACTGATCTTTGGTTGCAGTCCCGAACCACGTAGAATCCGGGGAAGGATGATTCGATGTTTTCAGGTGCATAGCAGGAGACGGTTGTCGGGGTTGCTGTGCTGGGTATGTTTCACGGCAGGGACGGTTTGTGACTTGACCTTTGGCACGTATGGAGCGCTTGCCGCGCCGCTTGCGGGTGCGCAGTGCCCGCGGGGGAGGGTTGTCGACCGAAGCGGGGCGGCGATCAGCAACGCCATCATCGTGAGTGTGGGCCCGGACGGGCGCAAGGAGCGGATGACGACGGATGCGGACGGGCGATTTGCCTTCACCTGTGCGGCGAGTTCTGGAGTACCCCTTGCGGGTGGACCAGCGACACTGCGGGTAGCGATGCCAGGCATGGACAGCGGAGGGGTGGTCGCATCTGCTGCAGGCGAGACGGTGCTGGTGGTGCGGCCGACGGCGGTGGCGGAGCAGGTGACGGTGACGACGACGCGGTCGGGGGTGGCGCTGGGGCCGCAGGCGGAGACGGTGGTGGCGCTTGATGCGGCAGAGCTGCGGCAGTTCCCGGCGTTGACGCTGGATGAGCGGCTGCGGCAGGTGGCAGGGTTTGAGTTGTTTCGGCGGTCGAGCTCGTGGGTGGCGAATCCGACGTCGCAGGGAGTGTCGCTACGCGGGCTGGGATCGACGGCGGCGAGCCGGACGCTGGTGCTGGCGGACGGGGCTCCGCTGAACGATCCGTTTGGGGACTGGGTGCACTGGAACGAGATTCCGCCGGATGCGGTGGCAGGAGTGAACGTGGCCACGGGCGGCGGGTCGGATCTGTATGGGTCGAGTGCGCTGGGTGGGGTGATTGACGTGATTCCGGCGCGGCCGACGGAGACGCTGTTTGAGGGGACGCTAGCGGGGGCGGCGGAGGATACGACGGATGGGCATGGGCGGCTCGATCTGAGGCAGAGAGCGTGGGGGGAGAGCTTCGCCGGCGAGGGTCTTCGGACAGCGGGGTATGTGCCGACGGCGCCCGAGTTTGTGGGGCTGGTGGATCGGGCGGCGAATGTGCATTACCAGAGTGGGCGG
>CAXSEC010000241.1:0-2518 GCA_964236325.1 uncultured Acidobacteriaceae bacterium | reverse complement strand
GTGCTCGAAGGAATCATGGAGAGAGCTGCGGCCCTGGCGCGGCGAAGATCCTTGTGCGGGGTGTCCAGGATGACCTGGTCATTTGTGTAGCTGTGAATCGTTGTCATAATGCCGGAGGCAATGCCGAAGGTGTCGTTCAGTACCTTCACCACCGGCGCCAGGCAGTTGGTCGTGCAACTCGCGTTCGAGATCACATGATGCTTCGCCGCGTCGTACTTCTCCTCGTTAACTCCGAGAACGACTGTGAGATCTTCGTTGGTCGCGGGAGCTGAGATGATCACCTTCTTCACCGTGGATCCGAGGTGAGCTTTTGCCTTGGTGGCATCGGTGAAGAAGCCGGTCGACTCGACAACGATCTGCGCGCCAACCGAGGCCCAGTCGAGCTTGGACGGGTCGCGCTCGGCAAACACCTTAATCTTCTTCCCATCGACGGAGATGAAGTCTTCGCCATAAGCAATCTCGTTCTTGAGATTGCCCAGGATGGAGTCGTACTTGAGAAGATGGGCGATGGTCGCTGGACTTGTCAGGTCGTTGACGGCAACGAACTCAATCTCAGGATTACCCAACGCCGTGCGGAATACATTTCGGCCGATGCGGCCGAAGCCGTTGATGCCAACCTTTACTGCCATACCTGCGTTTGCTCCTGTCGCGTACGATGAGGTTCAAGGGTATTGTAAGCGCGGGCGCCGCGGAGCCATTCGGCGGTAGCGGAGAAGTGACTCGAGCGCAGTCGATGAGTTGCTGCTTAATTCGGCGCTGTGTTACAAGCGAGCTATGCGCGACCTGCGCGACTGGATCCTGGATAAGATGAGACGACGCACGAGACGACCGCCTAACGACTCTGAGTCGACAGGAAAGATAGGCCAGGAGTTGCCCACCGATCAGTTGGCGCCGCTTCGCCCCAACTATCCTGATCCGATCGCACTGCGGCCGGAGAGTACAGAACCCGCCGCCGGCGACTCTGCCGAAGCCGCGGCGCCTTCTCCGACAGGTGTGGAAGCTGTTCCAACACCGGTAAGTGCACCGGTAGAGCCCGCCGCCGGTGAGCCGAAGATTATCCTTGAGACACAACCGGAGCATCTCGGGCAGCCACCCGATGAGGCAGTCGCTGCCAAGTCACCGCGAGGCTTCGTGGTGCTCACCATCGGTCTTCCCGGATCAGGCAAGACTACCTGGTACAAGCGGCGAGGCGTGACGCCGCTCTCGAGCGACCTGCTGCGAAACATCCTCTTTGATGACATCACGGAGCAGCGCTACCAAGGGCTGGTGTTTTCCACGCTGCGCAGCTTGCTTCGCGCGCGTCTCATCGCCAAGATGCCATGGAACTATGTCGATGCGACGAACCTGTCGCCTCACGAGCGTCGCCAGTGGATCAAGATGGCGAAGAGCTTCGGCTATGAGGTGCAGGCTGTCTTTTTTGACGTTCCCCTTGCGATCTGCATGGAAAGAAACTCCAAACGAGAACGTGTGGTGACGGATGAAGTCATGCAGAAGATGGCAGAACGGCTGCGTCCGCCGACCTTCAAAGAGGGTTTCGAAAAGATCACAGTAGTTCGTGTCAAAGGGGCCGGGGGTGGTGAGCCTTCCGTTGTAGCTCCGCAGCCCGATGTCCTGGAGAACCCGCCGGAAGAGCTCTCGTAGATCGCTCTTTGCACGGAGGAGCTTGATGGCGACCGGAGATGTCAGCTTTGAGAATGTCACTCTCCGGATCGCAGACCGTGACATCCTTCGCGGCATTACGCTGTCACTCGAGGAGAAGACAACGACAGCGCTGCTGGGGCGCAGCGGCTCGGGAAAAACCACTCTCCTGCGAACCATCAATGGCCTGGTGACTCCTACGAGTGGCGAGGTCCTGGTTCACCGGAAGAAGGTTGCCGCCTACGATCCTGTCGCGCTGCGCCGCGGTATCGGCTACGTGATTCAGGAGAGCGGTCTCTTTCCACATATGACGATCGGCCGAAACGTGGCACTCAGTTATGAACTGGCAGGCAGGACCAGCCTCGACGCGCGAACCCGTCGCGATGAGGTGCTGAGCATGGCCGGGCTTCCTCCAGAGGAGTATGCCGGCCGCCATCCGAATCAGCTGTCAGGAGGGCAGCGGCAGCGCGTAGGACTGGCTCGCGCCTTGATGAGCGATCCGCCGCTGCTCCTGATGGATGAGCCATTCGGTGCTCTCGATCCGATCACGCGATCCGAGATGCAGCGGATGCTTTACGACCTGCTCAAGAAGGTGCGGAAGACCGTCGTCATGGTGACTCACGATCTCGAAGAGGCGCTGTATTTGGCTGATCGGGTCATCTTCCTCGAGCAGGGAACGGTGACTGCGGATTTAGCGGCGCACGAGGTGCGGACGAGCCAGCAGCCCGGGGTTCTTGAGTACGTTAAGGCGATCCGCAGCGGCGCACATGCGAGCGCGGCGGATGGAATGGCATGCTGAGCAGCCTGCGACTGTTTCTTGCGCACCATGGCTGGGAGATGGCGCGCCTCAGCTTTGAGCACCTGTGGCTTACCGGCAGCG
>CAXSEC010000240.1:0-2572 GCA_964236325.1 uncultured Acidobacteriaceae bacterium | reverse complement strand
TCCTTGTCCAGTGTCTCTCTTCTCCACTGGTACATTTCAAGCCGGGCACTCCAGTTTGAGGCGGAAGCTGTCGCCGTTCATCTGGAGGATGTGGAGGTGGTGGGTGAGGCGGTCGAGCAGGGCTCCGGTGAGGCGTTCGGAGCCAAGTACCTCGGTCCATTCGGCGAAGGGCAGGTTCGAGGTCAGCATCGTCGAGCCGCGCTCGTAGCGCTGGCTGAGCATCTCGAAGAGCAGTTCGGCGCCGGTCTTGGAAAGCGGCACGAAGCCGAGTTCATCAACGATGAGCAGCTCGTAGCTGGCGATCTGCTTCTGGAAGCGCAGCAGCTTGCGCTCATCACGGGCCTCGATGAGTTCGTGGACCAGGGCGGCGGCGGTGGTGAAGCGGACGCGGTGTCCCTGCTGGCATGCTGCGAGCCCGAGGGCCAACGCGATGTGGGTCTTGCCGGTTCCGCTGTTGCCGAGCAGCAGCACGTTCTCGCGGCGCGTAAGGAACTCGCACCGCGCCAGTTCCAGCACCATCGCCTTGTTGAGCGTCGGCATGGCGAGGAAGTCGAAGCTGTCCAGGCTCTTGGTGATGGGGAACTTCGCCTGCCTGATGCGTCGCTCGGTGGCGCGGCGTTCGCGGTCAAGCAGTTCAAGCTCGGCCATGCGCAGCAGATAACGGGGATAGTCGAGGTCCTCGGCGGCGCACTGCCGGGCCACGTGGTCGTACTCGCGGAGCATGGTCGGCAGACGCAGCGCCTTGAGGTGGTGGTCGAGCAGAAGCTGCGGCGTCTCGATGGGTGCGGCGGTATCGCTCATGCCGTGACTCCTCCAAGCAGCGTCATGTAATCGGCGGCCTGGGTGGTTCGGACCTGGGCCAGGGGAAGGTGTGGATAGTTCTCCATGTCGAGCCGTGGCGGCCGTTGTTCGATGCGGCACAGCAGCAGATGCTTGACCGCGTCGAAGCCTATCGTGCCGAGTTCAAGCGCGTCTTCGATGGCCCGGGTGAGTTCGTCGAGCTTAAAGGTCTCAAGCAGACGCAGCACCTGCACATACTCCCGCCCGCCGTGCTTCAGCCTTGCTTCGAGCAGGCGGCGCAAGGTGGCGAAGCAGGCGGGCAACTGCCAGCCTTGAAGCGGTGCTGCCTGGTCGAGTGCCCGCGTCTTCTGTTCGAGCAGCGCAAGATAGTGCAGTGGATCGTAGACCACGGCCTCGCGCTCATAGCTGGGGGGATGCTTCGCGATCACCTCGCTGCCGCAGGCTATCGTCACCCCATGCACGTAGCCCCTCACCAGCACCTTAAGATGTCGGTGCCGGGTCGGCACCGAGTAGTCGTTGTCGCGATAGCGCACCAGCGCCAAGGAGCTGACTCGCGCTGCGACCTTCTCGCAGGCGTCATAAGGCGATGCAGGCAGAGGTAACAGTGCCGCGCGGTCGCGCTCAAAGCGCTCGGCGATGGCCTCCGTGTGCCCACGCAGCTTGCGCTGCCGACGCTTCTGGCACGCGGCTTCGAGATGTGTGTTGAACGCATCCCAGCTGGCGAAGCGCGGGATCGGCACCATGAAGTTCCGTCGCGCATAACCCACCAGGCCTTCGACCTTGCCCTTGTCGTTGCCCTTCGCAGGCCGTCCAAACTTATCGGCAAACAGATAGTGGCTCTGCAACTCGGAGAAGGCCCGCGTGCGCGTGCGCTCGGTGCCGCCAAGGATCTTCGCCACCGCGATCTTCGTGTTGTCGTAGAGTATGCGCGTCGGCACGCCGCCGAAGTACGCGAAGGCTTTTACGTGGCCTTCAAGGAACGCTTCCGTCGTCTCGGCGGGAAACGCCATGACAAAACAGTGGTCCGAATGCGGCAGATCCACCACAAGATAATGCGCCTTGCACTCCACGCCGCCGATCACCACCAGGGCTTCGCCGAAGTCCGCCTGCGCTTCGCCCGCCGGATGCGTCAGAGGCACGAACATCTCGCGCCCGCGCTGCGTCGCCGAGCGCAGATAATCCTTCACGATCGTGGAGCCGCCCGTGAACTGATGTTCTTCTCTTAGCCGATCAAAGACTCGCTTCGCAGTGTGCCGCTGCTTGGCTGGACGTGTCTTGTCCTCTTCCACAATCGCGTCGATCCCGCCCACGAAAGCATCCAGCTTCGGCCGCGTCACCGCCTCTTGCCGCCGATACCCCGGAGGCACCGAGAACGCCACCATCTTCCGGACCGACTTGCGCGAAATCCCAAACTCCCGCGCCACCGTCGGTTGACTCACCCCATCCACCAGAACCGCACGACGTAGCCGACCGTATAGCTCCACCTTGAACATCCCTCCGGTGTCCCACAGGGCCGCCAATCAAGGCAACTCCCCGCAAAACAAGTCTCCGGCGGTGGATCCCTTTTACACCGCCACGAAGCCCCGCTCACGCGGCGCTACATGGTCTATTTTTGCTCCGGCGCTCTCAGCCAATCGTAGGGTGCGCCGAGCGTGGCAATATCACGATGCAAAGTTGGCTTAGGGAGTCCAATGACGTTGAACGTGCTGGCAGCCTCGCGTTGAGCCGACCAGTCAAGAGCGGAGTGCTGCGGGTCGGCATCGATCAGAAG
>CAXSEC010000239.1:0-2587 GCA_964236325.1 uncultured Acidobacteriaceae bacterium | reverse complement strand
GCGGGCTGTGGTGGTGTGCTGGCGTGGTGAGTGCGGGCTGTGGTGGTGTGCTGGCGTGGTGAGTGCGGGCTGTGGTGGTGTGCTGGCTTGGTTGGGTGGGATTAGATGCCCATGAAGTCCGGGGTGTAGTTGGCGAAGAGGCCGGAGCCGGGATAGATGATGCGGGTGGGCATGGTGTCGTCGGGGTGGTTGAGCTTGACCCAGTGCCAGGCATGGGCGAGCTCGGCGGGGTGGAAGTAGAGGGTCTGGGCCTGGAGACCGCCGACGGTGGTGACGATGGACTCGCCGAGTTCTTCCCACTGGTCGTTGCTGATGACGGCGAGGCGGGCGATGTGGTCGGTGTGGGCGTGGAGGAAGCGCATCTCGGCCCAGCGGGCAGACCAGGTGGCGCCGTGCATGGCGGAGAGATCGGCGAGCAGGCCGATGGGGTGCTTCTCGAGGGCGAGGAGATCGTTGATCTGGTGCGAGAGATCGGCGATGTCGGTGGTGGTGAGCTGGCCGGTGACTTTGAAGCCGAAGGCGCGGTGGTTGCTGGCGGCGAGTTTCTCGATCATGGGTGGGTAGAGGCCTCGAGGATAAGGGTACTGCAGCGACGGAGCAGCTCTCGGAGGAAGGTGGCCGGTGGCAGCAGGCGGCGGCGGCGGAGGATGACAACGGACGAGAGAGGAGAGATTTGTTGGAAATGCATTCTCAAATGATGTCGGGAGATTGCATAGTGGCCGACTTTGATCGGAGGGAAGGGGCGGATTTGCCGACTAGATTAAGGTCTTCTAATTGCAGGTAACGTTACGTTCCCCCCGGGCCATGTCCTTCAATCAAATTCTACTGAGGACCTCATGAGACCTTTACTCGCCCTTACCTGCCTGCTGGCCGTCAGCAGTTTCAGCTATGCCGACAGCTTCCTCTACGGCAACAATGCCACCGG
The DNA here is from genome assembly GCA_964236325.1 of uncultured Acidobacteriaceae bacterium. GTDB lineage: Bacteria > Acidobacteriota > Terriglobia > Terriglobales > Acidobacteriaceae > Edaphobacter. The sequence continues at coordinate 1,662 of CAXSEC010000239.1, read as the reverse complement.
CGGCACACCCTACGTCTTCAAGATCAATAAGACGACGGGGGCCATTGTGGACACCTACACCAATCTGAGCTCGACCAACGGACGCGGGGTCGTGGTTGTCGGCACCACGATGTACTACACGGCTGCCAACAGTGGATCGGTGTACTCCTACGACATCGCGACGCACACCAACAATGGCGCGCTGTTTGCGGTTTCGGGAGCATCGGCGCTATCAACCATTGCGTATGACGGGACGGACCTCATTATCGGGGACTACAGCGGCACGAACAAGGTCTATACCTACAGCACGAAGGGATCGCTGATCTCGACAGTGGCGCTGAGCAAGTGCACCGGCAACTGCGATGGTTTGGAGTACTTTCAGAACTCGAGCGGAGATCATCTGATCGAGAATGAGGGAGATGCGAATGATCCGTATGACGAGTACAGCCTGACGGGAACGCTGCAGAAGGCCGGGTTTATCGTTCCTCCGGATAATCAGGAGACAGGGATTGCCTATGACGGCACGAACTTCTTCACTTCCGACATTTACACCGGAAAGATTGATGAGTGGAGCAGTACCGGCAGCTTTGTCAAGACGTTGACGCTGACCGGTGCGCCGACCGGGTTCTCCCCGCTGGTTGAAGATCTCTCGGCGGATTACAGCCAGGTTCTTCCGCCGCCACCGCCGCCGCCCGTAGGTGGCCAGGTTCCAGAGCCGAGCACGTTCGTGCTGATGGGTTCGGGGGCGCTGGGTCTGCTTTCAGAGGTGCGCCGCCGAAGGAAGGCGGGTCGCTAGACCGGCACTGCAAGCGAGGTGAGTACGAGGGGGGACGCAGTTGATTGCGTCCCCTTGCTGCGTGACGGGGTCAGGCGGCGGCGATGCGTTGGACGAGGTTGTTTTGTTCGCGCTGGGACTCGGCGCCGATGGTGATGGCGTCGAGGACGCCGGTTGAGAGGGCGTAGCGGATGGCCTCGGCGGGTTTATCGCGGAGGTCGCCCTGGCCGAGGATCTTCATGCCGACGACGCCGGCGCCGTTCGCGCGCATTTGCTGGATGAGGGAGACGATGGTGGCGGGGTCGGCGTCCATGTGGGAGCCGATGGGGTTGAGGCGGACAAGGTTGATGTCGACCCAGGGATCGGCGGCGGCGAGGCGGAGGGCGGGAAGGGAGTGGCAGGAGACGCCGTGGGCGCGGATGATGCCTTTCTGCTTGGCGTCTTCGAGGACGTCCATGACGGGGCGGTAGCGGGTGGTCCAGTCGGCCTCGGTGACGCAGTGGATGAGGACGACGTCGAGGTGATCGGTGCCGAGCTCGCGGCGGAAGCGGTCGAGGTCGCGGCGGACGCCTTGGGGCGAGCGGGTGTCGGTCTTGGTGAGGACGGTGACTTTGTCGCGGGGGAGCTGTTTGAGGGCTTCGGCGACGAAGGGGTGCGAGCCGTAGGAGTCGGCGGAGTCAAAGAAGCGGAGGCCATTCGAGTGGTAGCCGTCGAGCAGAAGGCGGGTGAGGGGCGAGGTGCCGAGGCGGGTCTGGTTGGAGGCGCCGCCGAAGCCGATGGTGCCGGTGCCCATGGCGAGGCGGCTGGTGCGGATGCCGGTGCGGCCGAGGGTGACGGTGTCGGCGGCGGTGAACTTGCCGGGGAGTGGTTCTGGATCGAGCAGGGCGGCGCGGGCGATGGGAGAGGAG
>CAXSEC010000238.1:0-2662 GCA_964236325.1 uncultured Acidobacteriaceae bacterium | reverse complement strand
ATCCTTGTCATATCGCAGGCTCACCATTAGGGCACCACGTACGCCATTGCCGTCCTCAGTCCGATCACACTCATGGCCCTGCTTGCACTCGCCTGCCAGCAGCGCCACGGAGTTGGTCCGCACGCCTTCGTTCGTTCCCGCCTTCATCCCCATCATCAACAGCTGCCGGATCTGCGGATCGTCCAGCGATCCCTGCATCACCTCCGGCACGACGCGGTTGTACTTCACCTGAACCAGCTCGGAGTTCGGCGTCTGCACAATGCCGCTTATGTTAGCGATCGCGCCCTGCGTCGCATTCGTCAGGACCACCGGCGTGACAGGCCTTGGTTGGTGGGCGATCCGGTAGCGCAGTGCGAAGTCGCCGCCCAGGAAGCCAACTCCTACCAGCAGAACCGCCAGCGCCGGCGCCCCCTGCACAAAGCCCGTCCAGCGAAATGCGTTGGCCCGCAGCCGTGTGAAAAATCCGTGCGGACTCTCCTGATCAAGCGCGTCATCCAGCCGCATGCGGCTCTGTGCCAGAAGATTCGGCGACGGCTCGATTACCGGCAGCAGGCCCGCGCTCTCCTCCAGGCCACGCATCGCCGCCATCTCGCTCTGGCAGCTCTCGCACTCTCCTAGATGTCGCTCCAGACCGATCGCCAGCTCATCCTCAAGCTCGCCATATGTCCACATCACGATATGTTCCTGCGCCATCTCACATTTCATCGTAGATACTCCAGCCAGCCTCAAAGTGTCGTTCGTCCTGCATGGAGACAGGTCATTTGCCCGCCTCTCCGGTCTTCCATTTGCCGTGCACCATCATGTCGCAAGCTCTACCCCCGCAACTCCGCGAGGTTCAGCCGTAGCTTCCTCGTCGCTCGAAATAAGGTGTTCTTCGCCGTCTCCTCGGTCGTGCTCAACATCTCGCCGATCGTCCGCAGCTTCAGGCCCTGGTAGTGCTTCAACTCAAACACCGTCCGCTCGCGTGGCGTCAGCTTCTCGAGCGCGGCCGCGATGCCCTGCGCCATCACCTGCCGGTCGAGCTCCTTCGCCGGGTCTGCCATCGACCGATCGTCGCGAACGTTCGCCATCAGATCAATCTCATCGCCAGCCGCGTCCATCGTCGTTGCCGGATCCTCGCGGCGGCTCTTCCTCCGCCGCATCTGGTCCAGGCAAAGATTCGTCACAATCCGGTAGAGCCAGGTGTAGAACGAGCACTCAAAGCGAAAGTTTCCCAGGTGCCGGTATGCCTTCAGGAACGCCTCCTGATGCACATCCTGCGCGTCCTGCTCGTTGCCCAGCAGATGCAGCGCCAGCCGCAGCACGCTTTGGTCATATCGCCGCACCAGCGTATCAAAAGCCGCCCGTTGCCCGCTCTGCGCCTGCCGGATGAGCTCATCATCCTCGGTCCGCTGCTGCGCCCGCGCCTCCATCTGCGCTGCCGTCAGCCGCCCCCGAGTTCCCGCCTGTGGAACGGCTTTGGCCATATCTGGCCTTGATTCTACCGCCCTTCCATCACCTCCAGCCGAGGACAGATCCGTCTGCCGTCGCACTGGCGCTGCCCCAAAGCCCGTCGGCAACACGCCGCCGACACCAATCCCTGCCCCTAGCCCAACTACGTCTGCCGCCATGCCCTTACCTCACTCCGGAGTGAGAAAACGTCTGCCTGATAGACCATCGGCCGGGGGAAAGGTGAGCGCTAGAGAAGGTGAGCGCGTAGAAGGTCAGCCATGCCGAAGTGATCTTCTGCCATCCCTCCTCCGCTACACTCGTCTTCGTGACCGTACCTCGCCCCCGCACCCCCAGCCTCTTCGCCCCAGACGCCCCAGCAAGCTCGTCCCGCCCGTCCGGGTCCGCCGCCGGCCCCACCTGGATCACCGCCCACTGCGACGGCGGCGCTCGCGGCAACCCCGGCCCCGCCGGCTACGGCGCCGAGATCACCGACAGCTCCGGTGCCGTGCTCGCCGAACTCTCAGAGTTCCTCGGCATCCGCACCAACAACGTCGCCGAGTACTCCGGCCTGCTCGCCAGCCTGGAGTACGCGCTCTCTCACGGCCACCCCTGCCTCCGCGTCATCTCCGACTCCGAGCTCATGGTCAAGCAGATCCAGGGAAAATATAAGGTCAACTCGCCCGACCTCAAGCCGCTCTGGCAGGAAGCAAAAAACCGCATCGCCAAACTCGAGCGCTTCGAGATCACCCACGCCCTCCGCCACCAAAACAAGGCCGCCGATCGGCTGGCAAACGAAGCCATGGATCGCGGTATGAACCGCAGGCCCGATCCAGACCACGGTCTGCGTCGCAGCACTCCCGCCGAAGGCCAGCCTCCCGTTCGCTCAGGTGAAGCCCGCACTCGCGTTGACTCCCTTCCTCTCCGCGCCGTCCCTTACCCCGCGAAAACCGAAGCCCCACCCACTCCCACCCGCCTCGATCCAGCCCCCCGCACCTCCCCGCCTCAGCCCCATACTCCCGCCATGCTGCGCGGCTTCACGCGCGATGGCGTCATCCACATCCTGGGCGGTCACACCCTGCCCGAGGGATGCTTCGTCAAAATCATCCCGGAGTAAACCCTCCAACGCAGCAAGGGCGAGCCGTTATGGCTCGCCCTCCTCCGCGACAAACAAAGAGTTACGAAAGCACGGGCAACTGGATCGTCTTGCCGACTGCAATATTGTTTGCGTCGA
>CAXSEC010000237.1:0-2670 GCA_964236325.1 uncultured Acidobacteriaceae bacterium | reverse complement strand
GCCCCGCCGCCGCATCCGCTCCACGCGTCCGCAGCCGTTCTTCCACCAGGCCCAGATTCGCCCGCACATAGCCAAGATCAAGCATCGAGAAACATTCTATCGTTCGTCCCTCCGCCCTCCGCGCGCGTCAATACACCCCATGTACCCTTGCAACATGCGCAAGCTCGTCGTCGCTCTTCTTGCCCTGTCGCTCGCCCAGCCCCGCCCCGCCCGCGCCGACGCCTACAACGGCTCCCCCAAGCTCGTCATCGTCCTCGTCATCGACCAGTTTCGCGGCGACTTCCTCGACCGCTATCGCGCCGACTTCAAGACCCCCTCGGGCTTCAACCTCTTCCTCAAACGCGGCGCCTACTTCACCGACTGCTACTACCAGTACGCCAACACCATGACCGCCCCCGGCCACTCCACCATCGCCACCGGCGCCTACACCGACGGCCACGGCATCGCGCTCAACGAGTGGTGGGATCTCAACCGGTCGACCACCCACCCCGTCTCCTCGGTCGAAGACGAGCAGTATCAGATCCTCGGCGACCACACCGCCAAAGACACCGGCGCCTCGCCCCGCAACGAGCTCGCCAGCACCCTCGGCGATGAGGTCGTGCTCGCCAGCCGCGGCCAGTCGAAGCTCTTCGGCATCTCGCTCAAGGATCGCGCCGCCATCCTCACCTCCGGCCACGCCTCCACCGGCTCCTTCTGGCTCGACCACGCCTCCGGCCACTTCGTCTCCTCCACCTACTGGGGCCCGCAGCTTCCCGCCTGGGTCCAGACCTTCAACGCCAGCGGCCGCACCGAGCAGGCCCTCAAGCAGGCTAACGCCACCCCCGGCCACTTCTACGAAGACGTAGGCGCCCATCCCGCCAGCGTCTCCTACCTGCTCGACTTCGCGCAGGCCCTCATCGCCGCCGAAAAGCTCGGCCAGCACCCCACCACCGACGTCCTCACCATCAGCATCTCCTCAACCGACATCCTCGGCCACAAGGTCGGCCCCGACGCCCCCGAGCAGCGCGCCATGATCGACGCCATCGACGTCGACCTCAACAGCTTCTTCATCTGGCTCAAGACCCAGGTGCCCGGCGGCATGAGCTCGGTCTGGGTGTCGCTCACCGGCGACCACGGCATCGGGCCCACCCTTCCCGCCGCCACCGCCGCCCACATGGCCGCCGCCCAGTACAGCCTTCCCAAAACCCTCGCCGCCCTCGACGCCGGCCTGAACGACCGCTTCTCGCCCGGCAAAAAGCTCCACTACATGCTCGAAAGCGAGCTGCCCTACGTCACCCTGGACCCCCGCGCCTTCGCCAGCCAGAAGGTCTCCGAAGAGGCCGCCGAGAACGCCGTTGCCGATCTGCTGCCCGCCGCCGTCGCTGCCAGCGTACCAGCCGCACCTGACAGCGGTCGTCTGCCTCCGCGCGCCCTCGTCCGCCACACCTACACCCGCCTCCAGATGGCCGCCAGCCAGCTCCCGCCAACTCCCGAAGGCCGGCGCATCGCCCAGAGCTACTCGCCCAACGGCGGCTGGTACGTCCTCTTCACCCCCGGCCTCTACGCGCAGACCTCCGCCACCGGCACTAACCACTACACGCCCTACAGCTACGACCGCCACGTTCCGCTCGCCTTCTTCGGCGCACCCTTCGTCCCCGGAACCTACCACGACGCGGTCGAGCCCGTAGACATCGCCGCCACCTTCGCCTCGCTGCTGCGCGTCAACCGACCCTCCGCAGCGGTCGGCCGCGTCCTCACCGAAGCCCTCCGTCCTGAGCCGGCGAACGCGATCTCCGGCACGAAGCGACTGCCCCGGTGAGCGATACCTCCGCACTCCGCGCGACTGCGCCCAGGACCCCAGACAAGGGTCCCGACATGCGCGTCACCCTCGCCGGTATCGAGCTGCGCTCGCCCATCATCGCCGCCAGCGGCACCTTCGGCTACGGCCTCGAATTTGAAGACATACTGTCGCTCGATCGCATCGGCGCCTTCGTCACCAAGGGGCTCTCGCGCGAGCCCATGGCCGGCAACCCCGCGCCCCGCATCGTCGAGACCGCCGCCGGCATGATCAACGCCATCGGCCTGCAGAACGTCGGTGTCCGGGCCTTTATCGCCGACAAACTCCCGCATCTGCGCCAAATCAAGGGTCTGGTCACCATCGCCAACGTCTTCGGCTTCACCATCGAGGACTGCGTCGAAGTCATCCACGCCCTCAACGACGCCGAGGGCATCGCCATGATCGAACTCAACGCCAGCTGCCCCAACACCAGCCACGGCGGCATGGTCTTCGGCACCAACCCCGAGCTGCTCGGCGAGCTAGTCAAGAAAACCAGGGCCGTCAGCCGGCTTCCGCTCATGGTCAAGCTCTCGCCCAACGTGACCTCGATCGCCCTGATGGCACGGGTCGCAGCCGATGCCGGCGCCGACGCCCTCTCGCTCGTCAACACCTTCCTCGCCATGGCGATCGACATCGAAACCCGCCGCCCCCGCATCGCTAACATCACCGGCGGCCTCTCCGGCCCGGCCATCAAGCCCATCGCCGTCCGCATGGTCCACGAGGTTGCCAAGGCAGTCACCCTGCCCATCGTCGGCATGGGCGGCATCCTCAACGAGAAAGATGCCGTCGAGTTTCTGCTCGCCGGCGCAACCGCCGTTGAGGTGGGCACCGCCAGCTACGCCGACCCCCGCGCC
>CAXSEC010000236.1:0-2673 GCA_964236325.1 uncultured Acidobacteriaceae bacterium | reverse complement strand
CGTGGCCGACGACGACGCGGGCGCTGGGGACGAGCTCGCGGATCTTGGCGGCGAGCTCGTAGATGGTCTCGACACGATTGTGGACGAAGTAGGTCTGGCCACCGCGCTCAAGCTCCATTTCGACGGCGGTGCGGACAAGCTTTTCATCAAACTTGGCGACGATGGTCTGGATGGCCATGCGGTCTTTCGGCGGGGTCTCGATGACCGACATATCACGTAACCCGATCAGTGACATATGCAGGGTGCGCGGGATGGGGGTGGCGGACATGGAGAGGACGTCGATGGCGGCCCGAAGCTGCTTGAGGCGCTCCTTGTGGCGGACGCCGAAGCGCTGTTCTTCGTCGACGACGAGCAGGCCGAGGTCCTGAAACTTGAGGTCTTTCGAGAAGAGGCGGTGGGTGCCGATGAGGATGTCGACCTTGCCGGCGGCGGTGCGTTCGAGGATCTCTTTCTGCTCTTTGGCGGTGCGGAAGCGGGAGATCATTTCGATGTTGACGGGGAACTTCGAGAAGCGCCTTTTGAAGGACTCGAAGTGCTGGAAGGAGAGGACGGTGGTGGGGGTGAGGACGGCGACCTGCTTGGAGTCCTGGACGGCCTTGAAGGCGGCGCGCATGGCGACTTCGGTCTTGCCGTAGCCGACGTCGCCGCAGAGCAGGCGATCCATGGGCTGGGTGGACTCCATGTCGCGCTTGATGTCGGCGATGGCGTTGAGCTGGTCGTCGGTCTCGGTAAAGTCGAAGGAGTCTTCGAACTCGCGCTGCAGATTGTTATCGGGCGAGAAGGCGGTACCGACGGCAGCGGCACGCTGGGCGTAGAGCTTGAGGAGTTCGGCGGCCATATCCTGCATGGCTTTCTTGACGCGGGCCTTGGTCTTGGCCCATGCCTGGTTGCCGAGCTTGTTGAGTTCGGGCGTGGGGCCGGTGTCGGTGGAGCGGTACTTCTGGATGAGGTCGAGGCGGGTGAGTGGGACGTAGAGTTTGGCGCCCTCGGCGAACTCGAGGATCATGAGCTCGAGCGGCGGGGCAGAGTCTGACTTCTCTTCATCGAGGACGCGGAGGCCGCAGTACTGGGCGATGCCGTGCTCGACGTGGACGACGTAGTCGCCGACTTTGAGGTCGCGGAAGTCCGAGATGAAGGCGGAGGTTTTGGACTTTCTGCGAGGGACGGGGCGGGCGGTGACGTCGGCGTCATCCGAGAGATCGTTGGCGCCGAAGAGGATGATCTGCGCGGCCTGTGCGGATCGAGGAGAGTCGCTGCCGAGCTCGCGCACGTCGAGGACCTGGACACCGGAGGCGATGGGGGTGCGGATGATGACAGGTGTGCGGAGGTCGCCGGAGTTGTAGGAGGATTCGCTGTAGACGTTTTCGGAGCCGGGGGTCTGGTTGCGAGAACCGAGGCGATAGGGAAGCTGGTACTCCTGCAGGATGCCGGCGAGGCGTTCAACTTCGCCTTGATTATGGGCGGCGAGGAGGATGCGGGCGTCTTCCTTCATGAGGGCGCGGAGCTGATCGACGAGTGCCGGGATCGAGCCGTGGAAGCGCATGGTGGGGCGGGTGGCGAAGTCGATGCCGGTGAGCTGGCCCGAGTCGCCATCGAGGATGTCGATGGCACCGAGCTGATCAAGATCGGCGCCGGGGAAGGCGCGGATGCGGTCGTTCAGATCCCAGGGGGAGATGTAGATGTCTTCGGGGCGAACGAGATTGCCGATGCCGGAGCGCTCGTGGCGCTGCTCGACTTTGTTCCACCAGCGTTCGCCCTGGTTCTGCACCATGGCGGGTTCTTCGGTGAAGACGCGGAGTTTGGGGCCGAGGAGATCGAGCAGGGTGTTGCGGGCGCCGGCGACGGGGGCGAAGAACTCCCAGCCGGGGAAGATGGTCGCTTCGCCGGTGCGCGTGGAGACGTGGGTCTGGAGCTCGACCGGGGTGTCGCCGCCCTCGAGCACGGCGGCGGCAGCGGAGCCGGCGCGGGTAAGGCGAGCGTTGATGGCGGTGAGGAGCTTTTCGGTGACGGGTGTCTCGGTAAGCGGGAGAAGGAGGGCGTCGTCGATGTGCGACGAGGAGCGCTGGGTCTCGGGATCGAACTTGCGGATGGACTCGATCTCGTCGCCAAAGAAGTCGATGCGACAGGGACGGTCTAATTCGGGAGAGAAGGCATCGAGGATGCCACCTCTCAAGGCGAGTTGGCCGGGCATCTCGACGACATCGACCTTGGTGTAGCCGACAGAGAGGAGGTGCTCGACGAGCATGTCGGGCAAATGCTCTTCGCCGACGCGCAGATGGAGGGCGAGGGCGATGTAGTGGTCGCGCGGGAAGAGGCGCATGCAGGCGGACTCGACGGGCGCGATGATGAGGCGCGGGACGTCTGTGCGACCGGTTGCGATCTTCCAGAGGGTAGCGGCGCGGGTCTCCTGGATTTCGGAGTGCGGCGAGAGATTTTCAAAGGGAAGGACGTCGTGCGCGGGGAGACGGAGGACGTGTTCCCGGGCCAGGGCGCCGGTGAGGTCGCAGGCGCTGAGGACGGCGGCGTGAAGGGCCTCGGCGGCCTTGTTATCGGCGACGAGGATGAGCGCCGGAGCATTGATGGCGCGAAGGAAGAGTGGGAGATAGAGCGCGCGCGCGATTGCCGTGAGGCCGGAGATGCGACGGCGGCCAGAGCCTCCGACGAGGTGTCGCC
>CAXSEC010000235.1:0-2695 GCA_964236325.1 uncultured Acidobacteriaceae bacterium | reverse complement strand
CCCTCATGCTCATCGCCGAAAGCACCTCCTTCCTCTACTTCCAGTTCTAGTTTTTGGTTGTCATCCTCGACCCCGAGCGGATTCAAATGGGGAAGCATCCCCACCCCTCGCTTTTGCCTTGCTCTTGCCTCGCTCTTACCTTGCTCTTGCCTCGCCTTTGCCTTTGTAGTTGCAATCTTTAGTTGTCATTCCGAGGCGCAGCCGAGGAACCCCCGCATTCCGCCCTTAACGACGGAGCGCAGCGACGTGTCCCCATCCACGCGCCGGCAAAACCACAGTTCCGCGCCGCAAAGTAAAGTGATCAAACAGCTTCTAACCCCTTCCCCAAAAGTCCCACACCCAAATCCCCCGCCAACCCTCTACACTCACCCCTATGTGTGGAATCGTTGGTTACATCGGCCCCAAGCCCGTCGTCCCCGTCATCATGGAAGGCCTCGCCCGCCTCGAGTACCGCGGCTATGACTCCGCCGGCATCGCCGTCGCCGGTGGCCCCGCCGGCCTCCAGCTCCGCCGAGCCCCCGGCAAGCTCCGCAACCTCGCCCACGACCTCGAGGCCCACCCCGTCCAGGGCACCTTCGGCATCGGCCACACCCGCTGGGCCACCCACGGCCGCCCTACCGAAGAAAATGCCCATCCCCACCGCGACGGTACCGGAACCCTCGTCGTCGTCCACAACGGCATCGTCGAAAACTACCTCCAGCTCAAAGCCGCCCTCATCGCCAAGGGCCACACCTTCGCCTCCGAAACCGACACCGAAATCATCGCCCACGTCATCCAGGATGAGTTAGAGCTCGCCAGGCTGGAGCTAGCCGCCGGAGCCGGCGCGTCCAAAGCCGCCGGCGACGTAACCGAAGCCGCCCCCAACACCCCCCCGCCGTCATCTCGACCGGAGGCGCAAAGCGCCGCAGCGGAGAGACCCCTTCCTTCAAAAAGCCCCAACACCCCCCCAGCCACATCCACCGAAGCCAACGAATCCGAAGCTGCCATCACCCTCACCAACACGCCCTCAATCCCTCTAGAAGAGGCAGTCCGCCGCGCCGTCCTCCGCCTCACCGGAGCCTTCGCCATCGGCGTCCTCTCCGCCAACGAGCCCAACAAGCTCGTCGCCGCCCGCTTCGGCCCGCCCGCCGTCCTCGGCCTCGGCGAGGGCGAGTTCTTCCTCGCCTCCGACGTCCCCGGCATCCTCCACCACACCCGCAACATCTACTTCCTCGCCGACGGCGAACTCGCCACCCTCACCCCCACCGGCATCACCCTCACCGACTTCGACGGCTCCCCCCGCACCCTCCTCCCCCAGCGCGTCACCTGGGACCCCATCCAGGCCGAAAAAGCCGGCTACAAGCACTTCATGCTCAAGGAAATCAACGAGCAGCCCCGCTCCATTCGCGACACCACCCTCGGCCGCGTCTCCCTCGACACCGGCCGCGTCTTCCTCCCCGACCTCCAGATCACCCCCGAAGAGTTCCGCAACTGCACCCAGATCACCATCGCCGCCTGCGGCACCTCCTGGCACGCCGGCCTCGCCGGCAAGTTCATGATCGAGCGGCTCGCCCGCCTCCGTGTCGACGTCGACTACGCCAGCGAGTTCCGCTACCGCTCCCCCCTCGCCGACCCCCGCACCATCGGCCTCCTCATCACCCAGTCCGGCGAAACCGCCGACACCCTCGCCGCCCAGGCCGAACTCATCGCCCTCGGCAGCAAAACCCTCGCCATCTGCAACGTCGTCGGCGCCGCCGTCACCCGCCGCGCCCAGGGCACCATCACCACCAACGCCGGCCCCGAGATCGGCGTCGCCTCCACCAAGGCCTTCACCGCCCAGCTCACCGCCCTCTTCCTCCTCGCCCTCAACCTCGCCCAGACCCGCGGCACCATCTCCGACGAGGAGTCCCTCCACTACGTCACCGAACTCGCCCGCATCCCCGCCAAACTCGAAAACATGCTCTCCCTCGCCATCCCCAACTCGACCGGCGGCGGCGAAGGCACCGCCGCCCTCATCCCCGTGGTCATGCCGTCATCTCGACCGGAGGCTTCGCAAAGCGAGGCCGCAGCGGAGAGATCCCTTCTTTCGCAAAGCCCCACCACCTCCCACACCCCCGTCATCTCGACCGGAGCCACCCCCACCCCCGTCATCTCGACCGGAGCCACCCCCAACCCCGTCATCTCGACCGGAGCCGCAGGCGCAGCGGAGAGATCCCTTCTTTCGCAAAGCCCCCACACCTCCGCAACCCAGAACCCCACCATCTCAAACATCCCCGCCCCCTTCATCGCCCCCGACCGCCGCGTCGCCCCCCGCCTCTCCCTCAACGCCCAGTGCCAGCACCTCGCCCAGATCTTCTCCTCCGCCCGCGACTTCCTCTTCCTCGGCCGCGGCATCCACTACCCGATCGCCCTCGAAGGCGCGCTCAAGCTAAAAGAAATCTCCTACATCCACGCCGAAGGCTACCCCGCCGGCGAGATGAAGCACGGCCCCAACGCCCTCATCGACGAAACCCTCCCCGTCGTCTGCATCGCCACCAAAGACCCCACCGACCCCGCCTCCGTCCTCAAATACGAAAAAACCCTCTCCAACATCCAGGAGGTCACCGCCCGCGCCGGCCGCGTCATCGCCATCGCCACCGAGGGCGACACCACCATCACCCAACTGGTCGAACACACCATCCACATCCCCGCCGCCCCCGAGCTCCTCCTCCCCCTC
>CAXSEC010000234.1:0-2811 GCA_964236325.1 uncultured Acidobacteriaceae bacterium | reverse complement strand
AAGGGCTCCTGGAAGGGTGTGACTGCACCATAACAGAAACGCTCTGCAGCGGAAGCGCTCTGCAGCTTCCTGGGGCCATCTCTGCAAGTTGTTGATAATGTTGTGGCGGAGAGAGAGGGATTCGAACCCCCGATAGCCTTGCGACTATGTCTGATTTCGAGTCAGGTGCATTCAACCGGGCTCTGCCATCTCTCCGTCGGCTCGATTTTACATGAGTTGGGGGCGGTTTGAGGGTGCTTTTGGTTGAGGTCCGGGGCTGTTTCGTCGAGGTTAAGCGTGGTTTTGAGCGCCTTTGATGGAGGTAGCGGGCGGTAGGCTGGAGAAGAGCGATCGGGCGATGACGGGATGGACGGAAGAGCGGGTGCGATGGCTTCGGGAGCGTGCCGGCGAGGCGGGATTCACGCTGGCCGGGGTGGCGGCGGCTGACGGAACAAGTGCAGCCGAGCAGATGGATGGAGAGCGCTTTGAAGCCTGGATCGCAGCGGGTTTTGCCGGGGAGATGGAGTACCTGAAGCGGCGTGATGAGCGCGGGCAACTGCTGCGCCGTGCGGTGACGGTGGCGGCACCGTGGGCGCGATCGGTGGTGCTGTGCGCGATGCAGTATCGAGGCGAGGGGCCGCTCTCGATTGAGCCGGCGGTGGCAGGCGCGGGATGGATCGGGCGATATGCGTGGAGCGGGACGACCCAGGCGAACGACCAGCGCGGAGCGGATGAGCGGACTGCGGCGATGCAGGCGACGGACTATCAAGCGACGGACTATCACGAGGTTTTACTTGAGCGACTGCGCGGGCTGGAGACGGTGATCCGGGCGGAGATGCCGTGCGAGAGCCGGTGTTACGTGGACACGGGACCGATGGTCGAGCGGGCGGTCGCGGCGCGGGCGGGTGTGGGGTGGATCGGGAAGAATACGACGGTGATCCATGAAGGCATTGGATCGTGGACGCTGCTGGCGTCGATCATCACCTCGATTCCGATGGAGGCGAGCGGCTTTGTGATGGAGGCGGCGGACCGCTGCGGCAGCTGCACGCGATGTCTCGACGCCTGCCCGACGGATGCGCTGGTTGCGCCGCGGCAGATGGATGCGCGGCGATGCATTGCGTACCTGACGATCGAGAAGAAGGGGGCGATTGACGAGGAGCTGCGGGCGGGCATGGGGCGGCAGGTGTTTGGCTGCGACATCTGCCAGGACGTGTGTCCATGGAACCGGCGTGCGCCGACGGTTGCTGATGCCGCGATGCTCCCGCGCAAGGAGTTGATCAACCCTGATCTAGAGTGGCTGGCGAGGATGAGCTCGGCCGAGTTCCGGCAGTGGTTCAAGGGATCACCGCTCGAGCGCACGGGAAAGAAGCGGCTGCAGCGGAACGTGGCGATTGCCATGGGGAACAGCGGCGAGGAGCGGTTCCGCGAGCGGCTGGAGGGATGGGCGGAGGGCGAGGATGCGGTGCTGGCGGAGGCGGCTCGGTGGGCGCTGGCGTGGTTGGGAGATGTGGGCGGGGTAGACGGCGGGTCAGGGTGAACGTGTCGCTGCGCTCCGTGGTTAGAAGCGAAATGCGGGGATCCGTTCGCTTCGCTCAGGATGACAGCCTTTAAAGTCGCTTCGCTCAGGATGACAACTGTGACATTCCTGCAACGCAAATGACTGCTGGTCATCTATATTTATGACCAGCAGTCATCAAGGAGGCGTATGAGCGGATGTGAGGGGCAGTGGGCGGTTGTGACGGGAGCGTCGAGCGGGCTGGGCAAGGAGTTAGGGCGTGCGCTGGCGGCGCGGAAGATCAACCTGGTGCTGGCGGCTCGGCGTGAGGCGCCGATGCAGGAGCTTGCAGCAGAGGTGCGAGCGCGGCATGGGGTTGAGGTGGTGGTCGAGCCGGTTGACCTGGGGGCACCGAACTGCGCGAAGGAGATGCAGGAGCGGCTGGAGGCGCGCGGCATTGTGCCGGACATTCTGATCAACAACGCGGCGTTTGGGTTGAGCGGGGAGTTTATGACGCAGGAGCCGGCGCGGCTGCGGGAGATGCTGGAGCTGGACATTATGAGCGTGGTGGAGCTGACGCAGGTGTTTGGCAGGCGCATGACGGAGCGAGGCAAGGGGCACATTCTTCTGGTGGCCAGCTTGGCGGCTTACTCGCCGACTCCGGGGCTGGCGGCGTATGGGGCGGCGAAGCAGTTTGTGCTGGCCCTGGGGGTGGCGCTGCATTTGGAGATGGCGCCGAAGGTTGGGGTGACGGTGCTGTCGCCGGGGCTGATGGAGACGGAGTTTTTTGAGGTCTCCGGCTACAAGGCGCCACCGTTTCTGCGGCGGACGATGCTGGCGCCAGCGCGGGTGGCGGAGATCGGATTGCGAGCGATGTTCGAGGGCAGGTCAAGCGTTGTGGCTGGGCGGTTTAATCGGATCACGGCGTTCAGCAACCGATTTACGTCGCGGCTTTTTCAGGCGAGGATGGCGTACGGGATGAGCAAGCACTGAAGGCGAGCGATGGCCGGGCGGGCGGTGGCGGAGCAGGCGATGGCGGAGCAACGAGGGTGGCCGCGCAGAGAAGCGGGGCCTTCACTTCCCCTCGCGATGAGCGACAGCGCTCGCTTCGCCAGGCTTCAGGTCGGGTGACAGGTCCGGGTTTAGGAGAGACGAGATGCGGGGGTCTCTCCGCTACGCGAGATGATGAAACCGTTTCACTTCGGTCGAGATGACGACAGCTTTCGAGTGAGTCAACAAGTTGCATGCGAGGAGAGCGATGGCTCGGCGGGCGATGGGGGTGGAGGACAAGCAGGCGCGGCGGGCGGCCATTTTAGAGGCGGCGCGGGAGCTGTTTA
>CAXSEC010000233.1:0-2818 GCA_964236325.1 uncultured Acidobacteriaceae bacterium | reverse complement strand
TGGGCGAGGTCTTTGTCGGGGGTGCAGATGAGGATTTGCGTGACGCGCTTGTCGTGGCTGCAGAAGGCTGCTGCGGAGGCGAGGGCGTCGTCGGCTTCGAACTCGACCATCGGCCAGGTGACTATGCCGAGGGCGGTGAGGGCTTCTTCGAGGAGAGGGAACTGGGCGAGGAGCTCGGGCGGGGTGCCGGCACCGGTCTTGTAGCCGGGGTAGAGATCGTTGCGGAAGCTCTCGATGACGTGGTCGGTGGCGACACCGAGGTGGGTGGCGCCCTCTTCGATCATCTTGAGGATGGAGGTGAGGACGCCACGGACGGCGGCAACCTCCATGCCCTGCTTGTCCTTCATGGACGGGAGAGCATGGAAGTGGCGGAAGAGCTCGTAGGTGCCGTCGATGAGGTGGATTTGCATGAAGAGGGTATTGTTTGTGGCGGGCTGAGTGGCGATGGCTTGGAAAGAAAGGGATCTCTCCACTGCGCTGCGCTTCGGTCGAGATGACGACGGGGTTGCGGGCGCTTTGGTCGAGATGACGGCGGTAGAAGAGTTTTCGCTTCGGTCGAGATGACGGCGGTTTTAGAAGGTTAGTCGCCGGGGAGTTGGAGGGCGGCTTCGGGGCCGTTGCCGAAGCGGGAGAGCAGGCGGCGGAGGGCGCGGAAGAGGGCGCGGGCGGCGAGGACGGCGGCGGCGAGCAGGATGAGGGCGGTGGAGGCCGCGGCGACGGGGTGATGGGTGGCGAGCCAGGTGACGCCGATGGCGACGGCGTCTTCGGTGGTCGAGAGGGCGATGTTCGAGAAGGGTTCGGGGCTGGGGGTGACGGCGGCGCGGACGGCGTTTTTGGAGCCGTGGGTGAGGAGCGCGATGCCGGCGCCGGCAGAGGTGGCGAGCAGCTGCATGCCGGGCGAGAGGTGGTTGGTGGCCTGGTAGGCGACGAGGGCGGCGATGGGGATGCGGATGAAGGTATGGAGGGCGTTCCAGACGAGGTCGAGGGCGGGGATCTTGTCGACGATGAACTCGGCGGCGAAGAGCAGGCCGGCGGCGACGAGGACCCAGGTGTGCGAGAGGGTGTCGAGGCCGGAGGGGAGGGCGACCCAATGGAGGCGGTCGAGCAGGCCGAGGGTGAAGACGGTGGCGTAGACGTTGAGCCCGGCGGCGAAGCTGGCGGCGATGACGAGGGCGGCGAGATTGGCCGGGGTAAAGGGCATTTGGGGGATTGTAGGCGCTCTGATCGATGTTTCGTGCGAATGTTTGAGCCGGGTGATTGCTCTCGGTGGTGAATGGCTGCGGGCCGCAGGCTGTACGTCGCTTCGCTCCGTCGGTAAGAGCGAGATGCGGGGGTTCTTCGCTACGCCAGAATGACAACTAAAAGGAGGAGCCGCGATCAGGGGTGAGGGATCGTGGGCAAAGAGAAAGGGCAGCCAGGTTTGGCTGCCCTTCTCGAGACTGCTGAAAGCTAGTGCTTACGCAACCTGAACGTTCTCTGCCTGCCAGCCCTTGGGGCCTTTGACGACGTTGAACTGAACGCTCTGGCCTTCCTGAAGCGAACGGAAGCCGTTGCTCTGGATGGCGGTGTGATGAACGAAGACGTCTTCGCCGTTGGCGCGGCTAAGAAAGCCGAAGCCCTTGGCGTCGTTGAACCATTTTACTGTTCCGGTTTCCATGATGATTGTCCTTGTACTGCTGTGATGTACCGCGACTGCAATTTGAGTTTTGTTTGCGGGTCGCGTTTAGCAGCACACAAGAAAACCAGATCCAAGATCACGATCAGTCTTTATTCTACACGGGTTGCAGAAAGTTGCCAGTGGGCAGGAAAAATGGATCCACCGTGGGCACGATCTCTGTTGCAAGGAGAAGGCGAATGGGAGTTGCGAGCGAGGCGCAGCGGTGGGCGTTGCGGCGGATGGAGGTGCTGGCGGAGCGGACGGGCCGGCTGCGAGGGCGGCCGGTGCATCTGCTGGTGGGCGAGCGCGGGGAGCGGGAGGCGGTGTTTTACCTGCGCGAGCAGGGCTACACGGTGGTGGCGCGGCGATGGCGGACGGGGCGGCTGCGCGGGGATGTGGACGTGGTGGCGTGGGACGGGGATGTGCTGTGTTTTATCGAGGTGAAGACGAGGGCGGAGCGGAAGGCGATGGATCCGGCGGAGGCGGCGGTGGATGACGACAAGCGGCGCATGCTGCGGAGGATGGCGGACGCGTATGTGCGCGGGTTTCCGGAGGCGGAACGCGGGCGGGTGGTGGTGCGGTTTGATGTGGTGGCGGTGTATCTGGCGGGGACTGTGGCTGCTGGGGCGAAGGGGACGGAGTTTGAGTTGTTTCGTGGGGCGTTTGGGCGGCGGGCTTGAAACGAAGAAAGAAGGGACCACACTTGCAAGGAATTATGACGATCGAGAATGGCGGGTGTCATCGGAGGCACTCGCTCGCTATCTGGAGAGCCTGTTAGCACCGAAATAGGCCTGCTAAACTCTACGCGTGCACGGGCAGAAGAAGCGGCGGAAGCGAACACTCGGTGGAGCGTTTGTGATAGACGGTACCACTCTCCTCTGGTCGTTGCACAGCGAACCGCTCTGGTCGAATGAGGATGGCTATAAGGGGCTAAGTGTGTTGGTTCAGACCGAAGACGAAGAGCATCGACCGTTGATGCTTGAGTGGCCGTTTCCCAAAAAAGGTCGATCGTATGCGCCCTTACCTCAAAGACCGAAGATTGACCTCAGGACGATTGAGGCCGGGGTGCACCAAGCTCTTTCTAGCGGATGGGAGCCGGGGTCACGCGGCAAAACGTTCGTCTTCAAGGTGACTGAAATGTCATCCGCAACCGTTCCCGGT
>CAXSEC010000232.1:0-2984 GCA_964236325.1 uncultured Acidobacteriaceae bacterium | reverse complement strand
GCTGAGTTGGAGGTGGGCTGCGCTTGTAGGGGCGGCCCGCTGCCTTTTGGTGGGTGATTCCGCGTCGCTTCGCTCCGTGGTTAAGAGCGAAATGCGGGGGTTCCTCGGCTGCGCCTCGGAATGACAACTAAAAATTGCGCTTCGGATGGCGAGCGGAAGGCACGTGGCAACGCGGCTGAGGCTCGGAGCTGTGTGCGTGCGCAGGAGATCGGGAGGGTGGTGGGGTTATGGGGTATTTGGAGGCGACGGAGTATGTCGCGTATGGGTTGACGGCGGAGACGACGGACGACTGGGTGACGACGGCTTCGGCGCTGATGGAGTCGTATTGCCGACGGCCTAGTTTGCTGGTGACGACGTATACGGAGCGGGTGCGGCTGGCGCGGGGCCAGGTGGCTCGACTGAGTTATCTGCCGCTGGCGGTGGTGGCTCCGGCGTTGACGGCGGTGGTGAGCGCGCGGGCGCGGCTGGCATACCAGTGGCGCGGCGAGATGCTGGATGTGTTTCGCGAGCAGGTGCTTGAGGCGTTCAGCGCGCCGGGGAGCTGGACGGCGCTTGATGTGACGACGATGGATGTGGATATGACGACGGGTGAGGTGACGCTGCCGGTGAACTTTCTGGGGCTGCGATACACGGACCTGGAGGTGACGTATACGGCGGGTGTGGCGACGGTGCCGGCGGCGCTGAAGGTGGCGTGCGCGCAGATTGTGCGGAATGCGCAGGCGACACCGGCGCTGAATGTGAGGTCGAGCAAGGTGGACCGGCTGCAGATGCAGTACTTCAGCGGATCGCTGCTGGATGAGCAGGTAGAGGCGCTGCTGCGGCCGTATGTGGCGGAGAGGCTGGGGTGACGGTGTGGCGGATCTGACGAAGCTGGGCGACGGGGTGCTGCGGGTGACGGAGGCGGTGCTGCGCGGGGCGGGCGGGCGGAGTGTGCTGGTGCGGGTGCCGCAGCCGGGCGCGGCGAATGCGGTGGCGGAGCAGCTGGGGCTGGCGACGGCGACGTTTGCGGACGTGGAGGTGGCGCCGTGCGTGGGCCGGGTGCTGAGTACGACGGGGGACGAACGGCTGGAGTTACAGATTGCGGCGAGGCCGGTGGCGGCGGCGGCTGGCGGGCCTGATGTGGCACTGGCGATGGTGTGGTTTGCGGCGGCGGTGGGCGTGGTGATCGACGGTGAGCTGCTGCGGATTTTGAGTGTGACCTATCGCGACCTGGCCGGGGTGCCGTATGTGTATCGGCTGGAGCTGGCGGGGACGGTGGGCGGGGAGATCTAGGCAAGGAGAGAGCATGCAGAGGGCGAAGGATACGTTTTATGTGGCGCTGCGCGATGGGGTTGCGGCGGTGAATCCGCTGCGGACAGTGGTGGTGCGCGGGGTGCTGCGGCCGGGCGTGCTGGTGGAGGAGAATGAGCTGCCGGTAGCGGTGGCAGCGGCGGATGTGTTTCGGCTGCGATGGACGGCGCTGGCGGTGGATGCGGCGGGCGCGATGCCGCTGGCGAAGCTGCGATGCGAGATTGCGTATGAGACGGCGGGGTCGGCGGCGATGAGCGGGATGGATCGGGGGCGGCTGCTGGCGGCGATGGATGCGGAGCTGGCGACGGTGCTGGCGGGCGAGACGCAGTCGGCGGCGAAGATGGATTTTACGCAGGGGACGCCGGTGCCAGATGGGACGCGGATCTTCTGGAGTGATCCGGCGTTTGGCGCGGCGGTGGTGGTGGGCGACCGGGTGAGCCGGGTGGCGACGGTGGATGTGTGGAGTCTGGAAGGGGCGGGCGAGCCATGAGTACAGCGGCTACGGGAGCGGGAGTGCTGGCGGCCGGGGCACCGGTGAGTCGGCGGGTGCGGGCGTTTTTTGCGGCGAGGCCGCGAGTGGGCGGTACAGAGGCGGGCGGGCAGGCAGCGACGAGTCCGGCGGCGGTTTTTGATGCGGCGCAGATGGGCGCGGTGGATCTGGATGCGATGCCGGCGCCGTGGGTGGACCTGGGGGATTGCCGGGGGTTTGTGCGGCGATCGGGGACGACGGTGGAGGCGGTGCGCGCGGGCGCGCCGGGGACGGCTCGGGTGCAGGTGCGGACGGAGAGCGAGGCCACGGTGGAGGTGGCGTTTGCGCAGTGGGGGAAGCTGCAGCTGGCGCTGAGCGCGGGAGTGCAGCAGATGAATCTGCTGGCCACGGCAGCGGGTGCGGGCGCGATGGGCAGCGGCGGGGCGGCGATGGCGGCGGTGCCGCTGGTGACGACGGATGGCGGGGCTCCGAGTCCGGCTTCGACGGCGACTACGCTGGATGTTGGAGCGGCGAACGCGGCGCAGTTTGCCGTGGGCACGATGGTTGCGGTGGACGTGGACTACACGGGGCAGACGGGGTTTGTGGGGAGCGGCGCGAGTGGCGGCTATGTGGCGGCCGCGGCGAACGTGGGGACGGATGTGGACTATGTGCGGCGGGTGACGCTGAACGTGGGGCTGGTGACGGCGGTGGCGGGTGGCGTGCTAACGCTGGCGTCGCCGCTGGTGGCGGGGGTGCCGACGGCGGGGATGAAGGTGAGCCGGGTGATGGGGTTTGTGGACCGCGAGGGCGGCGGGTTTTTCCAGGAGTGGACCGGGCTGTTCTGCCAGGAGGGCGAGCAGGGCGATCGGGTGTGGTTCTACTACCCTCGATTGCAGGCGATGGTGGGTGCGGCGGAGACGAGTGAGGTGTTGGCGGGAACGCTGGCGCAGATGCGGTTGAGCGGGGTGTTTCGGGCGCTGGCGACGAAAGACGGCAATGATGGGAGCCAGGTGCTGTGTTATCGGAGTTATCTGCCGGCGGCGATGCGGATGGTTTGAGGGTTAGTGCGCGGCAGAAGATAAGAC
The DNA here is from genome assembly GCA_964236325.1 of uncultured Acidobacteriaceae bacterium. GTDB lineage: Bacteria > Acidobacteriota > Terriglobia > Terriglobales > Acidobacteriaceae > Edaphobacter. The sequence goes on along the minus strand of CAXSEC010000232.1, from coordinate 140 downwards.
AGGAAAAGCCAGGCGGGCGAGGGTCTTACGTCCCACCCATGTCGCGGTAAAGCTGCGCCATGAACGGGGCACCGGTAGAGTGGTGGCGGGCGATGCGGTGGTTGGGTTTGCGGCGGGGATGAAGGGGAGTGACGGGATGA
>CAXSEC010000231.1:0-3004 GCA_964236325.1 uncultured Acidobacteriaceae bacterium | reverse complement strand
GCTTACTTGATGATTTCCGAGATAGTTCCGGCGCCGACGGTTCTGCCACCCTCGCGGATGGCGAAGCGTAGACCCTTTTCCATCGCGACCGGGGTGCCCAGCGTGATCTCGAGCGAGATATTATCGCCCGGCATCACCATCTCGGTGCCCTCCGGCAGCTTCGCCGATCCGGTCACGTCCGTGGTCCGGAAGTAGAACTGCGGCCGATAGCCGTTGAAGAACGGCGTGTGCCGCCCGCCCTCTTCCTTGCTCAGTACATAGATCTCGCCTTTGAAGGTGGTATGCGGCGTGATCGAACCGGGCTTGGCCAGCACCATCCCGCGCTCCACATCTTCCTTGGCGATTCCGCGCAGCAGCAGACCCGCGTTGTCGCCCGCCAGACCTTCGTCCAGCTGCTTCTTGAACATCTCAACGCCGGTGCAGGTCGTCGCCTGAGTGTCGCGGAAGCCGACGATCGAGCACGCCTCGCCAACCTTGATCTTGCCCCGCTCAATGCGGCCCGTGACCACCGTGCCGCGACCCGAGATCGAGAAAATATCTTCGATCGGCATCAAGAACGGCAGATCGACCGCGCGCTCCGGCTGCGGAACATACTTGTCCACCGCATCCATCAGCTCGTCGATCTTTGCCTCCCACTGGGCTTCGCCATTGAGAGCTCCCAGGGCCGAACCGCGGATGATCGGCGTGTCGTCGCCCGGATAGTCATACTTCGATAGCAGCTCCCGAACCTCCATCTCGACCAGCTCGATCAGCTCCTCGTCCTCAACCGCGTCGCACTTGTTCAAAAACACCACGATGTACGGCACACCCACCTGGCGGGCCAGCAGCACATGCTCCTTGGTCTGCGGCATCGGACCGTCAGTCGCCGCGACGACGAGAATAGCCCCGTCCATCTGCGCTGCGCCGGTAATCATGTTCTTGATGTAGTCGGCGTGGCCCGGGCAGTCAACGTGCGCATAGTGCCGGTTCGGCGTCTCGTACTCGACATGCGAGGTCGCAATCGTGATGCCGCGCTCGCGCTCCTCAGGAGCATTGTCAATGGTGTCAAACGAGCGAAACGTGTTCTTCGGGTTGTGCTTGGACAACACCTTCGTAATCGCCGCCGTCAACGTCGTCTTGCCGTGATCAATGTGACCGATCGTCCCAATGTTCACGTGCGGCTTGGAACGATCAAACTTCTCCTTACCCATGATGACCCTCTCCTCAGTGTGCCCGAACGTGAGTTCGCGGCGGTAGTAGACCTTTTGGCTGGCAGATGGGACGACACCAGCGCTTAGTAGTAGGCGTAGAGCTTGAAAAAGCGGTCGCGCAGATCAAGCGAGACATGCTCGAGCGAGGCGAGATAAAACTCACGGATCTGTCCCTGATCGCCTGGCTGAAGCCGGTTGTACGCGGCTCCTGTTGAAGCGCCCAGCAGACCTCGCGCAAGAACGTCTTCGAAGTGGCGGATGCGCAACGAGGCGCGCTCTACAGACTTCAGGAACTCGGCCGCCCGCGGCGAGGAGAAGGCAGATGCGATGGACTCACGAACCGATTGGAAGGTGTCTGGATCCTGAATTGTAAGAATCGCCTGCTGGTACGTCGCGCTCACACAACACTCCTTCGAACCTTGCCTCAAGCGCGTTATAACGGCTGCGCTCTTCGTTCATATCAAACTCTGGAGCGGGAGACGGGAATCGGACCCGCGACCAACAGCTTGGAAGGCTGTGACTCTACCACTGAGTTACTCCCGCGTTATGGCGTCGCCGAACGGCTGCACGTGCATGCTCTTGAAGAGGCGACGTCGGCCGTTGAAGACTGGAGCTGATGATGGGGCTTGAACCCATGACCTCTCCCTTACCAAGGGAGTGCTCTACCACTGAGCTACATCAGCCTGACCTGCATAACAAACTTCACTATCCTACCGCGAACGTGCCCGCGCGAGGAGGGTTCGCAGAGTAAAAAATCCTAAAAGCACCAACGTCAGCGAACGCGGCTTGCCGTTCTCCATGCTGAACCACGCCGCGAGCGCCAGCACCAGAAAGAGAGCCAACGCGACGAGCAGGCGACCGGTGCCAGAGGGGCTTAGATCCATTGTCTCGGACGCAGCATTTTGTTGTTCGAGCCAAACGATTCGGGAGAGGGAGTGGTGCACAGGGGAGGATTCGAACCTCCGTAACTCGTAGAGTGGCAGATTTACAGTCTGCTGCCATTAACCGCTCGGCCACCTGTGCCCAGATCGATTCGCGTCTGCAATCACCTTCTGACCTCCGCAACGTCGGCGTGCCGCGCTCTGCATGAGAGAGGACTCATGCCGGAAAGCGACAGCGGCGAGGCTGAAAGGAGGAGGAAGAGATGCCCGCGGAGCGCGAATCGGTAGATCCTCATCCTGTATCATGCGGCCTCTGAAGCAAGCTTCCAGTTGAATCGAAGATGCCACCAAGAGCTGGAGCTGGCGAAGGGACTTGAACCCCCGACCCTCTGATTACAAATCAGATGCTCTACCAGCTGAGCTACGCCAGCCCACAATGGCACGTCCGACCGCCTCCACCCGTGGTCGCTGCGCCGTTTCAGGAACAGGAATACCCACGCGAGAGTGCCCCGCGAGACTTACTGTAGCATGCAGGGACCCCTGCGGCAACGACCGTGCCTTACTCGGCGGACCCGCTCGAACGCTCGCTATAGGCGATACTGAAGCCGCATGTCGCGTCTCACCCGCAATCTCCTATTCGGCGTTGCCATGGTTCTGGCAGCCGCCTTGCTGTTCGTGCTGTGGATGAGCAGGCGTCCGCCGCGGATCGCTCGTCTGCTGCCCGAGTCGGATGCGATTGTGTACGTAAACGTCAAGCCGGCGCGGCTTGCGACGCACTTCGATCGATCGGCGCCTGCGCGCAGTCCGGAGTTCCAGGCGTTTGTCGACGCGACGGGGATTGTGCCGGAGCGTGACCTGGACGAGGTGGCCTTCTCCCTGACGCGCCGCGCAGATCCGGATGGGCCAAATGGTCCCGTCGCCTCTACCGAGGTC
>CAXSEC010000230.1:0-3174 GCA_964236325.1 uncultured Acidobacteriaceae bacterium | reverse complement strand
GACCTGAAGCGGCCCATGGATGGATGGGGTTGCCCTTGTTGTTTGGTGTTGCCGGAGGATGACTCATCGGGTTCGTGGAGGATCTGGAGAGCTTGCGGAGGGTGGCCGCGAGCTTTACGGGCGGGATGTGCAAGCAGTTGTGACTCCTGGACTTGCGGAAGACGGCTTTGAGGCCGGGAGGCGGCGCTTCGACGTGGCGGCGCGGTCTCGAAACCGGGCTAGAGCCTTTGTTTTGAAGCAGGTGGAGACGTTGCACGACATGTCCACATTTGCGAGGGTAATCCACAACAGAAACGATGTTGACGAAGCGCTGCCCCCATATATAGTGGTACTCAAGTCTCCTCCTCGCTATACTTAAGAGGTAGACAAAGGTCCGGGCGGGCGGCGAGGAGCCGTTGACAGGCCGGCAACAGGGATGTTCGGGCGACCGCGGAAGCACGGCGGTATGGGAACCGGGTTTGGCATTGCAAGGCTGCTGGTATCAGGTCAGGTTGCGTTCGAGGGGACAGTGGGACGGCTTTTCCGCGCATTGCGGAGGAGGACGGCCTGAAAGAACAACAGGTGGGTGCTCCAGGGACGGGGCACGGTGGCAGCGGACTTCGCCTGACTGCGCCGGTGTGAGACGAGACGAAGGTGGGAGAAGAATACGAATGGCGACGACGATGAATACGCAGCGAGAACTGGCCGATCTGACGCCGAGCTTTCCGGCGCGGGTGGAAGAGACGCAGACGATGCATGTGCGCAAGCGGAATGGGTCGCTTGAGCCGGTGGACGTGAACAAGATTGTGAAGGCGGTGCAGCGGAGCGCGCATGGGTTGAACCATGTGGATGCGATTCGAATTGCGTCGAAGACGATCGGCGGCTTGTATGACGGGGCGACGAGCCGGGAGCTGGATACGATCTCGATTGATACGGCGGCGAGCCTGATTGCGGAGGAGCCGCAGTACTCGAAGCTGGCGGCGCGGCTGCTGCTGCAGACGATCTTGAAAGAGGTGGCGAACCGGAATCTACACAGCTTCTCGCAGTCGGTGGCGTACGGCTTCCAGGAGGGTGTGGTGAGCCCGGCGACGGCGGAGTTTGTGCAGACGCACATGCGCAAGCTGAACCATGCCATCGACGAGAGCCTGTCAGACCGGTTCGAGTACTTCGGTCTGCGAACGGTGTATGACCGATACCTGCTGCGCGACCCGATCTCGCGCAATGTGATCGAGACGCCACAGCACTTCTTTCTGCGCGTGGCGTGTGGCCTCGCAGGGACGGCGCACGAGGCGATCGAGTTCTACCGGCTGATTGCGAGCCATGACTATATGCCGAGTTCGCCGACGCTGTTCAACTCGGGCACGAAGCATCCGCAGATGTCGAGCTGCTATCTGCATGACTCGCCGGGTGACTCGCTCGAGTCGATCTATGACGCGTACAAGAATGTGGCGCTGCTCTCAAAGTTTTCGGGTGGGATCGGGCTGGCGTTTCATCGGGTGCGCAGTGAGGGATCGCTGATCCGCGCAACGAACGGGCTGTCGAACGGGATTGTGCCGTGGCTGCGAACGCTTGATAGTTCTGTCGCGGCGGTGAACCAGGGCGGCAAGCGTAAGGGCGCATGCTGCGTGTATCTGGAGCCGTGGCATGCGGATGTGGAGTCGTTTCTCGAGCTGCGGGAGAACACGGGCGATGTGAGTCGGCGGACGTACAACCTGAACCTGGCGAACTGGATTCCGGACCTGTTCATGAAGCGGGTGAGCGAGGACGGCACGTGGTCGCTGTTTGATCCGAAGGTGGTGCCGCATCTGCCGGATCTGTATGGCGACGAGTTTGTCGCGGCGTACGAGAAGGCGGAGGCGGAGAAGCTCTACGAGCGGCAGGTGAAGGCGCGGGAGCTGTACTCGCGCATGATGCGGTCGTTGGCGGAGACGGGCAACGGATGGATGACGTTCAAGGACGCCTGCAACATCAAGAATAACCAGACGGGCAAGAACGGGAACGTGGTGCATCTCTCGAACCTGTGCACCGAGATCACCGAGGTGACGAACAAGGATGAGACGGCGGTGTGCAATCTGGGTTCGGTGAACCTGGGGCGGCACGTGATCTATGACGAGGCAGGCAAGGCGAGCTTTGACTTTGCGAAGCTCGAGCAGACGGTGAAGACGGCGGTGCCGATGCTCGATCGCGTGATTGACATCAACTTCTATCCGATCCAGCAGGCGTCGAAGTCGAACTCGAAGTGGCGGCCGGTTGGCCTAGGCGTGATGGGGCTGCAGGATGTGTTCTTCCAGCTGGGTCTGGCGTTTGACGCGCCGGAGGCACAGGCGCTCTCGACGAAGATCCAGGAGGAGATCTACTTCCATGCGATGACGGCGAGCTGCGAGCTGGCGGAGCGGGAAGGCGCGCATGAGACGTTTGCCGACACGCGGATGGCTGAGGGCAAGTTCCAGTTTGATCTGTGGAATGTAACTCCTTCTGATACAGATCGGTGGAATGCGCTGCGGGAGCGAATCAAGAAAAGCGGCACGCGCAACTCGCTGCTGATTGCGATTGCGCCGACGGCGACGATTGCGTCGATTGTGGGCTGCTATGAGTGCATCGAGCCGCAGATCTCGAACCTGTTCAAGCGGGAGACGTTGTCGGGCGAGTTTCTGCAGGTGAACCGGTACCTGATTGAGGAGCTGAAGCGGCGCAATCTGTGGAACGAAGAGATGCGGATGAAGCTGAAGCTGTCGGAGGGTTCGGTGCAGGGCATTGACGAGCTGCCGGCGGAGTTGAAGCTGGTGTATCGGACGGTGTGGGAGGTTCCGATGCGGGGGCTGATCGACATGGCGAAGGCGCGCAATGCGTACATCGATCAGTCGCAGTCGCTGAACCTGTTCTCGGAGTCGCCGAACATTGGCCGGCTGAGCTCGATGTATATGTATGCGTGGCAGAGCGGGTTGAAGACGACCTACTACCTGCGTTCGCGGCCCGCGACGCGGATTGCGAAGACGACGGTGCAGGCGAACAAGGCGGAGCATACGCTGGCGCGGCCGGTGCCGACGGCGCCCTCGGTGGCGGCGAGTGTAGCGACGGCAGGACCGGTGACGTCGGCGGATGCGGTGAGTTGTTCGCTTGAGAATCCGGAGAGCTGTGAGGCTTGCCAGTAAGTACAGACGGCCGTGTGGAGTGGAGAGGCTTTTTGAAGGAAGG
>CAXSEC010000229.1:0-3177 GCA_964236325.1 uncultured Acidobacteriaceae bacterium | reverse complement strand
CCTCCTGCTCCTCTACCACCACCGAACCCCCAAAAGAGCCATCCGCCTTGCTCGTCGTCTCGTCTGCCATGCCCGTCCCCCGTCTTCCCGCTAAACCGTCGCTGAACGTCGACGCCTCGCATCTGCTGCTCTGCTGCCTGTCATCCACTATCGCTGCAATCTCTCACGCGCGGAGGCAGCGACGGCACTCAGCAGGATTGATTCCATACCATAGGATGCCAAATCGCAGCCCGAATATCGTGTCCAAATCGTATAGGTCAGAGACGTGCCTGCTCTACACAAGGACCTCCATCCCTCCCCCTCCCGTCAGACGCGCTTTCGTCTCACGAACATCCCACGCACCCCACGCCACCGTCAGCATCCACTTTCAACATCACGACTCGGGCGCCTAGCCTCATCCTTGCAGACCATTCCCACCCCAAGCCCTTTCCAGTTGCCGCCGCCGTGGCTTGCCATTACACTCAAAGCAGTCACTAGTCTGGAAGCAGGTCTTCCGGCGCACCTGCTCGTTGGCCGTCCACCCGCCAATTGGTCTCGTGCTCGCCATCCTGCTCAATCCCGGCCTCGCCGCATCACCGGTCTCGCGTTTGCACTTCGGCACCGGTCATGCACCGACAAGGCCTCGATCCTTCAGGCACGACAAAGTATCCCTCTCTCCCTTGGCACCATCCAGGCAGAGACAATCTGATCGGAGTCACCATGGCACAGAAATGTGATCTTTGCGGCAAAGGCCCGCAGTTCGGCAACAACATCTCGCATGCCCACAACACCACCCGTCGTCGCTGGAACCCAAACCTCCAGCAGGTCAAGGCCAAGACCGATGGCGGCAGCAAGCGCATCAAGGTCTGCACCTCCTGCATCAAGGCCGGCAAGATCGTCAAAGCCGCCTAACCACCTCGGCGTAGATCTCCACGCAGTGCCCAGAAGCTGAACAGCCCCGGTCGACTCGCTCGACTGGGGCTGTTCGTACGTAATCACGATCACAATACGAAGTAATCTTTAGTTGCCATTCCGAGGCGAAGCCGAGGAACCCCGCACTTCGCTCTCAGCCACGGAGCGAAGCGACGCGATCCCCCTGCTTGCTGCTACGCGTCCTTTTCGTTGAACCCGAGCGACGCCCCATTGATGCAGTACCGCTGTCCCGTCGGCTTTGGCCCATCCGGAAACACGTGCCCCAGATGCGCCCCGCATGCCGCACACATCACCTCCACGCGCCGCATCCCGTAGCTTGTATCCTCATGCGCCACGATCGCCGCCGGCGTCACCGGATTCCAGAAGCTCGGCCAGCCCGATCCCGACTCAAACTTGTTTGTTGAGGTAAACAGCGGCGCATCGCACGCCGCGCAGTGGTAGATCCCGTCCTTGTGGTTGTCGTTCAGCGGACTCGTAAACGGCCGTTCCGTCCCCTTCTGCCGCATCACATGGAACTGCTCCGGCGTCAGCAGCTCCCGCCACTCCGCCTCCGTCTTCTGCACCTTCACCGCCTGCGTCATCTCTGCCATACCAACTCCCTCTCGCCGCTACTCAAGCGCTTGCCCTTACCTTCATTAAGATGCCGCCACTGCGTTCACCGATGCTGGCTCCGTTCGCCGGTAGGCAAAGTACCGTTTTAGCCGCAGCCAGTGCTTCTCATACAGTTGGTAGCTCAGCACCGCCACCACACACGTCCCCACCAGCGTCAGCAGAATGTACGCGAGGCCGCCCAGCACCACGGAGTGCAGCGCCGTCTGCAGCCGCCCCTGGTACCGCGATAGCACCGGCGACAGCAGAATGTGAAATACGTACATCCCGTAGCTGTACCTGCCAAAGAACCGCAGCACCGGCCAGCTTCCCAGCCTATACGCCCACGTTCCCCGCTCCAGCGCCACCACCAGCACCGCCGTAAACAGCACCGCCAGCACCGGAAATCCCGCCAGCACCATCACCCCCGAGTAGAAGTTGAACCCCACCGCCGCATACACCGCCGCCAGCGCAATCACCGCCCCCGCCAGCAGCCGCCGGGCCATCCGTTGCACCACCGCCGTCCCCCGGCTGCGCACCGCAATCGCCGCGAGCGAGCCGAACAGCAGCCCGTCCATATGCGTCGGCAGCATCTCATAGCACCACCCATACGCATCCCCGTGCGGAATCAACAGCACAAACAAACCCCGCAGCCCCAGCCCCAGCAGCGACAGCCCTACACACACCTGCGCCAGCCGCCGCCGGCCCGGCACCAGAAACACCACCAGCGGCCACAGCAGATAAAACTGCTCCTCCACCGCCAGCGACCACAGATGCAGCATCTGCACATCCGGCAGCACCACCGCCAGCGTCTCGTCCCAGCTCATCGCGAAGTTCCCCGCATACACCAGGTACAGCAGGTGCCCCAGCCGCCACTTCAGATGCAGCACCGGCGTCAGCACCAGCAGCACCACCGCCACCCCGTAGTACAGAGGAAAGATCCGCAGCGCGCGTCGCGCATAGAACTTCCGAAAGTACCCCGGCTGCTCCCGCGTATCCAGCAGAATCCCCGTAATCAGCAGCCCCGACAGCGCAAAGAACAGGTCCACCCCGATCCATCCCCCCTGCCCCACTGCCATCGCGCCCGCCATCATCCGCGACCCGGCATGCGACGTCACCGTAAAGTGCCGCAGAAACACCAGCAAAAATGCCATCCCGCGAAATCCATCGAGACTCCGTACATGCGCCGCCGACGGCCGCGGAATCTCCTCCACAACATCCTCCCTGCCCTTCATCGCCTCCACCGTCCCGCTCACCGCCCCCCCTGCCCTGCGCTCGGCTCGGAGCCGGGCGCCACCACCAGCGCAATCACCTCAATCTCCACCAGTGCCCCCTTCGGCAATCCCGCCACCTCGACCGTCGACCGCGCAGGCGGCGCTGCGATCGACCGCGCAGGCGGCACACTGATCGACCGCGCAGACGATGCCCCCGCGTCAACCGCTCCCGCGGCCGCATCCCCCAGAAAAAATCCCGCATACGCCGCATTCATCGCCGCAAAATCCTTCAGATCCTGCAAAAACACCAGCGTCTTCACCACCTGCGTCAGATCGCTGCCCGCCGCCTCCAGCACCGCTCCCAGATTCCGCAACACCTGCGTCGTCTGCTCCGTAATGCCGCCCTCCACCAGCTCCATCGTCCGCGGATCGAGCGCAATCTGCCCCGACGTGTACACCATCT
>CAXSEC010000228.1:0-3226 GCA_964236325.1 uncultured Acidobacteriaceae bacterium | reverse complement strand
CGAGCGTCCGCGTCACCGTCGTCCCCGCCGCCACCACCCGCCGCCCCTCGCGCCGCGCCGCGTTCACCGCCACCGCCGTCGCCTCCGGCAGCGTGTACCGCTCCACATGCAGCCGAATCCCCTCAAGCTCCGCAACCCGCACCGGCTGAAACGTCCCCAGCCCCACATCAAGCGTCACCCGCACCACCTCCACCCCCCGCGCCTCCACCGCCCGCAACACCTCCGCCGTAAAGTGCAGCCCCGCCGTCGGAGCCGCCGCTGATCCCGCGCCCTCCCTGCCCGCCGCCCGCGCATACACCGTCTGGTATCTCTCCCGATCCTCCACTGTATTCAGCTTCCCCCGCTCCCGCCGGATGTAAGGCGGCAGCGGCAGCGATCCAACCCGCTCCAGAACCCCCAAAAAGTCCGGCACCGCTCCAAATCGCAACCGCCTCTCCCCAAACTCTCCCGCACCCACCACCTCCGCCTCCAGCACCACCGCGCCGCTCGCCGGATCCGAAAACAGCAGCCTCTCCCCCACCGCCACCTTCTTCGCCGGCCGCACCAACGCCTCCCACTCGCCTGCACCCGCCGCCGCCACCAGCAGCACCTCCACCACCCCGCTCGGCTTCGGCCCGCCCGTCTGCGTCCGCAACCCCGCTCGCCGCGCCATCAATCGCCCCGGCAGCACCCGCGAGTCGTTCAGCACCAGCACATCTCCCGCCCGCAACCGCTGCGGCAGACTCAGAAACGCGTCGTCTTCCACCGCTCCCGTCGCCCGATCCAACACCAGCATCCGGCTCGCACCCCGCACCGCCGGCGGCGTCTGCGCAATCAACTCCTCCGGCAACTCAAACCCAAACTCGGACACCAACATCTCTCAAGTCTACGAGCCGCCGCCATCAACACCCGCCAGCCGCACCGCCGCCTCCAACGCCCGCTGCACCGCCCCCAGCTCCACCGCCGCATGCTCCGGCCAGCCCACCCGCACCCGCGCAAACGGCCTCGGAATCACAAACCCGTCCCAGCTCTCCAGTCGCCAGCATTGCTCCGCCGTCAGCTCAAACGCACCCACCCACGCCGCTCCCCCAAGCTCCGCCAGCTGCACCGCCCCAGGCTTCGCACAGAGCGGCGGCCCCTTCGGCCCATCCGCCGTAAACGCGCAGATCCGCCCCTCCCGAAACGCCCGCTCCATCCCTCGCAGACCAACACTCCCACCCCGCGAGCTCGATCCCCGCACCGCCACAAACCCCAGCCGCTCCACCGTCCGTGCAATCAGCTCCCCATCAAAGCTCCGGCTGATCAGGATGGCAATCCCCAGCCCGCGAAACCGGTACGCCGCCAGCAGCAGCGACCGATGCCAGAAGGCGAACACCGTCGGCCCGGCAATCTTGTCCCCCGGCATCACGCCCGTCGCAACCACATCCTCAAACCACAGCGTGGCTCCCAGCAGCCGGATCACACCAGCCACCACCCACGGGACCACCGCCAGCATCACCCGCTGCTTCGCCGTAAATTGACCCGCAACCCGCATCCACCTCTCGAAGGCCACCCTGATCAAGTCCCTTCGTTAAGGGCATGGCTCTAGCCATGCCGTAGCTGCTTCCGAGAGAACGCGGCTTCAGCCGCTGAGGTTAGCTTGGTCACACTCTCAGAACTAACTCAGACTCCTTAGCTGTACTTCAGCCAGCGCAGAACCTCGCCCATGTTCGGCTTCTTGCCGTACATCAAAATCCCTACCCGATAGATCCGGCTCGCCACCCAAAGAATCGCCCAGATCGCCGCGATCGTCAGCGTAATCGACACCGCAATCTCCCACGCCGGCGGCATCTTGATCGAGATCCGCATATACATAATCAGCGGCGCAAAGAACGGCGTCATCGACATAATCCGCGCCACCAGCCCATCCGGATTCGGAATCACAAATCCCAGCCCGAACATGCACAGCGCCAGCGGCAGCACCAGAAACATATTCAGCTGCTGCAGCTCCTGCTCGGAGTTCGTCATCGCCCCCAGCGCCGCGGCAATCGACGAGTACAGCAGATACCCCAGCAGAAAATAGATCACGAAGAAGATGATCTGCGTCGCCGAAAGCGCCACATGCACGTCCGATCCGGTCAGTCGTGCCACCAGCGGCGTCGCCGTCAGAATCACCGCCGTCAGCATCCAGATCCCCACCTGCGTCAGCCCCACACTGCCTACGCCAATCACCTTGCCGGCCATCATCTCCTCCGGCCGAATCGTCGCCAGCAGCACCTCAAAGATCCGCGACGTCTTCTCCTCAATGATCGATCGCGCCACGTTCATCCCGTACAGCATAATCACGAAATACATCAGGAAAAACAGCACATACGCCGAGTAGAACGCTCCCTCCGAGCTGTCGTTCTTCCCCGCCTGCGAGCTGTCCAGCCGCACCGGCGCCATCAACGCCTCCACATCCGCCGTGCCCATCCCCTTGTGCGCCAGACCCTCCCGCGTCAGCACCGTCGAAAGCGCATCCACAATCGTCCCGCGCGTCACAATGTCTGCTCGCGATCGCGGCGTATACGTGAAGGTCGGTCGCGCCTCCCGCACTCCCGCCGCTGTAATCCACACATAGCCATCCAGCTGCTTGTTGCTCAACTCACTGTCGAGCACCGTCCGCGTATCCGCCGCCGCTGGCGAGATCACATCCACCAGCATCTTCGAGTTCTTCCCGTGCTCCAGCTCCCGCTGCAGATCCTGCGCCAGGTTCAGGTCCGGCGACACCACCGCAATGTGCGAGTTCGACTGCTGCGACCGACCCGCAATCGAAGTCCCCACAATGCCCCCGCCCATCAGCAGCGGAATCAGTACCGTCATCACCAGAAACGCCTTTGTCCGTACCCGCTCCAGATACTCCCGCTTCGCAATCAGCCAGACGTTATGCATGCACCACACCCCGCGTCACAGCCGTGCGTCCGTCCACCTCAACATGCTCCATCGCATCCGCGCCAACTTTCTCGATAAAGATCTCCTCAAGCGTCGGCTCCTTCACCTCAAACCGCAGTATTCGCGTCCCCCGCGCCACCGCCTCCGCCAGCAGCGGCTGCGCATCCGGCTCCACGCCATCCACCGTCTTCAATCGAATTTCCGCATGCCCCGAGTAGTTCGTCACCTCGGCCACCGACGCATGCCGCAGAAAGCTGTCATCGCCCTCAAACAGCACCTCCACCCGGTTCCTTGGATAGCGGCTCTTCACCTCGCGCATCGCCCCCGCCAGCACCAC
>CAXSEC010000227.1:0-3252 GCA_964236325.1 uncultured Acidobacteriaceae bacterium | reverse complement strand
TCCGCCAGCTCGCCGCGCATGAGACCGGCCACACCCTCGGCCTGGCGCACAACTATGCCGCCAGCACGATCCCGCATGGGGCGGATCAGACCATGAGCGTCATGGAGTATCCGCACCCGTGGATCACCCTCGATCCGCACGGCGTTCCCGATCTGCGGCATGCTTACCCCACCAACATTGGCGTGTGGGACAAGGTGGCGATCGACTATGGCTATCGTGAGTTCGATCGCGCCGGCAAGCCGGTCGAAGACACCGCCGCGCTCGACGCGATCCTGCACACCGCGGAGACGCACGGCATCGTCTATCTGACCGACCAGGATGCGCGCCCCGCAGGCTCGGCCAGCCCCATCGCTCATCTCTGGGACAACGGCACGGACGCCGCGGCCGAGCTGCAGCGGCTCCTGCAGGTGCGTGCTGCGGCCCTCGCTCGCTTCGGCGAGGACAACATTCGCACCGGCGCGCCGATCGCGCAGATGGAAGACACCCTCGTCCCGCTGTATCTGCTGCATCGCTATCAGACCGAGGCTGCGAGCAAGATGATCGGCGGCCTGGACTACCGCTACACCGTGCGCGGCGATGGACAGCCTCGGCCGCGGATGGTGTCAGCCGCGGATCAACGGAGGGCATTGACCGCCGTGGTGAGCACGCTCTCGCCAGCCGTGCTCACCCTGCCTGAGTCGCTGCTGGCCCAGCTGCCACCGCGGCCACCCGGCACGCCGACTACCGCGGAGAGCTTTCCCTCAAAGACCTCCGTCACCTTCGATCCCGTGACTGCGGCGGAGGGAGCCGCCGACCTGACGCTTGCGATGCTGCTGCAACCTGACCGGATGAACCGGCTCGTGGAGTACCACGCGCGGGACGCCGCCGAGCCCACGGTAGAGGATGTGCTTCAGGCGGCGCTTGATGCTGCTGGCTCCGGCGGCGGTGCTGGGTTGAACGCGGTTGTACGCTCTGCCGTGACCGCCCGTGTTGTGGAGGCGATGCTTTGCCTGGCAACCTCGAACGAGAGCTCGTCGGTCACACGATCCCTGGTGCAGGCGCGCTTACAGGCGCTTGCCGAAGCGCAGGGGTCGGATCCGCAAGGGGCTTATCTGCGGCGGCGGATCACCCAGTTTGAGCGCATGCCCGAGACCTTCCAGCCGGAACCCAAGGTCAGCCTGCCCCCTGGCATGCCCATCGGCGATGACGGCCTCTTCTAAGGGCAGTTCTGGTTGGCGACCTTATCCAAGCGCATGATTTAGCCATGCCGCAGCTGTGTTGGAGAGACTCTAGCTTAGCCGCTGAGTGCAGCCTGGTCATCCTCTCAGGATCGAATCAGAGTCTGCCTAGTTATGCTCCTGCTGTTGCTGAGCCATCATCTGCTGCCGGGTGAGCGGTGGTGGCTGGTCGGGCAGCGCCGTAGCCTTTTCCACCAACATCGACCAGTCCTCAGGCACCGGCAGCTCCTGGTCGAGCGAGAATGAGCCCTCGCTTGGCGTCACCCGCACCGCCACGGTCAGCTCGGAGTCGGCGCGGCCGCGGAAGATCCCATGCGTGGGCGGCACGTCGGCGTAGTCACGCCCAACGGCAGTGCGAATGTGGCGATCGCTTGCGACCAGCCAGTTCGTCGGATCGAAGCCGACCCAGCCCAGCTGCGGAATGAGGGCTTCAATCCAGGCGTGGGTGGCGGAGGCCACCGAGCGGTCCGGGGCCGAGGAGCCAGGCGCGGCTTCGCCGTGGTAAAGGTAGCCTGAGACGTAGCGGCAGGGGATACGCAGCTTCGTACGCACGAGCGTGATCATGATGTGAGCAAAGTCCTGGCAGACCCCCTTACGATTGCCTAGCGCCACGTCAATCGGAGAGTCGACCCTGGTGGAACGCGGCACGTAGTCAAAGTATTCGTAGATCTGCTGCGAGAGATGGTGCAGCACCATCAGCGGATCGTCGCGACGACGCACGTCAAAGGTGCGCGCAAGCTCTTCAAGAGCGGGCGTGGGCGCGGCAAACTCCGAAGGAAAGAGCATTTCCCAATAGTCGCCCTCGTGCACCAGCTGGTCGAGATCGTCCCACGCAGCCGGCGCAAGAAACGCGGGGATGATAGGCGCGGGCTGCATCTCGACCAGGGACTCGGCGACAATGACGAGTTGACCGTGCGGCGCGGGAATATCAAAGTGATGCACATGGTTGGAAAGGTGATCGCGGTAGGAAAAGACGCGACAGCGCGGCGAGACCGAGAGGTGAAACGTGAGGCAGCGCTGCAGGGCGTCTGAGCGCGGGTGCATGCGCGTCTCCATCATGGACTCACTGACGGCGTTCGAGTAGAGAAACTTGGTAAGGTGTCGGATGGAGTAGTGCATCAGCTCACTGTAGCGCGAAACCTGTGTCGCGACGGGAGCAAAGCACATCGCCTGCGTGCAACCGCTCTTGGCGTGTGGCACCCCGTCCCGCTCGGCTAATCACCTAGCCGGCCAAGGCGGATTGAATCGAGTAGTCCACGTATAGCTCGTAGATCGTTTCGTGGATGGCGCGACACTCTACCTTGATATTTGCCAGGTAGGCGAGCACGTCGCCTGACAGGATCTCGTCGATTGAGGAGTAGGAGAGAGCGGCTTGCAGGCGGCCGGCGCGGCGACGCAGCGGTTCGGCCCGAAGTTTGCCGCTTTCGCCCTGGATGGCGTCGAGCGCGCGCTGCAGGCTATCGATAGCGAAGCGGAGCGAGTGGGGAAAGTCGGCGTCCAGCAGGAGGAACTCGAGGATCCATTCTGGCGTGAGGTCGGCGGTGTACACCTTGCAGTAGGCCTCAAACGCGGTGGCCGAGCGCAGCAGCCCCATCCAGTCGAGGTACTCATTCGGCTCGGGCAGATCGTTAGCGCCGTCAGGGGAATCCTCGTCCCGGAACAGATCCGGGTAGTAGGCCTCGAGCAGCATCGCTGTTGCCGACGCGCGTTCAATGAAGCGGCCGACCTGGATGAACTGCCACCCTTCGCCATGACTCAGGGTGGAGTCGGTCACGCCCTGAAACTGGTGCACGGCTTCCATGACCTGCTGCAGGAACTCGGTCGGCTCGGCCTCGGGCAGAAGTGCTTCGGCGTGCATGTCAGAGTGCATCTCTGGCCGCGTTATTTGGAGATAAAGAGAGTTCAGGCGCGCCCACATCTCACTTGAGATTTGCTCTCGGACATTTCGTGAGTTTTCCCGTGCGGAGATCAGGCAGGCAAGGATCGAGGCCTTGTTGGCGGTGTCGAAGGTGAGGCAGCGGGTAAGCGCATACGG
>CAXSEC010000226.1:0-3269 GCA_964236325.1 uncultured Acidobacteriaceae bacterium | reverse complement strand
ATCGGCACCAGCGAGAAGAAGGCAAGGGTCAGCAGATCGCCGGCAAACATGTTCGCATAGAGGCGCACCGTAAGCGACAGCACCCGTGCGCAATGCGAGATGATCTCGATTGGAAACAGCAGCGGCGAAATCCACCACACCGGCCCAAGAAACTGCTTGATGTACCCGAAGCCATTCGCCCGAATGCCATGGTAGTGGTAGTACACAAACGTCACCAGCGCAAATCCTAACGGGACGACCTTATCCGCGGTCGGCGACTCGAGCCCCGGTACCAGCCCCATCAGGTTGCTCACCAGAATGAACAGAAACAGCGCCGTCAGGTAGCCGGTAAACCGCTCAAAGCCGTGGCCAATGATCTGCTCCCCTTGCTCGGAGGCAAACTCGTGCGTCATCTCCGCCAGGTGCTGCACACCGCCCGGCCGCTCCACGTTCAGGCTCACCCGAATCACAATGAAGTAGGCAAGCAGCAGCAGAAATACCAGCAGCTCCATCGCAAACGCGTTCGTCATCGGCGCCTGCGGATACTTGGGCTGCACATGGAGCGCACTCAGCAGTCCGTCCACCGGACCGGCAAAATGAGCATTCAGAAATCGTGTAAACAGTAGCTGTGTTGGCATGATCGTATCGTTCCGGAGCGCGCTCGGCTGGCCTAAACCGTCCAGGCCTGCATCAACCGAAGTCCCTCAACTGTGAGTGCGAACACACCCAGTCCAAGACCCGCCGCCAACGCGATTACAGAGCCGTCCAGATACCTAAGGCTAACATACAGAACGGCTACGGTCCCGATCAGGCGGAGGAAGAACCCAATCATCACAGGCGCCAACGGACGGGCGTTCTGTCCGTCATCCATCCGCGCCATCACCGCCGTCATCAGTCGCAGCCACTCCCACAGCCCCGACCCCGAGATCACCGCCCCCACCGCCAGCAGCACCGCGCTTCGCCACCCCCCCTTCCACCACGCCACCGGGACCCCGATCACAGTGCCAATCGCCACCAGCCGCAGCGCCTTCAGGATGGTCCGACGGAAGTCCTCGTCAGAAAAACTCTCGAGCGCCCGCACTACTCGCCCCGCTTTAGATACCGCGACGCCGTCATAAAGATCTGGAAGAATCCCGCCACCGCCCCCAGAACAATCCCCGCCACGCCGATCCAGTTCTGGTGAAAGTGCCGGTCCAGCCACTCTCCCAGCAGCCACCCAATCACGCACCCGGCGGGCAGCGCGATCGCCAGTTGAATCATCGACTCCGCCTTCACCAGATCGCCCAGCGATCCGCCCTGCTTCTTGCCTGCCATATCGGCTCCATTACACCACGCGCCCCGAAGCATGGGCTCACCCGCTGACATTCCCCCCCACCGCACGATACTCTGAGACCTGATCTACAGCGACGCGGCAGCACTGCACGCGGCGCCCAGGACCTCCCGCCCCTATGATTTCTCCGAGTCGTCTGACCCGTATAACTCGCCTGATCCGCCCAACCCGCTCTGTCCGCCTTCTCGCCACACTCCTCGCGTTCGCTCTTCCACATGCAGCCTCGGCTATCCCCATCGACTGCACCAAAGCCGTCACCCAAAAAGAGCGCCCCATCTGCGCCGACCCCTTCCTGCTCCAGACCGACGCCCGGCTCGACACCCTCTACGACACCACCACCCGGCTCGTCTCCCCCGCCGATCGAACAGACCTGATCGACTCCCAGCGCGCCTGGGTCAAAGAGCGCGAACAGTGCGCAACCGACAGGAACTGTATGCGCGCCGCCTACGCCCGCCGCGCCTCTATCTTTGAAGCCATCCTCGAGCGCGCTGAAGCCCGCGTCCCCTTCTAACCCGCTCCACATCCACGCCCGCCACACCAAGGAAACCGTCCCGTGTCTGAATCTGACTTCGAAGCAAACCTCTACGCGCTCCGCCAGGAAAAACTGGCACAGATCGTCGCCCTCGGCACCCAGTCCGGCCTCACCATTGCCGCCGCGCGCTACCCCAGCCGCTTCCCCGCGAAAGGCGATCTCGACAGCATCCCCGCCCTCCGCAACAGCTACGACTTCCCCGCCTCCCCCATCTCGACCGAGCAGCTCGAAGCCGACAAGCCACACGTCCGCATCGCCGGCCGCCTCATGGCCATCCGCATCCAGGGCAAGGCCGGTTTCGCCCACCTGCAGGGTGGCGGCGAGCGCCTGCAGATCTACGTCCGCCGCGATGCCGTGGGCGACATCGCCTTTGCGCTCTACAAGCTGCTCGACCTCGGCGACCACATCGGCGTCACCGGCTACCTCTTCCGCACCCGCACCGGCGAGCTCACCGTCCACGTCGAGACCCTCACCTTCCTCACCAAGGCCATGCTCGCCTTGCCCGACAAGTACCACGGCCTCGAAGACACCGAACTCCGCTACCGCCAGCGCTACGTCGACCTCTTCATGAACACCGGCGCCACCGTCAAACAGGAGACCCACGCCCCCGCTCCATCCCCTCTCAGCACAGCGGCCCCTGATGCGCTTCCCACCCGCGCCCCAAAGCCTGTCATCCCGACCGGAGGCGCAGCCGAAGTGGAGGGACCCGCTTCCCCGCCAGCCCCTGCAGAAGAAGCCATCGGCAACGTCCGCGGGGTCTTCGTCAAGCGAGCCGCCATCCTCCGCGCCATCCGCCGCTTCTTCGACGCTCGCGGCTACCTTGAAGTCGAAACCCCCATGATGCACACCGTCGCCGGCGGCGCCGCGGCCCGCCCCTTCAAGACCCACCACAACGCCCTCGATCTCGACCTGTCCCTCCGCATCGCCCCGGAGCTCTATCTCAAGCGCCTGGTCGTCGGCGGCCTCGATCGCGTCTACGAGATCAACCGCAACTTCCGCAACGAAGGCGTCAGCACCCGTCACAACCCCGAGTTCACTATGCTCGAGTTCTACCAGGCCTACGCCAACTACCACGACCTGATGACCCTCACCGAAAAACTTGTAACCTTCGTCGCTACAGAAGTAAACGGCACCACCATGACCCACTTCAACGGCCACGAACTTGATCTTTCAAAGTGGCAGCGTCTCTCGATGCGCGAAGCCATCATCAAGTTTTGGCCTCGAAGAATGGATTGCAGGCCGACCTTAAGTGATCTTGGAGATGAGCAATCTTTCTTCTCTTGGGTCAAGCGAGTACAAGAGCTTGCTGAGGACAAGAACAGCACGTTTGATCAGCAGATCTATATCGGAATACGACTTCTTGCGATTCCCGAACACCCGTTTGCGGGAAGTTCTTGGGGGAAGTACGTTGCGGCCATTTTTGAGCTC
>CAXSEC010000225.1:0-3473 GCA_964236325.1 uncultured Acidobacteriaceae bacterium | reverse complement strand
TCGACGCCGCCAACAAAAATGCCTGCGCCACCGTCGCCCGCGTCATCTCCGGCCTCGGTTTTCAGCAGGTCGCCGTCACCTAACTCCAGCCAAACCCTGCCATTGCCAACCGCCCCCGCGTCTGCGCTATCATCCTCATCATGAGGCCCGTTCGCAAGCTCCGCGTCTTCGCCACTCGACTGAACCAGCTTCCCGGCCGCCTTCTCAGATCGCTTCCCACCCGCGACTCGCAGTCGAACCCCTTCTTCGCCACCCTCGGCTGGATCTCCGCCGGTGCCGGCGCGCTCGGCCTCGGTCTCATCGCCGGCCGCGAACTCCGCCGCCGTTACAAGTTCAAACGCCGCACCCCCTACGACCTCTACGCCCACGCCGGCGACTACAACAACGACGTCGAATTCGGCGTCGGCATCTAGGTCCGGCGTCGCCGTTACAGTAATCCTTCCCAGCAACCTGCCTAACCCCGTAAAGCCGTCATCTCGACCGAAGACGAAGCGCAGCGTAGCGGATAGACCCGCACATCTACCCGCTGCTGTTGCTGTTGCAATTTTTAGTTGTCATTCCGAGCGCAGCGAGGAACCTCCGCATTTCGTCTTTTATGACGGAGCGAAGCGACGCGCGCCCTCTTTCTGATCCCTGTTCCTCCCATCTCATTTACCCTAGACCCCAGATGAAACTAGCCTTCCTCTTCCCCGGTCAGGGCTCGCAATCGGTCGGCATGGGCCGCGATCTCTTCGACAACTTCCCCACCGCGCGCGCCGTCTTCGAAGAAGCCGACGAAGCCCTCGGCTTCCCTCTCTCGAAACTCATCTTCGACGGCCCCGAAGACACCCTCAAGCTCACCGAACACACCCAGCCCGCCATCCTCACCGTCTCCGTCGCCGCCGCCCGCGTCCTGCAGGAAAAACTCGGCGACCTGCAGCCCTCGTTCGCCGCCGGCCACTCCCTCGGCGAGTACTCCGCCCACGTCGTCGCCGGCACCCTCCCCTTCGCTGACGCCGTCCGCATAGTTCGTAACCGTGGCCGTTACATGCAGGAAGCCGTGCCCGCCGGCGAAGGTGCCATGGCCGCCATCCTCGGCCTTCCGTCCGACCAGATCAACGACCTCTGCGGCCAGGCCATGGACGAGCTCGCCGCTCAGATCGGCGGCCAGATCAAGTCCGACACCGCCACTGACACCGCCGCCGACGCCCACGCCGACGCGCCCCTCGCCGAGTCCGCCAGCGCCAAATCCGTCACCTCCGACCCCACCCTCGATCCCGTCAGCATGGCCCACGCCGCCAGCAGCACCGGCTCCATCGTCTCTCCCGCCAACCTCAACTCGCCCGACCAGACCGTCATCTCCGGAGCCCTCGCCGCCGTCACCCGCGCCGCCGAGCTCTGCAAGGCCGCCGGCGCCAAGCGCACCATCATGCTCCCCGTGTCCGCGCCCTTCCATTGCTCCCTCATGAAGCCCGCCCAGGAGCGCCTCTCGACCGACCTCGAATCCATCGCCTTCCAAGACCCCGCCTACCCCATCATCGCCAACGTCGACGCCCGCTGCATCACCCGCTCCGCCGACGCCCGCGACTGCCTCATCCGCCAGGTCACCGCCCCCGTCCGCTGGGTCGAATGCATCGATCTCCTCCTCCGCGAATCCGCCACCCCCTTCGTTGAAATCGGCCCCGGCCGCGTCCTCTCCAGCCTCCTCCGCCAGATCGACCGCACCCAGACCGCCCTCAACGTCGAAGACTCCGCCTCCCTCGAAAAGACCCTCGCCGCCCTCGCCTCACGTTGAGCGAAGCCCAAGTCGTGCGTGCTTTTTGGTTGTCATTCTTGACCCTGAGCGTAGCCGAAAGGGGAAGAATCCCCGCATTTGCTTTTACGACGGACCCTGAGCGTGGTCGAACGGGGACGCGATCGCTTCAGCAAGACGCTGTCATCCCGACCGAAGCGCAGCGAAGTGGAGGGACCTGCTTTCCCCGCCACCACACCGCCGTCATCTCGACCGAAGCGCAGCGAAGTGGAGAGACCCCTGTATTTGTTCCTGACTGTCGCACCACAACCCCGAAAGGCCACCTCATGACCGACAAACCCGCCCCCCGCAACCCCGGCGACCTCGTCCACAACTTCACCCTCCCCGACCAGGACGGCACCCCACGCTCGCTCTCTGACTACAAGTCGTCGCCCGTCGTCCTCTTCTTCTACCCACGCGCCGACACCCCCGGCTGCACCATCGAGTCCTGCGGCTTCCGCGACGCCTTCGAGCTCTTCCAATCCAAAGGCATCACCGTCCTCGGCATCTCCCGCGACACCGTCAAATCGCAGAAGAAGTTTCAGCAGAAGTACAACCTCCCCTACCCGCTCCTCGCCGACGCCGACGAAACGGTCTGCAACACCTTCGACCTCATCAAGCCCAAAAACATGTACGGCAAACTCGTCAAAGGCGTCGCCCGCACCACCTTCCTCATCGCCCCCGCCAACGCCGCAGGCGAGCAACGCCTCCTCCACACCTTCGAAAAAGTCACCCCCGAAGGCCACGCCGAAGAGGTCCTGAACCTCCTCGCAAGCTCCCGCGCAACCTAGCAGCCAGGCCCTTCCAGCACAACTGCGGCAACCGGCTCAAGCACGCGGCGCCATCAGTCGATCAGTTCCGCTACTGCGACATCACAGGACCCAGCCCGTCTACCGGCTTACTAGGGTGCGATGACACGCTGCCAGTGGATTTCCACGCGCACATCTCCACTCTGGAAAATTTCCAGCATGTGATCACCGTCAACAACTTCTTTCAACTGCTCGGCTGTTCGTTGATCGCCGATCCAGTTCGGGAACGTGCATCCTTGTACCAGGTTTCCCGTGAAATTTCCTTCACCGTCTACCGTATAGGTGCCGAACAAGGCGAGGTTGCCGATCACTGCGGCTTTGTCCTCCTCGGCTGTCCCAGCCTCTCGCGCATCGCTCGCAAAGCGTGGGACGCTTGGGTCAGACATGAGCTCGACGAAATGTAAGCTCTCGTGAAAGCAAAGAAGCCCGGTCGGCGTTGGCCCGAAAGGCTCCATCGTCTTGCTCCCTACCGTTGCAGTGATCGTCTGTGGCCGCCACATACCGAGTACAAGGTTTTTCATGATCTCTCCTTCGGTGTCTTCCGCACACCTTGCCGCAAGTATGATTCAGCTTGTATCTCATAGCAATAAGGCACCTTAGCTGCGCGTAGGCACCCGGAGGTAACGATTGGGAATTAATTGGGCGGAAGCAGATGCCCTGTGCGAACAGCTCACTCCAGAGCAGGAGCTCTTCGCGCGGCACACCATCAGTCAGCTTGCAGACAAGTGGACGCTTTGGACGATGGCGGTGCTGGATGAGGCAGGTTCTCCCCTGCGCTTCAGCCGTGTCCTGGAGCAAGTGAAAGGCGTGAGTCAGAAGTCGCTCACCAAGACGCTTCGCTTGCTGGAACAGGATGGTCTGGTGGAGCGGACCATCTTCGCCGAGGTACCGCC
>CAXSEC010000224.1:0-3516 GCA_964236325.1 uncultured Acidobacteriaceae bacterium | reverse complement strand
AGGCGCAGCCGAGGAACCCCCGCATTCCGCCTCTAACCACGGAGCGAAGCGACGCGGAATCACCCACCAAAAAGGCAGCGGGCCGCCCCTACAAGCGCAGCCCACCTCCAACTCAGCGATCAACAAATAACCTAGCGATCCACCAGCACCTGATAATGCGCATAGTTCGCGCCCTTCACCACCACGCCGCCAAACTTCACCACCACATACTGGTTCGCCAGCGAGCCCGGAACCCCCAACTGGAAGATCCGTGGATTCGGATCGCTCAGCCAGTGATACTCAATCAGGTCCTCCGTCACGATGTAAGCCGGCAGCACCGCCGATCCCGACCCCGGCGTGCCCGTATACCCGAGCGTCCACTCAGGAATCAGCGGCAGATCGCCCGCCTGCGTGCTCAGCGTCTTCACCGACAAGCCGGCATCGATCTGCCGCGTGTTCAGCACCACATTGAACTCCGCCTTCATCTCGCGATCAATCAAATCCAGCAGCACCGGATTGGCATAGATAGCCGTCGGCCGAACCCCAAACGAGCTGTTCGACACCATCTGCGCGATGGTCGACTTCAACCCGTCCACAATGCTCGCCGACGTCCCGATCGACACCGTATTGCCGCCCCCGGCGATCTGCCCGGCCGCGCCAAAATACTGCGCCGTCGTCGGTGTGCTCAGGCTCGTATCCGTGCCGTTCCACAACGCCACATCATGCGTCCGCAGCACGCCGTCCACGGTGTCCGCCAGATCCTTCGCCTGCAGATACGCAAACTGGCTCTGCTGCTGGCCCAGCTCGATGTCAAACAGGTTGTAGTTGATCTGCGCCACCAGCGCCTTCAGCGGAACGCTCCGCTCCACCCGTGTCGGGCTCACCAGCGGCGCAACAATGTTCCGTGGATCGACAAAGCCCGAGCTCGCCGACGGCGCAGGAATCCCCGTCTCCTCAAAGAATCGCGACGGATGTCCAGTCGCCGGAACCTGCTTGATCCGTCGCCCAAAGATCCCCCGCCGCCGAACCAGGTCCGTAATCTCGCTCTGGTACAGCGGTACCTCTATCGCACCCGGCCCAAGGTAATCCGCCGCCGCATTGATCTCCGTGAACTTCGCGTTTATCCCATCTCCTCTGAAACAACTCTGGTTACAAAACAAAAAAGGCGCAGCCCTCTAGGCTCCGCCCTCGCCACTGACGCGCTCCGGTTGTCATGCGATTTGGTTGTCATTCCGATCACAGCCAGAAAACACAACGCATCAAGCTATTTGGGTTACGCTCAGCCGAAAACATCAGGTCGCGTCACGTAACTTTTTTTGTCATTCTGAGCGCAGCGAAGAACCCCCGCATTTGCTCTTAACGACAGAGCGCAGCGACGCGAGCATCCCGTTGTCACTCAGCCTGCAACGCCTTTGGCTGACCACGCCATTCGGCACAGCCACACCGGGTCCCCATCCACCGCACAGCATCATCGTGCGATGGGTGGTTCCACTCTTCCGAAGGCAGCACCTATTGGCTTCCGTCGCCAACCCACCTACCAGGCCACTCCGCAAGAGCTCGCGCACGCCACCGACCGTTTAGCCGATCGCCCCACTGCGCAGCAGCTGCGCCTTCACCGCAATCCGCTGCTCAATGCTCAAACTACCCAGCGCCTTGTCCAGCGCCGCGGGATCGAACCCACCCGCCTCGACCGACTCCAACGCCACACCCTGCTTCGCCAGCAGCGTCGCCATGCTCGCCGGCAACGTCCGCCGCCCACTCTCTACAGGAGCCCGCGAAGCACGCAGCGTCTCCAGCTGCGCCTCCACAAACTCCAGCTTGCGCTCAAGCTCCGCCTCGCGCTTGGCCTCCGCCGTCGCCACAATCCGCTCAATCGACGCCTCCGCCTCCGCCGATAGCTGGGCCACCTGCTTCAACCCCATCTGCTCCACCGCATGCTCCAGCAGCGCCGCCGCCGCCGACAGCCGCTCCATCGTCGCCTGTAACTCAAGCCCCGCCGCTCCCTGCTCCATCGCCATCTCCATCACATCTCCTTTGATCAAAGCTCGTCCCCTCCACCAACCTGCCGTCATCTCGACCGAGCAACGCGAGCGGAGAGACCCCCGCATTTCGCTCGTCATCCACAAAGACGGGGTCCTCACAGCCATTTACAGAGAACCCCGCCGATGCCGCGCCGACCGTCCCGCCGCCGCCACCGCCGGCCGCCGCACCCGAAAGCTCGTCGCCCGGTACGCCGCCTTCTCCCGCAGCAGAATCGCCGCGCCGGTAAACGTCGCCCGGGTCAGCGTCCACACCGGCGCCCGCATATCCTCCACATGCGCATCCGCCAGCTCGTAGCTCATCCCCATCGCGCCGTCATGCCCCAGCTGCTTGTCGCCCTCGGGCCCAAACTCCGGAAAGTCCCGCGCAAACAGATACCCCTGCACCGAAAGCTCCCGTCCATCGAGCTCCGCCGCCGTAATGATGCCGCACTTCTGCCGCGCATCATGCCCGTCCCATCCAGCCTTGTACCCCACCGCCATCCCCAGCAGGCTGGGCAACGCCGCCTCCGCCGCCGCTCGCGTCAGCACCACCCGGTGCCCGCGAGAGCCGCTCGGTGCCTTGTCGCTCGCCACATCCACCAGCGTCAACACCCCCTCAAACGGCAGCCGGTTCGGATGCCCCTGCACCTCCGGCAGCTCCATCGCCATCGCCTGCACCGCAACCCCCTGCCCGCACCGCGATCGCACCAGCGATCCCGCCCGGCCAACCTCGCTGGCTGCCCTGCCCATCGCCGTCTCATCGCGATGCATCGCGCCAGCGTCACCCCTCCGAACGATCTTCGCCGCCGCCGCCGCTGCCTTCATGTCGATCCTCCCCTGTACTCCCGATAATCCCACTAGCCCGATCCTGCTTCGTCCCCGCAGCTCCACTCACCGGCCGACGCCGCAGCTCCCGCAGCAGCATCTCCGACAAACCCTTCGGCTTCTTCCTCTGCGCCGCCGGTCCCGCCTCCTCCTTGTCCAGACCCGCCATGCTCATCAACGCCTTCGCATGCGGAATACTGCCCTTCTGCGCCTCGTCAATAAACCGCTCCAGAATCCCCGGCAAACCCTGCGCCAGCTCCTTCCGCGCAAATCGCCGGCATAGGTCCGGCCGAGGCGCCCGCGGCACACGCCCCGACCGGCAGCGATCGCCAGACCGCCCGTCCTCCCCCTTCGTCTCAGCCCCCACCCCGCCTCCAGCCATACCGTCGTCCACCCCAATCGCCAGAGACAGCAAAAGAGGGAAGCAGCCGGCTTGTTGCGCCCGCCACTCCCCTCCTCTGGACCTTCCCGCCGCTCTCTCCGACCTTCCCAGAATAGCAACCTGCCCATACCTCTCACGCCATCAGGAACAAGACCATCAACAGCTTCAGAATGAGCAACTTGGCCAGCATCTCAGGCCTCCTCGCCTTGACACGCCATCAGCGGCTCGAGCAACCCGGTCTCAAGAAAATGCCCCGTCAGCTCATCGACCGCCGCCGCATACTTCCGCACCACCGTCCGCAAGCTCATC
>CAXSEC010000223.1:0-3542 GCA_964236325.1 uncultured Acidobacteriaceae bacterium | reverse complement strand
CCTTTGGGTACGACCTTAACACGCCCCGGCTGCCGGCTTCGCCAGCCGATATCGCTGCTGGGAACACGCTGCGCAGGCCTTATCTCAATCGCTTCGTTGGCACGTACCAAGGCGCGCAGACGTTGTGCTGCAACAACGGCATCACGTCTGCCTCGCCTGCCGGGCATGCACTGTACAACTCGCTCCAGACTAAGCTCGATAAGCGTCTGCAGAATGGACTGTCGTTCAATGCGAACTACGTCTGGTCGAGGGCTGAGAACTATGCCAATGATCCTGCATTCGCTATCCAGCCACGCTCGAGCTTTGGCCGGAACGATACTAACCGGACGCACATCTTCGTCTTCAGTAGTGTGTATGCGCTGCCCTTCGGCAGAGGCAAGCAGTTCCTGAGCAGCGCTAATCATCTTCTGGATTATGCGGTTGGTGGCTTTACACTGGCCGGCCAGACGACCTGGGAGAGCGGGCGGCCGTTTACGCCGACGTACGCGGAGTGCGGGCAGGACCAGGATGTCGACACTAACTTCGCCGGTCCGGGGACGACGAGCGACTGCCGACCGGACGGCAAGGGAAGCGCGTTCAACCTGCAGGCGGGAGCGTTCAACCCGGTCACGCACTCGGTCACCTATTTCAACCCGGTGGCGCCGCTGAGCGTCAACGGAGCGAGTTCCGGGGTGTTCACCCGGCCGGCCTTCGGCACGTTCGGCAACATCGGGCGCAACTCGCTGGTCGGACCGAGGGACTACTTCGCGGATGCTTCGGTGATCAAGGACATCCCGTTTACGGAGCGAATAAAAGGTCAGATGCAGTTCCAGATCTTCAATCTGTTCAATCACGCGGCGCTCGACATTCCTAACTCGAGCAACGCACGTTGTATTGATTGCAGCGCGGCGACTGGAACGGCTGGAGCTGGCCTGATTACGGGCATCGAGAGCAACACCAACTACCGCCGTCTGCAGTTCGCGGGGCGGGTCACGTTCTAGTGTGGTGAGGTAATTCGGTTACGCCCTTGCTTTGACATAACGTAAGACCGGAGCGCCAAGAAGGAGGTTCTAGCTACGCTGGAACGACGGTAGAAGCTTTGTGTTTGGCAACGAACTACTGCCTTGTAACACTAAAAAGTGAAGTCCATAACTTATATCCAAAGGTTGCCAAGGTGAGGAACAACGGACTCGAGACGATGCGGGCTGCGGCGAAGGCGGCGAGCTGCCGCTGTGGCCTGCACTTTCTGTTTATGCTCGGTTTTGCAAAATGCAGATGGCCTTCAACAATGGGTTAGGCAGCTCACGTACTTCTTGGTCGGGTGCTGACTACATTGCCTCTCGAGCGCAGACGGACGCGAGTTAGTCTTCGCCGCGACGAACCTGAGCGGAGTAGACTGGCCCACCTCGAAACCGCGACTCGCCCGGTCGATGTGGCGATGACGACCAATGAGGGCTGATCAGTTGCCGGGAGCGGTTGAGGGTGTGGCGGGGGAGGGGGTTGTGGAGGCTGGGATAGCGGTGGGTGCGGTGGGGCTGGCGAGGATGCGGAGGGCGAGGCGGGGGAAGGAGAAGGTGCCGCCGGCGTCGTCGATGACGTTGATCTGGGCGATGTAGATGCCGGGTTTGAGGGTGGTGAGGGGGACGTCGAAGGTGAAGGCGACGGCGTTGCGGTCGGGGGTGTTGAGGGTGGTGGCTTCGACGACGGGGGTTTCGAAGACCTTGCTGCCGTTCTGGAGGAACTCGATGCTGGTGAGGATGTGGAGGGGGCCGGTGGCGCGGCGGGCGAGGCCGGGGGCGGCGGCGGGCTGGGCGGTGGAGGCCTCATCAGGGGCGGTCTGTCCAGCGGGGAGAGCTTTCGCGGGTTTGAGGCGGGTGGGGTCGTAGACCTCGTAGAGCAGGAAGAGGTGCTGGTCGGCGCGGAAGACGTGGGCGACGTTGGGGATCCACTGCTGGCCGTCGCGGGTGAGGGGGTCGTCGGTTTGTTGGGCGTTCTGTTTGCCGGATTTTGTCGGCGGCGCGGGAGAGCGCTGGTTCGAGAGGACGACGGAGGAGAGTTTGAGCGAGGCTTTGGCGAGGTCGGGGACCTGGATGTCGGTCTCGAAGGAGCCGAAGTTGCCGGTCTGGTTTTCGCGGACGACGAACTTGAGATGGTAGCGGCCGGGCGCGAGGGTGAAGCCGGTGCTGTACTGGATGTTTTTCTGGACGACCTGCTGGTCGGCGGTGATGGCGAGTTTGACGTTGTCGCGGATGTTGCCGACGAGGATGCCGGCGGCGTTCTTGACCTGGCCGACGATGTCGAGGGTGGCCTTCGAGCGGTCGCCATTTTTGAGGAAGGGGATGGCGGAGCCGGGGACGATGAGCGAGACGGGGACGAAGGCGCGGTTGTTGGGCTCGCGGAAGAAGAGGGCCTGGAGGTAGAGGGGGACGTCGGTGGCGGGGGAGTCCGAGCGCATCTGGTCGTCGAGGGCCTGCTCGCGGTCTTCGGTCTTCTGGTGTTTGAAGTCGGCCGCGGCGTAGTAGCCGGGGCGGTAGTCGAGTTTGACTTCGGGGCGGTTGAGTTTGACGGTGAGGTGGCGGAAGGCGCCGTCCTGGGCGGGGTTGGTGGGGTGGAAGCCGAGGATGTAGTAGGCCTCGGTGTCGTGCTGGACCTGGGTGAAGGCGGGCGAGAGGTCGTTTGAGTCCGAGAAGAGCTTGCCGCCGGTGTCGGAGGCGAGGGTGCCGAGGGTCTCCTGCGAGGCGAAGTTCTGGTCGAGCTGCGATTGCATGGAGCCGCCGTTGTAGGCGGAGACGCCGCGGAGCGAGCCGGTGGAGGCGTCGCCGACGGGCGGCAGGGCCTGGAGGCCGCGGACGTCGACGGGATAGAGGCTCATGTTGGCTTTGACCGCTTCGTTGGTGGCGGCGCGCATGCTGGCCTGGTTTTCGATGCCGTTGCGGGTGAGGCCGCCTGAGAAGTAGAGCAGGCTTTTGCGCTGGTCTACATGTCCTAACGATCTGGCGATGGTTGAAATGGCGAAGAGCTCGCGGTCGGTGTTGAGCGAGTTGTATTCAGTGTCGTCGACGGCGAAGGAGCTGGCGTTGTCGGCGGTGCCATCGGTCGAGCCGGTCTGGCCGCCGTTCGAGAAGCCGGTGCCTTCGGTGCCGTTGTATTTGCCGACGGCGCGGAGGAGGGTGGACTTGTCGGCCGTGAAGTCCTGGTCCATGGAGAGGCCGGTGGCGAGGGAGACGACGGCGACGAGGTCGGCCGGCTGCATTTGCGCGTTGATGTACTTCTGAGCGGCTGCAACGGAGCGGTCGATGTCTTCGGGCTGCATGGAGGAGAGATCGAAGAAGAGGACGATGAGGCGGTGGTCGCGGAGGCTGGCGGGGGTGGCGCCGAGGGCGGCGTTGTTGAGCAGGTCGGCGACGGATTTGGTGGTGAGTTTTGCGGCGTGGCCGGTGACGGTGTTTTGGTCGGCGAGGATGGCGGCGGCGTCGACGCTCTCGAAGTCGAAGGTGGAGATCTTCTGCGGCTTGTTGTTTTCGAGGATGGTGAAGTCGGTGGCTTTGAGATCGCGGATGATG
>CAXSEC010000222.1:0-3558 GCA_964236325.1 uncultured Acidobacteriaceae bacterium | reverse complement strand
CATCATGGGCGAAGACCTCATCACCCACCTCGGCCTGGACTACTACGGCGAGTAGGCTCAGATTGCCACCCAGCAAACGGTAGACCTAGGTCTGCCGCTTGCTGGAGCGTGCTATGCCTACCCCTCAGCCACCGCCAGCAGCCGCCCCCACAACTCCTTGATCCCCGTACCCTTCTCCGCACTCACCGCCAGCACCTCATTCACCTTGTGCGCCGCCTTGAGCGCCGCCAGATTCTTCTGCAGTATGTTCTTTGACACCCGGTCCGCCTTGGTCCCCACCACCAGGTAGGGCCGGCCCATCTCCTGAAAGAACTGGATCAGCGTTGTATCAGAAGCCTGCGGCGGAATGTTTGTATCCACCAGGCACACTCCAAGCGCCAGCGTCTCGCGCTCCGCTAGATACGGCTCGATAAACTTCGGCCACTCCGCCGAAATCGACTTCGAGATCTTCGCATAGCCATACCCCGGCAGATCCGCAAAGATCATGGTCGGCGCAATCTTCGGCTTGGCCGCTGTCCCCTCATGCAGCGCAAAGAAGTTGATCGCTCGCGTCCGTCCCGGCGTAGACGACGTGTGCGCCTGCTTTGATCCCAACAGACCGTTGATCAGGGACGACTTCCCCACATTGGATCGCCCCAGAAACGCAATCTCCGGTGCGCCATGGGTCACAGACTCAGGCGGGAAGTGCTCGCGATCGACGGCAGATCGCAAAAAGATAGGAACCAGTTGCATCGTCCGAGTCTATCGCGCGCAAGTCGCCGCAAAAGAAGAGAGCAGCCCATAGCTGAGCTGCTCTCACCCTGCTCGATGCTGGATCTGCTCGGCTACTGCAGGCGCAACTCGGAGGTCGTGCGGAAGCTGATGACTGTCTCCGCGGGAATGGTGATGTCCTTGTTTCCCGTGTAGGCACCAGCGGCTGTTCCACCGCCCGCGCCGGCTAACCCGCCAATCAGAGCGCCCTTGCCGCCACCTGCCAGACCGCCGATCAGCGCGCCAACGCCGCCGCCACCCCCGGCAAACAGGGCCGTCCGCTTGCCCTTACCCTTGGACACACTCTCGTACTCGGTCGTACTGACCTGATTGCCGCCGATGGACGTCAACTCGATCGCCAGATCACCCGCACCCTTGAACTTGCCTCGGCCCTTCGCCGCCACCACGCGCCCTTCAACCGGTGTGCCGCGCTTGAAGAACGTCGATCCGCTCGGTGTGGTGATAGCGCTCGCCAAGACTCCCGTAAAGGTATCGCCAACGTTGTTCTTGCTGGCGGCCAGGGTCTGCGTGATGCTCACCGAGACCCGGCTTCCGCTCGGGGCCACCCTCGGCGCCCGCGGCACCGGCGCCACTGCAGCAGCCCTGGGCTCGGGTGGCGGAGGCGCACTCACCGGCGCCACCGGCGGCGCAACCGGAGCCGGCACCGGCTGCGAGTTCGCAGGCTCCGTCACCGATCCATCCGCGTTCTTCACCGCGCCCGGCGGCAGGCTGTTTGGCTGTTCCGCCGCGCTGGCTTGCTGTGACCCCGCCGGATACGTGACGGAACCGTCCGGGTTCGTCACCGACCCATCCTGGTTGCGCACGGCAACTCCGGCAGGTTTGCTCTTGCACCCGGCCAACAGCATCGTGGCGCCCAGAGTCCAGGCCGCCAGTACTCGCATCCTTCGCTTGCTCATAATTGTGCCTCTGTCCTCGATCTTCATTACACTCAGCCCTTCGCGAACGCCGTCCACACCGCGTTGCAGACAGACTTACCCTACCAGACCGTCGTCCGGCAATGAAGCCCTCACCTTCCAGCAACACCGCCCGCCTGCACACACCGTGGCCTTACTCTTTTGGGTGATTGACATACCCCAATGCGTCGGCACGACCCGGCTGCAGGTAAATTCCTCGACACACAAGAGAAAATACTTTCCGAAAGCTCCATCTTCCCCATATGCTCTGTGCTGTGGATGCAGGCAGCTTTCTGCTTCATGTAAGGCAGGGCCCGGCAATCGTCTGGCAAACCTTTATCGATGAATCTGCCGAGCGGGCGTGATGTATCGTCCCGTCGACTACTGCGCGGAGACCCCGCCGCAAGCTATTTGGAGGCAACACATGAACTCGTCTTACGTCGCCGGTACACGTCTCAGGATTTTCGGGACGCTGCTGGCATCCGCAGCTGTCGCCACAACCGGGTGCTCGAACATGACGAGTGCCACCGCGTCGAGCGGCATCAACTCCGCAAAGATCTCCGGGAAGATTCACGGCGGCAATCAACCCGTCGCCGGGGCTACGGTCAACCTCTACTTCGCAGGTCAGACAAACGTCGCTGCCGGCGCCAACTTCGTGGCGACCACCCTCTCCGCAAGCGATGGAAGCGGAAGCTTCAGCTTCAATGAAGTCACGGGCGCTCCCAACGACCACACCACAAACAACTTCTCCTGCCCCTCCAACAATCCCTACGTCTTCGTCGTCGCCAAAGGCGGTACTACCGTCAACACTCCAGGAGCAGCGGCCAACGCGGATGCTGAGTTCATCGCTCCCATGGGTCAATGCGCGACTCTGTCAGCCTCGACGAATGTCTATATGAGTGAGGTCGTGACGGTCGCCACCATGGCGGCGATCCACCAGTACCTGAATCCAACCGCCTCAGTCGGTCCCATCGAGTCCACCCTCGGCGCGGACGGCATCTTCATCTCGGCCCTCGCTCTTGCCAACTCCTTTGATAGCGTCTCCTTGATGGCAAGTCTGTCAACCGGTCTTGGAAACACCTCCACCACATTCACTGGCGACCGTGGCGGCGCGGCCGGCGTCACCGTGACCGTTTCGCCTGAGGTGGCCAAGATCAACCAGCTGGCAAACATCATCTCTGCCTGCATCAATCAGAGCACCGGCGGCTCGACTACCTGCTCCAGTCTCTACTCTTACGCCACTCCTCCGGCGGATCCTACAACGACCAGCGTCAGCAATGCCCAGTTCTCCCCGGCGACTGATCTCCTGACCGCGCTCTACTACATCTTCACCAATCCAACCAACGGCTCAACGACCAACCTTTCGAACCTCTTCGCGCTCTCTGCGGCCTCCGGCGCGCCCTACCAGCCGACCCTCAGCGCCGCACCGGGCGACTGGTCCATCGGCATCAAGTATGTCGCCAGTGGCTCCTGCACCGGCTCCGCCAGCAGCTTCATCGACACGCCAACCAGCCTTGCAACTGATGGCAACGGCAACATCATCATCGGAAACAGATCGAGCAACAACACGGGTAGCGTAGCCGTGCTGGCCAAATCTGGAATCCCTGCAGCCTGCTTCCCCGTCACTGCGGGCGGTCTTATCACTGGTGGAACAACCCCGGTCTCCACCTCAGGAACCGTCGTCGATATCGCTAACAACGTATGGGTCGGAAGTGCAACGACGAGCGAGATCATCCGCTACACCCTACCATCGGGCACGGGGACGGGCAGCAGCCTCGACATCCCGACCGTGAGCCCAGTCGTCTCTATCACGACCGATGGTTTTGGAGACATCTGCTTCTCAACCCTCTCGAACGATCTCTACGAGATCGTCAAAGGATCAAGCCTCGTCACG
>CAXSEC010000221.1:0-3561 GCA_964236325.1 uncultured Acidobacteriaceae bacterium | reverse complement strand
TGAACAGCAGGCATAAGGAAGAGGTCGGCCTCGGAGTAGAGCCGGGCGAGATGCGCGTCCGGGACGAAGCCATGGAAGTGAACACGGTCGGCTAGACCGAGGCTGCCGGCGAGCGCGCGCATGGCCTCTAACTGGCTGCCTCGACCGGCAACGTCAAGCCTCCAGTTGACTCTTGCAGAGAGCGCCGACTGCGCGCGCTCGAGGGTCGAGAGAGCACGCAGCATCCAGTCAATACGCTTGTTCGCTTCGACGCGAGAGACGCTGAAGAGACGGAGAGTCTCTGTCACCGGGCGTAGGCGGAAGTCGGTCGCTGTGCCCAGCCCACCCATGCGGGCGATCACGGCTGCGACGCCGAAGACGCGAGCGCACTCCTGCTTGAGGTAGTCGCTGGTCACAATGGTCTGGCCGCCTGATCGTAGGCCGAAGCCGCAGATGCGGTCGGAGACGGAACGCAGAAGGCGCCCGCGAAGAGATCGGGTCTCCTCGCTGGCGGAGAAGAGACTGGGCGTATCGTGCATGAGGCAGTGAAAGTGTCGGGCACCGGCGAGGGTGGCGTGAAGCGCGGGCTGGTATCCGGAGAGGAGGGGATGCCGCGTTCCGGGATGCCGCTTGAAGTACTGCTTGAGAGCCAGAACCTTGGCGATGGGCCGCATCTGCGGCTTGAGTTGAACGACGCGGACGGGGTGACCGGCTGCCGCGGCGAGGCCGGCGGTGTCACTGTAGGTGACAAAGTGGTTGGGAATGCCCTGATCAAAGAGCCATCGCGAGAGTGCCAGACTGGCGCGTTCGGCGCCGCCCATCTCCGTGACCTGGGTGAGGACGATGGCGCGCGAGTCCGCGGCGATCTCCGATGAAGGCAGGTCAGGCGGCAGATTGGAAGACGAGCGTGCCATTTTAGGTCTCAGCGAGGTACGTCGTTAGCAGCACATGCGCCGTTCAGGCTGCGGCGAGGGTCGATCGCAACAGCTGCAAGATATTGCTCAATCAACAGTAACTCAGCGCATGGCGAGCGCTTCAAGATGCAGAAAAAACTCTGGAAAGGAGATGGCAGCGGCTTCGGCGCCGTGGATGACGGTGTCGCCTTTAGCTCGAAGCGCGGCGACCGCGAAGGCCATTGCAATGCGGTGGTCGCCCCCGGAGTCGATCTCGGCGCCGTGCAGTTGCTGGTTGCCGGGAACGTCAAGCCCGTCCTCGAACTCAGTTACGGCGGCGCCGATGGCTTTGAGGTTGCGGACGATCAGGTGGATGCGATCGGACTCCTTGACGCGCAGCTCCCGGCCGTCGCGCACACGGATGCCGCAGGTGGTGAAGGGCGCGACGGCGGCCAGGATAGGAATCTCGTCGATCAGCTGTGCGGTGAGCGCGCCGGAGATCTCGAGCAGCTGCGATCTTTGCGATCGAGGCGCCGGGTCGGCGTTGACTTGAATCGTTCCGATCAACTCTCCTTGCAGCTCTTCGACGTTCAACACTTTGATCTTTGCGCCAAGCGCGGTGACGACATCGAGCAGGGCAGCGCGCGTGGGATTCATGCCGAGAGCGTCCAGCACCAGATGCGAGTCGGGGAAGAGAAGTGTGGCGCACAGGAAGAAGGCGGCGGAGGAAAGATCGCCTGGGATGGTTGCATCGATGGCGGTCAGGGCCTGGGGACCCGTGATGCTGAGTAGATCGCCGGAACGTGTGAGGGAGGCACCGAAGGCGCGGAGGGCGTGCTCGGTGTGATCGCGCGTGCGGATGGTCTCCACCAGAGTCGTGGTGCCGTGCGCCTGCAGCCCCGCAAAGAGAACGGCGGTCTTGACCTGCGCGGACGGCGTGAGGGTGTCGAAGCAAGTGCCGGTGAGAGGTCCGCCTTGGATGACCATGGGCGCGTGGCCTGCGGACAACGTGATACTGCCTTCGCCGCTGGCAAAGAACTGCTGCAGCGGCTGGCGGATGCGCTCCATCGGCCGCTGCGACAGCGAAGCATCGCCAACGAGGGTTACGGGGTGAGGGTGCGCGGCGACGAGGCCGGCGAGCATGCGCATGGTCGATCCGGAGTTGCCACAGTCCAGAGGAGCCGCGGGCGCGGAGAATCGGCCGCCCACGCCGGTGATGGTGACACCACGATTCTCGGTCGGCTGCACGGTCGCTCCGAGGGCAGAGATGCAGGCGAGGGTGGAATGAGGATCGGCGCCGGTCGAAAAGTTCGAGAGATGCGAGGTTCCATGGGCCAGGCCGGCAAGCATGGCATAGCGGTGCGAGATGGATTTGTCGCCAGGAAGCGTAAGAGAACCGCGAAAACTACGGGCGGGGCGTATGAGCTGCGTATCGGAAGGCATCGTCGTCTACATTCTAGACTCGACCTGGGCCGCGATCAGCTGACCTGCAGCGTGATCAGGGTTTCATCGTCGAAGTGCTCACTGCCGGCCTGGAAGATGGCGACGGCTTCAAGGATCGCCTGGACCGCAGACTCTGCAGATCGACCCGCGGAGGGATGGCGTTGGAGCAGGGTGCAGAGTCGCTCGCTGCCAAACATCTCCGCGTGCAGATTTTGCGCATCGACGATGCCGTCGGAGAAGAAGACGAACAGGTCGCCGGCGTGGGCCTTGACGGTGATCTCATCGTAGGTCACGTTTGGGAACAGGCCGAGCGGAAAGCCCTCGACCCGTAGGGTTTGCACGTTCAGGGCGCTCGTCATCGTTCCGTAGCTGCGCGACAGGTGCAGCGGCTGCACGGATCCTGCGTTGGCCAGGGTGAGCGTGCGGGAGGTGTCGTCCCAAAGGCCGATGAGCATGGTGACGTATTGGGCGTCGAGCTTGCGTTGCTGCAGCTGATCGTTCAGGGCTTTCAAGAGCGCTGCCGGGGTGAGGCGCTGCGGCGTGAGGGAGCGGAGGATGCCGCTGACCAGAGCGGCGTAGAGAGCGGCCGGCGCGGCTTTGCCACTGACATCTCCGATGGCAATAGCCGTGAGACCAGGGCCATAGTCGAGGAAGTCGTACAGGTCGCCGCCGATGGATCGTGCGGGATTGAAGCGGGCGGCGATGCCGGCATGGCGCATGCGAGGTGGAGCGGCCGGCATCAAGCGCAGTTGCACCTCCCGGGCCATCTCCAGGTCGCGTTCCATCCGCTGCTCTTCTTCATGAATGCGTTGATAGAGGCGAGCGTTTGCGATCGAGACGGCCACCTGCGCGGCGAGGGTCGAGAGTGTTCGCTGATGCTCTTCGGTGAAGTAGTTCAGGCGGGTGTGTTCGAGGTCAATGACGCCGATGACCTGACCCTTGTAGATCAACGGGACCGAGAGCTCGGAGCGTGTTTCAGGGTTTTCGGCGACGTAGCGGGTATCTTTGCGGACGTCGGAGGCGAGGACCGGGGTACGTTGATCGGCGGCGGTCCCGATGAGACCCTCGCCGAGCGCAACGGCACGATCGCGGCCGATGCGCTCCCCGTAGCGAGTGCTGAAACGATGCTCAAGTCGCTGGCTACGCTCGTTCCACAGAAGGATGGTGAACATCTGGAAGTCAATCACGCGCTTCAGCAGCTGCCCGATGCGTTCGAGAAGATCGTCGAGATCAAGGATGGAGGTGA
>CAXSEC010000220.1:0-3658 GCA_964236325.1 uncultured Acidobacteriaceae bacterium | reverse complement strand
TACGAGAGAACCCCAGTTTCAACTGGCAGAGATTATCGGGGGCAGGTCACCCCCTTACCTGTTTAGCACTCTACCAATCGAGATTCTCGGGGCAATCTATGAGGAGTTCATAGGCAAAACCGTCCAGATACGCGGAAAAGCTGTAAAGCTGAGCTGAAGCCGCTTGTACGTAAGGCCGGTGGAGTTTACTACACACCTCGCTACATCGTGGACTACATCGCTAGCGAGATGATTAGCAAACAGCTTGACGGAAAATCGCCAAGCGAAGTCTCCAAGCTTCGTTTGTCGACCCATCCTGCGATTCGGGCAGCATCCTCATTCGCGTTCTCGAGCGTGTCATCGAACACTACATCGTTTGGTTTCCAGGCAAACCCCGGTCAACAGAGAGAGCAACTCTGCTACAAGGACAACACTGGAACGCTCTCCCTCACGACCCACCTTAAACGCAAGATCGTTCGAGACAACATCTTCGGTGTCGATGTTGACTATCGGGCGGTCGAAGTGACCATGCTTTCTCTTTACCTCAAGATTCTGGAAGGCGAAACCAGGACAACAATGGGGATGCAGCAGACATTCTTCCCGTCTGAAACCTTCCTGCCAGACCTGTCGAGCAACATACAGTGTGGCAATTCGCTGGTCGGATCTGATTTCTTCGATGACACCCTGCTTGGACAGATGCACACCGACGACAGGGGGATGAACGCGTTTGACTGGAAAGAAGCCTTTCTGACGTCATCCGGAAGGGCGGTTTCGACGCCATTATGGGGAATCCGCCGTATATCCGGATTCAGCTTCTGAAGCAATCTGACCCAGATCAGTTGCGCTGTTTCGGTAGCCACTACCGTACTGCTCAGCAGGGAAGCTACGACATTTACGTGATCTTCGTTGAAAAAGGTTAAGCCTCCTCAACAAACGGCGCATGCTTGGATACATCGTAAGCGTGTGTTCTGGGCCGTTCTTATGGGTGGGTGTCGGAGCTTATGTATCCACGTAGCGTTATGTGGATACATAAGCTATGAGGGTGCAGTCTAGGTGGGCGGGGCGAGGTTCTAAAACAGCAGGTCTTTGATCCTGTTGATGGGATGGTCGGCGATGCGTTTGAGGACGTGGTGGAGATAGATCTCGGGATCGAGGCCGTTGAGTTTGGCTGAGCCGAGCAGCGAGTACATGGCTGCGGCGCGTTCTCCTCCCGAGTCTGAACCTGCGAAGAGGAAGTTCTTGCGGCCGAGCGCGACGACTCGCAGCGCTCGTTCGGCGGCGTTGTTGTCTATCTCGAGCTGGCCGTCGTCGACGTAGCGGGTCAGCGCACGCCAGCGCGAGAGCGCGTAGCGGATCGCAGCCGCGGTGTCGGACTTGGATGAGAGCTTCGCGAGCGTCGCTTCGAGCCACAGACGCATGTTGTCGAGCAGAGGCCTTGCCCTGGCTTGCCGGACGGTCTTTCGGATCTCCGCTGTGCTGCCTCGTATCTCGGCTTGGATGGCGTAGAGTGCGGCGATGCGCTCGATGGCTTGTGACGTCGTTGGTGAGGCGTGGGCGATGTGGATCTCGTGGAACTTGCGCCGGGCATGGGCCCAGCAGGCGACCTCGTAGATCGCTCCTCCTTCGTAGAGATGATGGAGCCGGCGTAGGCGTCGGCCTGGAGCGCACCCTGGTAAAGCTTGAGGTGCTCGCGTGGCCGCTCGCCCTTGCGGTCGGGCGAGTAGGCGAACCACACGGCAGGCGCGGTCGTATCGCCAGAGGGCCGGTCGTCGCGCACATAGGTCCAGAGCCTTCCAGTCTTGGTCTTGCCGTTGCCGGGTGCGAGCACTGGCACAGGCGTGTCGTCGGCGTGCAGCTTGCTTGCGGAAAGCACGTGGTCGCGCACAGCGGATACCAGCGGAGCCAGCAGTTGGCTGGTCGCGCCAACCCAGCCGGCCAGCGTGGAGCGATCCAGATCGACGCCTTCGCGGGCGTAGATTTCGGACTGCCGGTAGAGCGGCTGGTGGTCGGCGTACTTCGACACCAGCACATGCGCCAGCAGCCCGGGTCCGGCAAGCCCTCGGTCGATGGGCCGCGAAGGTGCCGGCGCATGCACGATCCGGTCGCAGGCATCGCAGCTCAGCTTCGGGCGCACATGGCGAAGCACCTTGAAGCTCGCCCGAACATACTCCAGCATCTCGGCAACATCTTCGCCCAGCTCGCGGAGCCGGCCGCCGCAGTCGGGACGCGCATCGTGCCCCGGCATGTGCGTGTGAACCTCACGCGGAAGATGCTCGGGCAGGGGCCGGCGGCGTGGCTTCGCCGCTGCGGGTCGCTCTGCCGGAGCTGTCGCCTGCATCTCTTCGACAGCGCTTGCAGCCTGCAGGTCTTCAAGCTGAAACTCCAGTGCTCGATCTGGCGCAGCACCTTCTCGCTCTTGCGGCCGAACAGCATCTGGTTCAACTTCGCAACCAGCAGCACCAGACGTTCGATTTCGCCAGCACGCGAGCTCAAGCGCTCCTGCTGAACCCTGGCATGCGCATGCTAATGAAGAATGATCGCCTTCAACGCTTCTAAATCAAGCGACTCAAGGTCCGGAAGCGCAGCAGCAAGCATGCACGAAGTATGCCATGAAATGGTGTGGCTTTACAGTAGAAACTCTAAGGAATACAGGGCAAATCGCTCAAACACCCATCACCGGTTCCGCCGTCCGGAGAGGTGCTCTCCAGTCGATGCCTTCCAGCAGCATCGACAACTGCGCACGGCTTAGAGATACCGTACCACTGCTTGCCTGGGGCCACACAAAGCGCCCACGTT
The DNA here is from genome assembly GCA_964236325.1 of uncultured Acidobacteriaceae bacterium. GTDB lineage: Bacteria > Acidobacteriota > Terriglobia > Terriglobales > Acidobacteriaceae > Edaphobacter. The sequence goes on along the minus strand of CAXSEC010000220.1, from coordinate 883 downwards.
CCAGCCGCTTGGCCAGCAGGCAAAGTCCGTCGCCATCGAACCACAGCACCTTCACATGTCGCCACGCCGCCCGCGAAAGACAAACACATGGCCCGACAACGGCTGCTGTTCGAGCACCGTCTGCACCTGCGCGCTCAACCCATGAAAGCCGCGCCGCATGTGCGTCACGCCGGCCGCAATCCAGATCCGCGTCACGCCGGCAGCCCGATCAAGAGCGCAAACCCTTCAGCACCGCACGAACAACCGCAGGATCGACGCTGCCATCAAGCGTGACTCGCACCTTGCCCGGCAACTCGATCCGGATCGCACCATCCCTGGCCAGCTTCATCTGAGAAGGCTCCAGCTTACGACGCTCAGGCTTGCCAAGCTCGGTCGCCTCCGTGATGTTGACCGGAAGCAGCTTCATCACGTGCTCAGCAACTGCGCCCAGCTTGCCATCCCGATGCAGACGCCTCCACTGAAACACCTGGTTCGCGTTCACGCCATACTTCAACGCCACCCGAGCCACCGAAGCCCCAGCCCCCAGCGTCTCTTCCACAATCCGCCGACGCTCCACCGCGCTCCGACGACGACGAACACCAGCCACCAACCCACCGCTCACAGCAACATCAGCCATCCGTACAGGATCAAGGCAGAACACCACCATGTACACCCGGCCAACACAGGACGCTTACGAACAACAATGCTGGTGTGGAGAACAAAGCGGCTCCCGTCCACGAGACCGATCTGGCCGAATGGGACCGCATTCTTGGTATTAACCTGCGAGGCACTTTCGTCTGTATGAAGTACGAGCTGGCCCAGATGGTGAAGCAGGGCGGCGGTGTGGTTGTGAACACCTCTTCGGGCGCAGGTATTCGCGGTGTGGCCGGTGGTGCTTCCTACG
>CAXSEC010000219.1:0-3740 GCA_964236325.1 uncultured Acidobacteriaceae bacterium | reverse complement strand
CCCTTCCTCGGCGACCCCATGATCTACGGCAACATCGCCCGCAACCTGCTCACCCACCACGTCTACAGCTTTGCCGCGGAGCCCGGCCCGTTTTCCCCAACCATCATCCGGCTGCCCGGCTACCCACTCTTCCTCGCGCTCTGCTTTCTGCTCTTTGGCCTCGAAAACTTTGCCGCCGTCCTCCGCATCCAGGTGGTGGTCGATCTGCTCGCCTGCCTCGTCCTGGCCGTGCTGGCGCGCCGGCTGTTCGGTCCGCGAGCCGCCGCCGCCTGCCTTCTGCTCGCCTGCCTCTGCCCCTTCACTGCCAACTACACGGCCACCCCGCTGACCGAAACTTTGACCCTGGCCAGCATCGCTGCGGCCTTTCTTTCGTTCGATCGCTGGCGCCGGCAGCCAGTCCTGATGAACCCCTGGGTCCTGGCCATCGCCGCGTCCCTGGCCATCTCTCTCCTTCTGCGCCCCGAACAGGCGCTGCTCTCGGTCGCCGTTCTGCCGGCCATGGCTCTGGTCTGCTGGCGCCGACGCAGCGTTGCCATCCACCCTGCATCCGGTCTCCGCCGTCTCGCTCCAGCCCTCGGCGCGGCCCTCTGCGTCGTACTTCCCCTGGTCCCGTGGACGGCCCGCAACTGGCACACCTTCCACCTCCTTCAGCCACTCGCGCCGCGCTACGCGACCGATCCCGGCGAGGCGATTCCGCTCGGCTTCCAACGCTGGTATCGCAGCTGGGCCATCGACTTCGCCTCCACCGAAGAGGTCTACTGGAACTACGACGGCACCACCATCGCCGTGACCGACCTGCCCTCGCGCGCCTTCGACTCCCCCACCCAGCGTGCCCAGACCGAACAGCTGCTCGCCGACTACAACGCCACCACCAACCCCACTCCGGAGCTGGACGCCCGCTTCGCCGCTCTCGCCGAAGCCAGAAAGCAGCACAGCCTCGCCCGCTACTATGTGTTTCTTCCCGCGGCCCGTCTCGCCAACATGCTGCTTCGCCCCAGAACCGAGCTGACCGGGGTTCCCCTGGCCTGGTGGCGCTGGCGCGACGGCCCCACCCTAACCCTCTTCGCCACCGCCTACGCGGGCCTCAACCTGCTCTACCTGGTGCTGGGCCTTCTCGGCTGGCAGCGCTGGAGGTCCTCCGCCCACAGCGAGGAGCGCATCCTGCTCTGTTCGATGACCGCCTTCGTGCTCCTCCGCTGCGCCCTGCTACTAACCCTCGACAACTCCGAGCCGCGCTACACCCTCGAACTCTTCCCCATCCTCATCGTCTGCGCCGCCGCTCTCTGGCGCGATCCCGCCCCCCACGATGTCAGCGCGTCGTCTTCGAATCCGTCTTGATCGCGTATCGCTTGGTGTTCACACCCTGGTTGTACCGAATGTGCGTGTAGATCGCCGTCTGCGTATCGTCCGACGTAAAGAAGAACTCCTGCTTCAGCGAAACCGCACGCGTCGGATCCACCCAGATCGTCACATGCGCAATGCTGTTCCGCTGCGAGGCATCCTTCGCCACAAGATCCAGCTTCTCCACCTTCACCGCCTGCGCCCCATCATTCATCGACTCCGACCCTTGATCGGTGATGTTCCACGTCTTCTCCAGATCCTTCCCGCTGCCGCCAAAGCCCAGCGTCAGAAAGCTCTCGTACTGCGCCTGGTTGCTGCGCCCATCCATCTCCGTCAGGTGGTTCGGACCCGGATCAAACAGCCGCAGCCGGCCATCCTTGTACTCCACCACCTTGGCCTCCGGCGGCAGAAACACCGCCCCCATCTGCAGCGCCGCACCCGACTTCAAGAAGTAAATCGTCCCACTCTGCGTCGTCGTCTCCCGCACCACCCGCTGATACAGCTCCTTGCGAAAGTCTGCCTCTGCCGACTTGAACTTCCCACTGGCCGCATCCATCTGCCGCAGCACCTCGTTCAGGTGCGCCGCGTCACCCTGCGCAAAGGCGCCTTGACCACTCAATACCACCGCAACAATCGCCGCCGCCCGCAATCCCGTCATCATCGCAAATCCCATCCCGCCCTCATCTCCTTCAACACCGCATTCCCCCGGAAGTCACTCGCGCAACACCCACACGTTATACGCAATCACCTTGCCTGCCGGATCCTTCACCGGCTCGTAGTGCTCCAGACTCACCTCGCCCGAAATAGGCTCGATCAGCCGCAGAAACGCCGCCTGCCGCTCCGCCTCAGACTTCGCCGCCGCCATATCCTCGGCGCGAATCTGATACATGAAGCGGCTGTTGCCATGCCGGCTGCCCGCCTCCTTCACCAGCACCTCGCTCGACTGCAACGCCACCGTCTCCGCCGGCCGATCCTTGAAGTCAATCAGCCGCGGCGAGACAAACAGAAAGATCAGAATCAGCGTCACCATCACGTCGTAGTGCAGGCTCCCCCGTTCATAGGTCCAGAACAGATATCTCCGCAGCAACCTAAACACGCGCACCTCCGCGTGCCGGCTGCCTGCCGATCACCGTCTCCCCACCCATGTACGGCACCAGCACCTCCGGGATCCGCACCGTCCCGTCCGCCTGCTGATAGTTCTCGAGCACCGCCAGATACGTCCGTCCCACCGCCAGCCCGCTGCCATTCAGCGTATGCAGAAACTCCGCCTTCTTCGCGCCAGCCGGCCTGTACCGGATATTCGCCCGCCGCGCCTGAAACGCCTCAAAGTTCGAGCACGAGCTAATCTCCCGATACAGCCCCTGCCCCGGCAGCCACACCTCCAGGTCGTACGTCTTCGCCGCCGCAAACCCCATATCCCCCGTACACAGCAGCATCCGCCGATACGGCAGCCCTAGCCGCTCCAGCACCGTCTCCGCATGCCGCGTCAGCGCCTCATGCCCCGCCGCCGAGTCCTCCGGCCGCACAAACTGCACCAGCTCCACCTTCTGAAACTGGTGCTGCCGGATCAACCCCCGCACATCCTTGCCATAACTGCCCGCCTCGCTGCGAAAGCACGGCGTGTAAGCCGTATACGCCACCGGCAGCTCCGCCTCGTCCAGCACCTCGTCGCGAAACAGGTTCGTCACCGGCACCTCGGCCGTCGGAATCAGCCAGTGATCGCTCTCCTGGAACTCCCCCGCCACATACCCGCCCTTGTCGTCGCAATGAAACAGGTCCTCGGCAAACTTCGGCAGCTGCCCGGTGCCAAACAGGCTCTTCGAGTTCACCATGAACGGCGGTAGCACCTCCGTATACCCGTGCTCGCGCGTGTGCAGGTCCAGCATAAAGTTCGCCAGCGCCCGCTCCAGCCGCGCTCCCTGGCCCATCTGCACCACAAACCGCGAGCCCGAGATCTTTGCCGCCCGCTCAAAGTCCAAAATCCCCAGCCGCTCGCCAATCTCCCAATGCGGCAGAGCAGGGAAGTCAAACTTCGGCTGCGCGCCCCACACCTTTTCGACGAGGTTGTCCGCCTCGCTCCGACCCACCGGCACATCGCCCGCCGGCAGATTCGGCAGCGTCTGCAGCATCGTCCGCAGCCGCTCGTCGGCCATCGCCGCCGTAGCCTCGAGCGCCTCGACCTCAACCTTCATCGCCTTCGTCTGCTCGGTGACTCCCGTTGCATCACCACCAGCCTTCCGTAGCGCGGCGATCTCGCCCGTAAGCCGGTTTCGCTCCGCCTTCAGGCTCTCAACGCGCGTAATCGCCCCGCGCCGATCCGCATCCACCGCCGCAAAGCCACTAAGCCCCGCCGCCGCATCCGCTCCACGCGTCCGCAGCCGTTCTTCCACCAGGCCCAG
>CAXSEC010000218.1:0-3776 GCA_964236325.1 uncultured Acidobacteriaceae bacterium | reverse complement strand
AATCTGGAATCCCTGCAGCCTGCTTCCCGGTCACCGCGGGCGGTCTTATTACTGGTGGAACGACCCCGGTCTCCACCTCAGGCACCGCCCTTGATATCGCCAACAACGTGTGGGTCGGAAGCGCAACGACCAGCGAGATCATCCGCTACACCCTCCCGTCGGGCACGGGAACGGGCAGTAGCCTCGACATCCCGACCGTGAGCCCGGTCGTCTCCATCACAACCGACGGTTTTGGAGACGTCTTCTTCTCAACTCTCTCGAACGATCTCTACGAGATCGTCAAAGGATCAAGTCTTGTCACGGCTGTCATCCCCACCAAAATCAACACCCTCACGTTGGGGACCGCGAATCACATCATGATCGATGGCGCCAATCGCATCTGGGCCTCCTCCGGTACAGGGTCTATCACCGCTACCGCCGGATCGCCCGACGCCACCAACACCTTCCTTACCAACTTCACCACAACGCAGGTCACAACCCCAACCTCGTACGGCATCGCCTCCACAAGTATCCTCGGCGCTGGTGTCTACACCTCCAGCGTGACAGACAACAGCATCACCTACCTCACCGGCGCCAGCTTGGCAACGGCACCAGGCTTCCCGGTTACCGGTGCTGGCATCAGCAATCCGTTGGACATCGCTCTCGACGGAGCACAGAACGTGTGGACAGCGAACGGCGGCGGCGGCATCGCTGCCTTCAGCAAGAGTGGAACTGCTCTCACTCCAGCGGGTGGCTTCCAGAAAGATCCTTCCTATCTCGGCGGCCAGAACGCCCTGGTAATCGATCCTTCCGGCAACATCTGGCTCGGCTTGCAAACCGGGGGCACTGTCACCGAAATCGTCGGCGCCGCGGTTCCCGTCTACCAACCGTATGCAACCGGTCTGCAACCCGTCACCAACCGCTTCCAAACGCTCCCCTAACCGCATCAAGCTCTTGCTCGCACAAAGCCCCGGTCCTGCCGGGGCTTTCGTGCGCAAGGTGCGTAGCGCGTCTGGCCCGTCCGTGGCATTCAACTCGTCACTTCGTCCTGCTACGGTCAAGGCAGAGTCTCCCTGCATCTTCGTCAAGGATCCTCGCCCCAGGGCTATGCCGAGCTCCTTTCGCCTTCGTCGCGCCATCCTTTTCTGCCTACTCGCGCTGCTCTCGACAGGCCTGCGGGCGCAGAGCGTTCCTCCGCCATCAAGCCTCCCCGCAACCATCTCGCTCCTTCGCCCAGGCGGTCTCGTCTATGACACGCAGGGCAATCTCTTCTTTGCCGAGGCTGGCAACCACCTCATCCGCCGTCTTGACCCCCAGGGAACTCTAACCACCGTCGTTGGCATAGGCACCCAGGGCTTCTCCGGAGACGCTGGACCGGCAACGCAAGCTCAACTCGATAGCCCTCAAGCCGTGGCGCTCGATCCCGCCGGAAACCTCTTCGTCGCCGATACGCACAATCAACGCATCCGCCGCATCGATGCCCTCACACAAACGATCACCACCATCGCCGGAACCGGGGTCTCCGGCTTCTCGGGTGACAACGCACCGGCCGTCAGCGCCAGACTCGCCTCGCCAACTGCTCTCGCCGTCAGCTCGGGCTCCCTTCTCTACATTGCCGACTCTGCCAATCACCGCATCCGCTGCGTCGACCTTTCGTCCGGAAACATGGCCACCATCGCCGGCACCGGTATCCAGGGCTTCACCGGCGATGGCGGCTCGGCGCTCGCCGCAAGTCTCAATACTCCCGCCGGCATCGCCATCGATGCCGGCGGCAACCTCTACATAGCCGACACCGGCAACCACCGTGTTCGCCGAGTCGATGCCCGCACACACATCATCAGCACCATTGCCGGAGGCACCCCGTCCTCGGCGCTTCTTCGGCCAGAAAACCTAGCTCTCATCCCCTCTGGTCTCCTCATTGCCGATGCCGCAAGCCAGCGCGTACTCCAACTCGATCTCACCTCCGGGACACTCAGTCCGTTTGCGGGGAATGGAACCCAGGCCTTTTTGGGCGATGGAGGGCCCGCCTCCACGGCAACCCTCGACAGCCCCTCAGCCGCGGCACTCTCGCCCGCTGGCGTCATTGCGATCGCCGATACCGGCAACCAGCGCATCCGCCAGATAGCAGCGGACGGCTCAATCTCGACCATCGTCGGCCTCGGTGCGCTCATCCCGGGCAGCCTTACACTTACCGGCGCCACCACCCAGAGCTACGGAGCCACCACCCTTGTCGCCGCCCTTTCACCCGGCAGCGGCAGCGGGTCGATCTCCTTGCTGGACGTCACCACCGGCAGCACCACGCTCCTCTCGCAAACCACCCTCTCTGCCGGGGTCGCCCGCTTCAGTCTCCCCTCGCTGTCTGCCGGAACTCATCGCCTTCTCGCCTCCTTTTCGGGCAGTGCGACCCAACGCGCGGCCCAGTCACAGATCTTTTCCGTCTTGATCTCTCCGCTGCCGCTCACCGCCAGCCTCGCGGGATCGCTCACCAGCATCTACGGTCAGCCTCTGCCTCAGCTCACCGCAACCTTGTCCGGCCTGCTCCCCCCAGACTCCGCCCACGTCACTGTCAGCGTCACCGCAACCGCTTCGCCGACCTCATCACCCGGCATCTACCCCATCACTCTCACCCTCCAGGGAACAGCAGCCGCTAACTACATGCTGCTCGCCCCCTCGGCCTACCTGACCATCACGAAAGCGCCTGCATCCACCACGCTCACCCAGGCAAACGGGATCCTTACAGCCCATGTCGCAGCGTCCACCACCGGCATACCCACCGGCGCCATCACCCTTCTGACCGCCGCCGGCACCCGTCTCTCCACCCTCCTTCTGAACGCCGATGGAACCGCCACCATCTCGGCCGCCAGCCTCGCAAACGGCTCCTACACCCTCACCGCCATCTACTCCGGAGACGCCGACTTCCTCTCCGCACAATCGCCCGCCTTAAACTTCGTCATCGGAACGCCGCCCGTTGCCCCAGACTTCAGCTTCAGCATGGCGGGTACGGCCGCTCAGACCGTTACCTCCGGCGCAACCGCGCAGTTTACCGTCTCGCTGAATACCTCCGGCTCGGGGTCGCTCGCCGGTCCCATCACCCTCAGCGCGTCAGCCCTGCCTGTCGGCTTCACCGCAAACTTCGATCCGCCAGTCATTCCCCCCGGGGGCGCCGTCACCAGCTTCACGCTCTCAGTGATCACACCAACCGCCCTTGCCAGCGCCACCAACCACAGCCGACCCTCGTCACGCCGCAGCCTGCTCGCGATCGCCTCCCTCTGCCCGCTTCTCATGCTTGGGTTGTCACGCAATCGCCGCCGCGCTCTGGTCGTCAGCCTGGCAGCTCTGGCCCTGTGCGGCTGCGGCGCCCGCATCAACTCCACCAACGCCGCCCAGCCCGCAGCTATCACCTACCCGATCGTCATCACGGGCACCACCACCAACCTGGATGGCTCCGTCCTCCAGCACACCATCACCGCAACCCTGACAGTCCAGTAAAAGCCCCGTAGACAAACCGCTAGACTGGCCGCGCCTCACCCTCAAGCGCCAGCAACATCGTCGCCCCCACGCCCAGCAACAGCACTCCACCCTCCACCCGTTCCGATAGCCGGTGCAGTCGATCGAAGTCCACCCGCGCCGGATCACTCTCCGCGGCTGCCGCAACATCGCCGCCCGCCGCCGCGCGGTCCACCTCCATCCGCGGCAGAATGCCCCACTGCGAGATCCCCGTCAGCACCATCATTCCCGTCACCAGCGCAGGCCCCAACCACCAGCGCCTCCCAGCCCTGATCCCACCCAGACCCGCA
>CAXSEC010000217.1:0-3814 GCA_964236325.1 uncultured Acidobacteriaceae bacterium | reverse complement strand
CGGCCATGGCGCGGTGACGGCGGCGGTTGAAGGCGCAATAGGCGAGCACGGCCAAGCCGACCGGCCACCAGAACCAGAAGCCGAGGATGGTCAGCGCGATCCAGGCGGGACGGCCGACTTCATCCAGGCGGGCAGTGACGTACGACATGGGGCGGCTCCGGGAGTGAATGTTAATCACATTTACATAGATGCGCCTTCCCGGTCGCCGCGTAAAGATGCTCACGAGCTTGTTATCCGCCGAGCCCGAGAGAGCGCAGATAGACCAGCAGCCCCGCTTCCAGCAGCTCCTCCGGCGTCATCGGCAGCGGCCGGCGGCCCGGCGAGGGTACGCCGGTGAACAGGGCGGCGATGCCGTGGCAGAGCGACCAGACGTGCAGCGCCACCATCAGGGCCGGCGGGCGGCCGTGGGAGGGGCCGGCAGCGCAGGCGGCGGTGGCGGCGGTGCGGATCACGGCGAAGGCGGCGGGGACGACGGCGATCTATGTGCAGGGGGTGAAGGTGGATGGAAAGGCGAGCTCGAAGACGTGGCTGCCGGAGAGCTTTGCGATGAAGGGCGGGCGGCTGGAGTTTGATCTGGGGACGGCGCCGGAGAAGACGTGGGGTGTGGGCAAGGGGGATGAGCCGCCGTCGTTTGAGGCGAGGTAAGGCCAACGCACGGAGGCCCGAACGTGAGGTTCGGGCCTGCCGTTTGAATGAGCCGAGAGGTGCTACATCGCAGGCGGATGATGCTTGTCGATGGCGCCGGCAATCGCTTTTTCGACCTTGGGCGAGAGATGCGCTTCGATCTCGCCGCCGTGAGTCTTGATGTTGACGGTATCGCGGAGCTCCTTGGAGGGCTTGAAGAAGGGGACGCGCTTGGCGGGCACGTCGACGCGCTCGCCGGTCTTGGGGTTGCGGCCGATGCGGGGTTTGCGCTGGCGGGTACGGAAGCTGCCGAAGCCGCGTATTTCGATCTTGTCGCCTTCCTTGAGGGCGCCGATGACGGACTCAAAGAGGGTATCGACGATGACTTCGCCGTCGCGACGGGTGAGATCACCTAGTGAGGTTACCTTGTCGACGAGGTCGGCTTTGGTCATCTAGAGATCCTTTCAGAAGCGCTGCAGCATGGAGGATAGCAGTCCATCTGATTGTAACTGAGGGGTTTGGCGGTTGTCAGCCAGATGGGCAAAGCGGTTCCGGTGAAGGATGAGGCTGCTCAGGGCGCGGGAGGAGTGGCCGTGTAACAGAGATGCCTAGGGCGCGGCTGGACCGCCGAGGCTCTCTCAGGAACGGCTTACTTCCACATGAAGTAGAAGCCGGGGGCGCGGTCGAGGAGTTTCGAGGGGCTGGGAAATAGGTCGTCGGGGTCCGAGTTGAGCAGACCGATCAGGCCGCGCTTCTGGCTCGAGGGGCGCGCGATCGCGGGCTCGCCGGAGATGCCGACGGAGCGGGCGGTATCGATGAGGGCGACGCGGAAGCCGCCGACTTTATCGATGAGGCCGAGCGGAAGCGACTGCTGGCCGGTCCAGACCTGACCGGTGGCGAGTGGGCGGATCTTGTCGTCGGTGGTGTGCCGGCCGGTGGCGACGTCGTGCACGAACTGGGTGTACATGTTGTCGACGAGGGACTGGAAGTAGGCGGTCTCTTTCGGGGTGAGGTCACGGCTGGGATCGCCGGCATCCTTGAGTTCGCCGGCGTGGATGACGATGTTTTTGAGCTTGGCCCAGCGGAGGAGATCGCCGTAGTTGGTCCATTCCATGATGACGCCGATGGAGCCGACGATGGAGGCGTCGTTGGCGTAGATGCGATCGCATGCGCTGGCGATGTAGTAGGCGCCGGAGGCGCCAACGGTCTCGACCGAGGCGATGATTTTCTTATGGTTCTCCTGACGAACGCGGAGGACTTCGTGGTAGATCTCCTGCGAGGCCGCGGCGCCGCCGCCGGGGGAGTTGATGTGGAGGATGATGGCTTTGACGGAGTCATCCTCGCCGAAGCGGCGCAGCTGGGTGTCGACCTTTTCCGCGTCGAGGATGACGCCGCTGATGTCGATGACGCCGATCGAGCTGGAGTTGAAGCCGGTAGAGGCGGTATCGGAGGTGCTGCGCATAGTGGCCCAGATGAAGAGCCAGAGGACCAGGAAGATGGCGGCGACGGAGCCGCCGATGGTGGCGATGTAGAACCAGGCGGAGCGCCGGCGCGCGGGTGGAACTCCAGCAAAGCCGGGGTACGCCGGATAGCCGGATGGCGGGAAGGGAGAGGCGTGTGACGGGCTCTGGAACGGGTTCTGCGGCGCGGGTGGTGGCGGTGGTGTGAAGTCTTCCGGCATGTCGGGAGTGTAGCAGGGAGTGGGTGCGGGCCGGTCCTGGTCTCGGGCCGAATGCGGACGCAAGAGTGGTCGATTGATGAGACAGCCGATCCGCGGCGTAATGGTGGAAGCATCAAGCCGAGCGACGCGGGCGCGTGGGAGAATAGGGTGCCCGGGCAGGCGCAAACAGGCGTTCGGCCAGGTGGCGGATGAACGCCGCACACCGTACTGTGTGGCGAAGGATGTTGTGAAAGGGTCTCTCGGTGCTTCGATCTGCATTTCTCGCGCTCTCTGGCAACTCTGCTCTTCGTGCATTTTCTGAACGGTCGGTCGCGGGCCGACGGGTCTCGCAGCGGTTTGTGGCCGGCATGCAGCCGGCTGAGGCAATTGCGGCATGTGAGGCGCTGAATCGCGAGGGCATGACGGTGACGCTGGACTCGCTGGGCGAGAGCGTGCTCGAAGAGCGGGCGGCGCGGGCGAGTGCGGATGTGTACCACCAGCTGCTGGACGCGATTGCGGAACGTGGGCTGGACGCGAACGTGAGTGTGAAGCTGACGCAGGTGGGCATGGACATCGATCCCGCGCTGGCGGAGCGGATTGTGGGCGAGATGCTGGAGCACGCGGCGGCGGTGGACTCGTTTGTACGGATCGATATGGAAGGCTCGGCCTACACGGAGGCGACGCTGGCGATGACGGAGCGACTGCACCGCCGGCCGGGCATGCAGGGACGCGTCGGCAGCGTGCTGCAGGCGTATCTGTATCGCACGGCGGATGATGCAAAGCGACTGGTGGAGCAGGGTATCCGCATACGGCTGTGCAAGGGCGCGTACAAGGAGCCGGCCGAGAAGGCGTTTGCGGAGAAGCGCGATGTGGATGAGAACTATGCGGCGTTGATGATGTACCTGGCGACGAGTGGTGTCTTCTGCGGCATGGCGACCCACGACGAGCGCCTGATCAACCGGCTGCGCAGCTTTGTGCAGCAGCATGGCCTGGCGAAGGATGCGTTTGAGTTCCAGATGCTGTACGGGATTCGGCGCGACCTGCAGCGGGCGCTGGTGGGTGAGGGCTACAAGGTGCGGGTGTATCTGCCGTTCGGGACGGAGTGGTACCCCTACTTTATGCGGCGGCTGGCGGAGCGGCCGGCGAACGTGCTGTTCCTGGCGAAGAACTTCCTCAAGCAATAGAGCACATTGCTTGAAGGGATGCTGTGTGGCTTTCGGTGAGAGAACGTGTCGCTTTGCTCGGCCGTGACGACAGATGCCGAGGTTCCTTACTTTGCTCGGAAGGAAAGCGACAGATTACGAGTCATGGTTTACGGTTCATGGCGATCGAGATTGCTCTATGCCCTCACGTAACTTCCCTCAGCGGGGCGGGGCGTTCGGGTAGGCAGTACGCGGTGGCGGTGGCGGCGGCAAAAGCGGCTCGACTTCGTTCAGGTTGTTCAGCGTGGAGCGCTCCTGGGGCGAGAAGTCTGAGGTGTAACGACCGGAGGCGAGGGCTGCCTGGCGCTGCTCGGGGGGCAGGGTGCGT
>CAXSEC010000216.1:2675-3902 GCA_964236325.1 uncultured Acidobacteriaceae bacterium | reverse complement strand
CCGCCGTGGAAGCTGCCACCGGCAAAGGGACGGTCGTAGACGCGGCCGAAGCCACCGCCGAAGCGGCCGAAGTTGTTGTAGCCGCGGTTGTACCAGAAGCGGCCGCCGTTCCAGAAGCCGCCGTAGAAGCCGATGCCAAAGTAGCCGAAGCCGTAGTTGATGCCGCCGTAGTAGCCGACGGTCGGACCCCAGTAGCCGGCGTTCCAAAGGTAGTTGCCGCCATCGCCGCCGCCCCAGTAGCCGGGCGTCCAGAGAGCACCTTCATAGGGAGGAAGCACCCAGGCGCCATCGACCCAGTAGTAGCCTTCATCGCCGTAGGCCCAGTAGCCGGGGGTCCAGATGTAGCCGTCTCCAGGAATGTCGGGCTGGGTGTAGACCGGGATCTCAGGTGGGGCGATGCCGATGGACAGGAAGATGCGCGCGTGGGCGGCGGCAGGAGCGACGAGCATGGCTCCCGCGATGAGGGCCGTACCGAAGACGTTGCGGATTGTCCGTGCGATCTGCATGATTCTGACCCTGGCTGCCTGCCTTCGCTTGTCCGGTGTTGCTGTCGAGCCCGGATTGCGTGGCTGGCTAGCTCTTGCGATGCCGGCCGGGGGAGTCGGTCCGCCTCACAGTAGATTAGACACAGGATCTGGCCGGAGGTTGCGCGGAGGGTTGGAGACGCTTTACGCGTCGCTTCGCTCCGAGTGAGAGGCGAAATGCGGGGGTTCCTCGCTGCGCTCGCAATGACAGCTAAGAATGCGGTGCGGATCTTACCGAAGATCGGTGGGCGTCAGGAAAGAGGGTTGGGATGAGTTTGGTTGGGGTGAAGCCGGGGCACCTGCTGTTTGCGGTCTCGCAACGTGTGCATTTTATTGGGATTGGCGGGATCGGGATGAGTGGGATTGCGGAGATTCTGCTGACGATGGGGTATGCGGTTTCGGGGTCGGATCTGCGGCGGAGTGCGACGACGGACCGGCTGCTGGGGATGGGGGCGCGGATCTTTGAGGGGCATGCGGCGGCGAATGTAGCGGCGTGCGATGTGGTGGTGACGACCTCGGCGCTGAACGCGGCGAATGCTGAGGTGGTGGAGGCGCGGGCGCGGCGGATCCCGGTCATTCCACGAGCGGAGATGCTGGCGGAGATGATGCGGCTGCGGTACGGGATCGCGATTGCCGGGATGCACGGGAAGACGACGACGACGAGCATGGTGGCGGCGGTCCTGGCGGGCGGGGGGCTGGACCC
>CAXSEC010000216.1:0-2665 GCA_964236325.1 uncultured Acidobacteriaceae bacterium | reverse complement strand
GGGGCTGGCGGGGGGCGCGAGCGCGGGGGGGCGCGCGGGGGCGGGCGGGGGGCGGGCGGCGGGGGGGGGGGGGGGGCGGGCCCGGGGGGGGGGGGTGGGGGGGCGGGTGAATGCGCTGGGGTCGAATGCGCGGCTGGGGACGTCGCAGTATCTGGTGGTCGAGGCGGATGAGAGCGATCGGAGCTTTCTGAAGCTGTCACCGGTGCTGGGGGTGGTGACGAACCTGGATCGGGAGCATATGGATTGCTACCGAGATATGGCGGATGTGGAGGATGCGTTTGTGGAGTTTATGGACCGGATGCCGTTCTATGGGGCGACGACGGTATGTGTGGATGACCCGCTGCTGGCAGCGGTGCTGCCGCGGGTGAAGCGGCGGGTGTTTACCTATGGGGAGAGTGCGGAGGCGGAGTTTCGGGTGGAGCGGCTGCCGGCAGACCGGGCTGATGACGCGCAGTCTCGGTTTATGGTGACGGCCGAGGGGGAGGGGGCGATGGGACCGTTTGCGCTGCATGTGCCGGGTCGCCATAACGTGCTGAATGCGACGGCGGCGGTGGCGCTCGGGGTGCAGCTGGGGGTGGCTCCGGAGCAGATTGCAGCGGGGCTGGCGAGTTTTCGGGGGGTTGACCGGCGCTTCCAGACTCGAGGCGTCGTGCGCGGGGTAACGGTGGTGGATGATTATGGTCATCATCCGACGGAGGTGCTGGCAACGCTGCAGGCGGCGCGGGAGTGCGGGTATGGGCGGGTGTTGGTGCTGTTCCAGCCGCACCGGTACACCCGGACGCGGGACCTGATGACGGAGTTTGCCGGGGCGTTCGGGGCGGCGGACCGGGTGGAGGTGGTGGATATCTATGCGGCGAGCGAGGAGCCGATTGCCGGGATAACGGCGGAGACGCTGGTGGCGGCGATCGGGCGCGAGCGCGGGGATGGGGCGGTGCGGTATGCGGGGTCGATGGAGGTGGCGGTGGGAAGGCTGGCGGCGGAGGCGCGGGAGGGAGATGTGGTGCTGACGCTGGGGGCTGGGAGCGTGAGCGCGGCGGCGGCGGGGTTGGTGGCGGCGCTGGCGGGGTGAGGGGACGGCCCTTCGCTTCGCCCGGTCGGGATTATCACGATGCAGGCAAGCAGGGTCGAGCGGTTGGATGAGGTAGGCGTGAGCGTTGCCGGTAGAGAAGCAGGTTCCTTATCCTGCTGCGCTTCGGTCGGAATGACGACCAGGTTGGGTTGCTGCGGGTTAGAGGTCGGTGGGTGTTCCTCCGGAGATACGTGGGGGCGGTGGGGGTAAAGGGCAGGCGGGTGGCGGGTTATAGTCGGGGAGGCGATGCTGGCGCGGCCTGGCTCTGGCCGGTGGAGCGAGAGATACGAAGGGAATAGGTGGGCACGTTGATTACGGCGCCACAGGAGAGATTTGCGGGGGGCCGGCGGAAGGGACCGCAGCCGGTTGCGCCTCGTCGACCGCGCCGCGAAGTGGAGGCGGACGAAGAGGTTGCGGAGGGCGACGGAGGGTACAACCGGGGGCGGAAGCGGACGGGTGTGCGGCTGACGTTTCGCAGCGGGGTGCCGGAGACGATGGCCGGCAAGGTGATTGCCGGGTTGGTGGGGCTGGCGATAGTGGGAGCGGTTGCGGTTGGAGCAGTGGCGACGCACCGGTTGATGCTGCGGGACCAGAGGTTTGTGGTTCCGGCGACGACGGCGATAGAGACGGTTGGCAATGAACGGCTGAGCCGGGCGGAGATGCTGGGCGCGCTGCGCGACGATGTGGGGCGAAACGTGTTCAGTCTGTCGCTGGAGGCACAGAAGGCGACGCTTGAGGCGCTGCCGTGGGTAGAGCGGGCGACAGTGATGCGGCTGCTGCCGGACCATCTGCGGGCGAGCGTGGTGGAGCGGTCGCCGATCGCGTTTGTGCGAGAGAAGGGACAGATCGGGCTGGTGGATGCGCATGGGGTGCTGCTGGACCTGCGACAGCCTGGAGGACAGAGCAGCGCTGCCGGCGGGACCTACTCGTTTCCGGTGGTGACAGGAGTTCTGGCGGCGGACCCGGTGAGTGTACGGGCGGCGCGGATGAAGATCTTTGCTGACTTCATGACGGCGATGGATGCGACGGGCGAGCATATCTCGGCGAAGTTGAGCGAGGTGGATCTATCGAACCCGGAGGATGTGAAGGCGCTGATTCCGGACAGCGGGGCGGAGGTGCTGGTGCACTTCGGCGATACGGATTATCTGGAGCGATATCGGAAGTACGAGGCGCATCTGGCGGAGTGGCGCGCGCAGTATCCGAAGCTGGCGAGTGTGGATATGCGGTACGACCGGCAGGCGGTGCTCGAGATGCAGCAGGGATCGCAGGTGCCGCTGAACAGTGTGGCGCCGACGGCTGCGGTGGCGAAGGCGGCGGCGGCGGTTCCGATGAAGAAGGGTGTACGAAGGGTTGCGACGACGGCGCATGCGGCGGCCAGACCGGCTTCGGTATCGGGTGTTGGTGACGCGGCTGCGGTGTCGGCGAAGGGGCCTCATTTTGGAGGGGCGCTGCGGCATCTGGCGGCGAAGGTTGTGGGTCGATGACGCAAAAGCCGGAGAGCCTGATCACGGTGGTGGATGCGGGCAGTCAGAAGAGCTGTGTGCTGGTGGCTGAGCTGATCGACGGGGTACTGCGCTACCGGGGGCACGGGATAGA
>CAXSEC010000215.1:0-3925 GCA_964236325.1 uncultured Acidobacteriaceae bacterium | reverse complement strand
CGGGGATGGTCTTGGCAGGGCGTGGGTCGCTGGGCTTACGAGGAACCCAGACCCGGCCGCCTTCGCCGCGGGCGGATTCCGACATGAGGCGGAGCTTGTCTTCGCCGGGGATGGCGGTGGGGTGGACCTGAATGAACTCGCCGTTGGCGTAGAATGCACCCTGCTGGTAGAGCGCGGCCTGCGCGGAGCCGGTGCAAACGACAGAGTTGGTGGATTTACCAAAGATGGCACCGATGCCGCCGGTACACATGATGATGGCGTCGGCGGGGAAGGTGCGCATCTCCATGGTGCGAAGGTCCATGGCTGAGATGCCACGGGCGGCACCATTGGCGTCGAGGACGGCAGACATGAACTCCCAGCCCTCGTACTTGGTGACCTTGCCTTCGGACTCGTAGCGGCGGACCTGCTCGTCGAGGGCGTAGAGCAGTTGCTGGCCAGTGGTGGCTCCGGCGAAGGCGGTGCGCTGGTAGAGGGTGCCGCCGAAGCGGCGGAAGTCGAGCAGGCCTTCAGGGGTTCGGTTAAAGGGGACGCCCATGCGGTCGAGCAGGTCGATGATGGCGGGGCCCTGGGCGGTCATCTGCTTGACGGGGGTCTGATTGGCGAGGAAGTCGCCGCCGTAGACGGTGTCGTCGAAGTGCTTGAGGACGGTGTCGCCCTCGCCTTTGAGGTCTTTGGCGGCGTTGATGCCGCCCTGGGCGCAGACGGAGTGCGAGCGCTTGACGGGGACGATCGAGAAGAGGTCGACGGTGCCGCCGGCTTCGGCGATCTTGATGACGGCGGCGAGGCCGGCGAGGCCTCCGCCTACGACGATGATGCGGGGTGTGGTTGCCATGAGTGCCTCGACTCCCTAAGTAAACTTCAGCGCAAACGCGCTACCAATCATCACGAAGCCACCCACACCAGCAATCCAGTATCCAGCCCTCAGTTTGCGGTAAAGCGGGCCCTCGGGCTGGGTCCGTCGGTACTCATCAATAACTCTTTGAGCGACGTACTGTACGGCGTCGTGCCATCTGAGCTGTTCCTCTGGAAGCCGATGCTGGTTGAGGGCTCTGCGCATTTGCTGAACAGCCACATTGGTTAGAACAACTCCGACAAACATGGAGAAAAAGCCGGCAATGGCTAAGCAAGACAGAACGACCGCAGAGCCACTCATTTAGTGAGCCGCCGTCGCGGAACGTATTTCATCTGACCTCGCCAGGCTGGGTGGGGTTGGTGGTGCCTGGGGCGACGGTGGTGGGAGCGGGTTGGACGATGCCGGCGGGTTGGGCGGGCATGACGTCGGCGGGGGCGTTGGGGTACTTCCAGATGACGGCGTAAATGCTGATGAAGCCCATCAGGCACAGGGCGGAGCCGAGGGCGGCGCAGGCGTAGCCCATGCGCTTGCGGGCGCGCTCGCCGGGGGTGATGCCCCACTTGGCCGAGAAGAGCCAGATGCCGTAAGCGAAGTGCCAGGTGGTGGCGACCATGGCGATGACGTAGATGGCGAGCATCCAGGGGTTCGAGAGCTCGTGCTGGACCTTGGCGAAGGCGGCGCCGGGGTGTTCCGGGAGTGAGACTCCGCTAAAGCGCTGGCGCCAGATGTGCTGGATGATGTAGGCGAGGGCGATGACGCCAGTGACGCGCTGGGAGATGTACATCCAGTTGGACGCCCAGGGGTAGACGTTGACGTTGGCGCGACCGCGGATGGTGATGAAAACGCCGTAGCCGGCGTGGAAGGCGAGCGGGATGAAGATGAAGGCCCACTCGAGGATGCGGACGAGGGGGAGGCCGTTGAGGAACTTGACCTGCTGGGCGTAGGCGAGGGGGCCATTCCAGGTTTCGAAGTTGGAGATGATGTGCTCGATGAGGAAGGCGCCGATAGGCACGATGCCGGAGAGCGAGTGGAGCTTGCGCCAGAGAAAGGAGTGTCCCTGGCCGGCGCGGAGGGGCTGGACGCCGCGGCGCTTGCCGGTGGGCGATTGCGCGAGGTCCGGTGCTGCCATGGGTGCGGTTGCGGCCATTTTGGGCTCCTTTGGAGGCTCCTTGGCATTCCTGCGCGGTTATGGCCCGGGCGGACGAAGAGCAGCAGAACGATTATTCTGCCGGGGTGGAACGGTGGTCAATCTTTGAAGGCATAGGTGTGCGATTACCGTCAAGTTTGTGCGATATCGCGGGCGGATGCAGATGGGTCAGGCGCCGATCAAGCGGGATCAAATTTTGCCAGCAGGGCTTTGAGGGCGCGGCCACGATGGCTGAGATCGAGCTTGGCCCGCGGGGTGAGTTCGGCCATGGTGATGCCGAGGTCGGGCAGGAGGAAGAGCGGGTCGTAGCCGAAGCCGCCGTTGCCGCGGGGTATGGCGAGGATCTCGCCGTCGACGGCGCCCTCGGCTTCGGCGAGGATTTGGCCATCGCGCGCGAGGGCGAGGGCGCAGCGATAGCGGGCCTGGCGATCGCCGTCGCGGGTGGTGGCGAGGGCGTCGAGGACGCAGAGATTGTTGCGCTGGTCGGGTGGCAGGGGACGGCGGGTGACGTAGTTGCGGTCGTCGGCGAAGCGGGCGGAGCGGACGCCGGGGGCGCCGTGGAGGGCGTCGATCTCGAGGCCGGAGTCGTCGGCGAGGACGAGCCGGCCGGGACTTTGTTGCGAGTAGTAGATAGCCTTGGTGCGGGCGTTCCCGGCGAAGGTGGGGGCGTCCTCCGGGGGTGGAGGGGTGTCGGCGAGGTTGGGAAGGGGCTGGATGTCGGCGTGGGCGGCGAAGTCGCGGAGCTTGCCGGGGTTCGAGGTGGCGGCGTAGAGGAGCATGTCTCCGATGATACGGACTTGCCTAGTGGCAGCAGTGCTGGTGGTTGGGTGCGCCTTCGGGTGGGGCTTCGTCCATCATGCGCAGCATTGCGGGGCCGCCGGTGCGGAGGAAGCGCCAGAGGAGGACGGCGGTGAGGGCGAGGAAGAGGATGTTAAGGATGGAGGTGTAGTTCCAGCGGAGGCTTTCGGTCATGATGTGGGCCGAGCGCTGCTGCGGGATGAGGTGGAGGGCGCCGAAGAGGAGCTCGACGGCGAGGGCGGCGAGCGCCATGGCGGCGTAGAAGGTGACAAAGAGCAGGCCGGCGACTCTAAGGCCGTAGTACTTGCGGTAGATGTTGAGGATGGGAAGGATGATGAGGTCGGCGAAGAGGAAGGCGATGACTCCGCCGAAGCTGATGCCGCCGTTCCAGAGCACGGCGGCGAGGGGGACGTTACCGACCGAGCAGACGAAGGAGAGGACGGCGACGAGCGGACCGATGAGCGGTCCCCAGAGTTTGGCGAGGGTGGGGTGGCCGACCAGGAAGAAGCCCTGCCAGACGTGCTGCGGCACCCAGGCGGCGAGGCAGCCGGAGATGAGCAGGCCGCCGGCGATGTCAGGCCAGAGCGAGTACCAGTCCATCCAGAAGTAGTGGCTGGTGGCGGTGAAGCCGGCAGGCGAGGTGAGTTTCTGCCAGAAGCTGCCCTCATGCAGGCTCATGTCCATCGCGGCGTGGCCTTCCATTTTGCCTACGAGGCCCTGCTCGGCCTGCTTGCGGGCGGCTTCGATGAGCTTTGGGGTGAGGGTGGCGCGGAGCATGAGGACGATGAGGGCGATCATGATGGGGCCGCCGGTGAACTCGGCCAGGGTGAACTGCCAGCCGAGCAGGACGGCGAGGAGGACGCTGAGTTCTACGACGAGGTTGGTGGAAGCGAACTGGAAGGCGATGGCGGCGATGAAGTCCGCGCCCTTGCGGAATAACGACCGCGCCAGGGCTGTCGCCGCGTAGGAGCAGGAGGAGCTGGCGGCGCCGAGGGCGGAGGCGAGAACGATGGTCTTAGGGGAGGAGTCGGGGAGGAGCTTGCCGAGTTGTTCTTTCGAGACGACGGCTTCCACGATGGCGGAGAGCAGGAAGCCGAGGCAGAGGGCCCAGAGCAGCTCCCAGGCCA
>CAXSEC010000214.1:0-4142 GCA_964236325.1 uncultured Acidobacteriaceae bacterium | reverse complement strand
TCACAAACGTGGTGCCCGATCCCCAGCGCACCGTCACCGTCTCACTCGTCGGCACCGTCACCATCACCGTCACCGGATTCGCATAGTTCTCCGCAACGATCTTCGTCCACACCGACGCCACCTGGGCACCCGCCGACTCACACATCGCTACCGCAACCAGAACTGCAATCATGATCCTCTGCTTCATGCGTTTGACCCATCCTCTTTCCGCATCGCATCGACGCCCGACTTCCCATAGTCTGCCCACCTTCACCCCGCAGCAGAATCCCTCAAACAGGTGACGTTACCTGCCGTCCTCTCACACCTTGGTGGTAGAACCGCCGCTCCACCCAGGCTCCCCACCTCCCCCCGCTATGCCTTGCTATCCTTGACCCTGCATGTCCAAACCCATCGTCCTCACCATCCTCGACGGCTGGGGCTACCGCCCCGAGACCCACGGCAACGCCATCGCCCTTGCCCGCAAACCCACCTACGACAAGCTCCTTGCCGAGTACCCCAATACCCTCCTCCGCGCTTCCGACCACTTCGTCGGCCTGCCCGACGGCCAGATGGGCAACAGCGAAGTCGGCCATCTCAACCTCGGCGCCGGCCGCGTCGTCCGTATGGACATGACCCGCATCGACACCGCCATCCTCGACGGCACCTTCTTCACTGACCCCACCCTCGTCGCCGCCATCACCCTCGCCGCGGAGCAGGGAACCGCCCTCCACCTCATCGGCCTCCTGTCCGACGGCGGCGTCCACTCCCATCAGCGCCATCTCTACGCCCTCCTTCGCCTCGCCGCGCAGCACAAACTCACCCGCGTCTTCATCCACGCCTTCATGGACGGCCGCGACACCATGCCCACCAGCGGCCTCGGCTACCTCGAAGCCCTCCAGCAGCAACTCCGCGACCTTGGCATCGGCCAGATCGCCAGCATCTCCGGCCGCTACTTCGCCATGGATCGCGACCTGCGCTGGGAAAAAGAGCGTCAGGCCTTCGACGCCATGGTCACCGGCACCCCCGCCGGCGGTCAGTACGGCGACCCCGTCGCCCGCATCCGCGACCTCTACAACTCCAGTACCACCGACGAGTTCATCCCGCCCTTCACCGTCATCGACGCCCATGGCGCGCCCATCGGCCCCATCCGCTCGAACGACGTCTGCCTCTGCTTCAACTACCGCGCCGACCGCGTCCGCCAAATCACCCGCGTCCTCGCCCGCAACTCGTCCCTCCCCGGCGGCCTCACCAAAGACAACGCCCTCGACCTCCCAGCCGCCGATGCCCTCGACGCCGAGATCCCCCGCTCCCAGGCTCCTCAAAACCTCCACTTCGTCTGCATGACCCAGTACGACCGCAACTTCCGTCTCCCCGTCGTCATCCCGCCCGAGTCCATGGACAACCTCCTCGCCAACCTCATGGCACAGGCCAACCTCCGCAACCTTCGTGTCGCCGAGACCGAAAAGTACGCCCACGTCACCTACTTCTTCAATGGCGGCATCGAAAAACCCTTCCCCGGCGAAGACCGCGCCCTCGTCCCCTCACAGAAAGTCGCCACCTACGACCTCGCCCCCGAGATGTCCGCCGCCGGCATCGCCGACGCCGTCATCAAAGCCGTCAACGACACCGCCTTCGACGTCATCATCGTCAACTTCGCCAACGCCGACATGGTCGGCCACTCCGGCAAACTTGAACCCACCATCCGCGCCGTCGAAACCGTCGACACCGAGCTCGGCCGCATCTACGCCGCCATCCGCCAGCGCAGCGGCAGCCTCCTCGTCACCGCCGACCACGGCAACGCCGAACTCCTCATCGATCCACTCACCGGCGGCCCACACACCGCCCACACCACCAACCCCGTCCCCTTCTTATACGTCACCGACCAGGGCAACTACGCCAGCCTTCGTCCCGCCGGCAGCCTGCGAGACATATCCCCCACCATCCTCAGCCTGCTCCATCTCGAAAAGCCCATAGACATGACCGGCGAAGACCTCGTGGCCCCAGCCATCACACAGCTCTGACCTAGCGTCCGCCAACGTCCAGCCTTCACCAGAGCAGTGGTTACTCTTCAAACAGCCGCATCAAAATCAATCTCAATGGCATCGACCAGCGGCACCAGCCACACCAGCAGAGCCTGATGGAGCGCGTGCGTCGTATAGGCCTCAAACGAGGCCGCATCGGTAAACTGCATCACGCCTCCCAGCTCGTACCCCAACGAGCGCGGTGAGACATTCGTTCCCGCATAGACCGAGATCAGCCCGGGAATCTGCCCCGCAAACGCGCGAATCGCCTCAACAGCCCGAGCCTTCTGCGACTCACTCGCTTCGGCATGCCAACGAAAGGAAAATATGTGTACGAACATGCCTCCCATCCTACCGCGAGGCGCCCGGGCTGCATCATCGCTTGATCCGTAAACATCGGCTGCATCCGCCAAACTACGCCAGCAACGCCACATCTCCATTCGGCGTCTTCGCAAACGCATGCACCACCACACCCTCAGCGTTCACATGCCGCAGCACCATCCGCTCCGCCGTCAGCTCCAAATGGCTGAACCCGAACACCTTCTCCGCGTACGGCCCGCGCACCGCAGGCTGAATCGTCAGGTCATACAGATCCGCGCCACCCGCACCCGACAGAAAAAAGCTCGTCGGATGCTTCTCAAACTCCAGGTGCTGCAGGTCGTGATCGTGCCCCGCCAGGTAAAGCTGCACCTTATGCTCGCGCAGCAGTGGATCCCAGTCCTCAATCAGCACCTTGTGATCGCCATGCGGCCCATCCGAGTACACCGGATGATGCGCAATCACCGTCAGGAATGGCGTCGTGCGCGGCTTCTTCAGCTCCGCCTCAAACCACGCCAGCTGCTCCATCCGCTCCGTCTCCGTCAGCGTAAAGTCCCGCCCCGCACCCTTGCCCCCGACCTTTGCCGCTCGCGGCATGTTGCTGTCGAGCGCAATCACCGTCATCAACGGATTCACCCGCGGAAACTCATACCGATACCACCGCGCCGGCATCGTCCACCGCGTCCCCGGCACCTTCGCATACGCGAGCTCTGCCTCGACCTTGCTGCCCGACCACATCTGATAATCGTGGTTGCCCAGCACCGAGTACGCCGGGCAATCAAACGCGCTCTTCGGATACATCTCCTCAAACTGCCACTGCCATCGCGGGCTCTTAATCCCACCCTCGAGCTCGCCATACCAGCTGTCCCCCAGCATCAGCAGCGCCTCCGTCTTCAGTCCGCGCTCCGCCTGGTACCGCTGCATCGCCGCCGCCACCGCGCGTTGTCCCAGCTGCGAGTTGTCCCGCCCCCAGTCGCCCACAATCAACGCATGCCGCGCACCGGTCGCCGGCGTGCTCGAAGCCTTCGCCTTCGCCCAGCCCTCCGCCAGGCCAGGAACAGCGCAACTCAAGCCCGCGAACGCGCTGAAACTTACACTCTGCCGAAGAAATCGCCTGCGGGAAACCTGTTCGCTGTCTGCCATACACCCTTCTATCGCTTCCTGATGAGAGCCCTGTAAAAGCCCGCTCGCTATCGCCTCCTCACATCTCCCGCCGGCCATCCATCGCCCGCGACATCGTCACCTCATCGGCATACTCGATATCGCTGCCCGCCGGTACCCCCGTTGCGATCCGCGTCACCTGCAGCCCCGGTCGCATCCGCCGCATCTCCCCCGCCAGGTACCCCGCCGTCGCCTCACCCTCGGTCGTCGGCGAGGTCGCCAGAATAATCTCCTCCGCCTCCCCCAGCCGCGAGTAAAGATTCGCAATTCGCAGCTGCTCCAGCCCCACTCCGTTCACCGGACTCAACGTCCCATGCAGCACGTGGTACACCCCGGAGTAGCTCCGCGTCTTCTCAATCGTCGCGATATTCGTCGGCTCTTCCACCACGCAGATCTGCGACTTCGTTCGCGACGCACTCGAACAGTACCCGCACGGATCAACGTCCGTAATGTTGTTACAAATCCCGCACAGCATCAGCCGCGCCCGCACCGTCAGGATCGCGTCCGCCAGCGCCTTTGCATCCGCCTCGCTCGTCCGCAGCACATAAAACGCCAGCCGCTGCGCACTCTTCGTCCCAATCCCCGGTAGCTTTCGCAGCTCGTCGATCAGGCGCGTCATCGGCTCGGCAAAGCGCGCCATCGTCTACTCCAGTTCGGGCATCA
>CAXSEC010000213.1:0-4187 GCA_964236325.1 uncultured Acidobacteriaceae bacterium | reverse complement strand
GATCTCCTCTTCCACATCGCTCTTCTCCGCCAGCAGCGCTGCCTCCGTAAGCAGCCGCTCTTCGCTCACATCGCTTGCCGCTAGCAGCTCTTCGAGTCTCGTCCGCAGCCGCGCAAACTGCGCCCCTCGCACCCCCACACGCAGCGCGCTCACCTCGTTACTGACAACCAGCAGGCGCGCCATCCCCGCCCGCAGCTCGCGCACCAGCTCCGCTCCCTCGCGTTCCCGAACCGCCTGCATCCGCTCCATCGCCGGCCCAAGTGTCGCCAGCACCACCGCCTCCATCTCTTCCGCTGAAACACGGCTTCCGCGCGCCTCCATCGTCATCACACCCGGCACCCGCAGCAGTGCTGCCAGCTCCGGCTCCTGCGTCAATCCCAGCCGCTGGCTCGCCTCTCGCAACGCCATCACCAGCCCGTCCAGCGCCGCCTCGTTGATGCGTGGTCCGGCGGCAGCTGCCTGTCTTCCTACCTCCAGCGTCACCTCCACGTGACCCCGCTCCACAGCGCCCTTCACCACACGCCGAAGCTCCATCTCAAGCGCCTCGCAGCCACTCGGCAGACGCACCTGCAGGTCGAGGAAGCGATGATTCACGCTCTTCAGCGTCAACGTAAACGGCGTCTCATCGGCAAAGCTGCCCTCGATCGCCGCAAAGCCCGTCATCGAGCGAATCACCCTCACGCTATCCCCTCCACCACGGTCGTCATCGGCTCAGCCGTCTCGACCTCCGCGAACTGCATCTCGTACAGCCGCTGATATCGCCCACCCGATTGCACCAGCTCCTCGTGCGTTCCAATCTCGGCGATACGCCCTGCTTCAATCACCGCAATCCGCGTCGCCCGTCGCACCGTCGAAAGCCGATGCGCGATCACAAACACCGTACGCCCCTGCATCAGGTTGCCGAGCGCCGCCTGCACATACCGCTCGCTCTCCACATCAAGCGCCGACGTCGCCTCATCCAGAATCAGAATCGGCGCATCCTTCAGGATCGCCCGCGCAATCGCAATCCGCTGCCGCTCGCCCCCACTCAGCCGCGTTCCTTTCTCCCCGATCATTGTGTCGTAGCCCTCCGGCATCCGCGCAATGAAGTCATGCGCCAGAGCCGCCCGTGCCGCCGCCTCCACCCGCTCCATCGCGACATCCGGCCGGCCATAGGCGATGTTGTTCCGCACCGTATCGTTGAACAGCACCGTCTCCTGCGTCACCTTGCCGATCAGCCGCCGCAGCGAGTCGATCGTGACATCCCGAACATCGTGCCCGTCCACCCGAATCGCCCCTTCATTCACGTCGAAGAAGCGCGGCAGCAGGTTCACCAGCGACGATTTCCCCGCGCCACTCGGCCCCACCAGCGCAATCACCTCGCCGCGCGTGACCCGCAGATCAATGCCGCGCAACACCTGCGTCACCTCCCCTTCACTCTCATACGCAAAGCCCACCTGATCGAACTCCACCTCGCGATCAAATCCCTTCAGCACCAGCGCCTTCCGCTTCTCCGTCACTTCGTCCTGCGCGTCCATAAACCTGAAGATCTCTTCGCTCGCCCCCAGCGCCTGTTGAAAGCTGTTGTAGTACAGCGCGAACTTGCGGACCGGGTCATACAGCGTGAACACCGCCACCAGAAACGCGATAAACGATCCCGTCGTCATCGCATGTTGCTTGATGCGTTCGCGACCCAGCATCAGCAGCAGTGCAATCGCCACCGATGCCAGTGCATCCATCAGCGGCGAGCTGATCGCCTGCACGCTGACCGACTTCAGATTCGCGCGAAACAGCCGATTCGCCGCCTGCTGAAATCGCCCCATCTCCCAGCGTTCCATGCCGAACGCCTTCACGATTCGGTTGCCCGTAATCGTCTCGTGAAGCAGATTCTGAATCTCCGCCAGCTTGTCCTGCCCACGTCGCGTCGTCTGTCGAACACGCCTGCCTATGCGCCGCGCCGACATCACAATCACCGGCACAAACAGCAGCAGAATCCACGCCAGCTTGCCGCCATACAGCACCACCACGCCAGTCAGAAATACCAGCGTAAAGATCTGCTGCAGCAAATCCCCAAGCACGCTCGACATCGCAACCTGCACCTTCTCGATGTCGTTGATCAGCGTCGACAACAGCGTTCCTGTTGCGTGCTTCTGGAAGAACGCGACCGATCGCCGCAACACGGCTTCATACAGATCATTCCGCAGATCCGTAATCATCCCAAAGCCCGCGTAGTTCACCAGGTACGTTCCCACGTAGTCACACGCCGACTTCACAATCGCGGACGCCACCAGCGCATACGCCACCACGGTCCATGCATTGTGAAAGTGACTCGGAACCAGGAAGTGAAGGTTGAGCGAATGCGCCAGATGCGGCACCTTGAACACCAGCACATCGCGCGATTGTGCCTCCGGCGCCAGCACGTTATCAAAGATCGGCTTCACCAGCAGCACGCGGAACGCCGCCATCGCCCCCACGATCGCCAGCAACACCACCGATCCCAACGAATACAGCAGATATGGCCGAACATACAGCAGCAGTCGCCAGAGTCGTCTCACGCCGCTGTCACCTGCTCGCTTCGTTCCGCCATGCCATATTGTAGGTCTTCATCCCACCTTGAAACTCAGCGCGGCATGTCCCGATGGCCTGTCTTCACCCGGTATCCGTCCTCTGTTAGCCGCTTCTTCATCTCCTCGGCAATGAACACCGACCGATGCTGCCCGCCCGTACACCCAAACGCCACCGTCAGGTAGCTCTTGCCTTCCTTGATGTAGTGCGGCAGCAGAAACTTCATCATCTCCGTCACCTTATCCAGAAACTCCTGTGTCTGCGGAAACTGCCGAACATACTTCGCGACCTTCGGGTGCTTGCCCGTCAGCTTGCGGAACTCCGGCACAAAGTGCGGGTTCGGCAGAAACCTCACATCAAACACCAGGTCCGCCTCCGCCGGCACGCCGTTCTTGAACCCGAAGCTGATCGTCGACACCGTCAGGTTCCGATCGCTGGCCTCCCGGTCAAACTGCGCGTTGATGTGCGCCCGAAGTTCATGCACCGTGAACTTTGTCGTGTCGAGCAGAATGTCCGCAACGTTCCGAATTGGATCGAGCCGCTTCCGCTCTGCCTGGATCGATTGCAGCACCGTCTCGTCGCGGCCCAGCGGATGCGGTCGCCGCGTCTCCGAAAACCGCCGTACCAGCGCCTCATCCGACGCTTCGAGATACACCACCCGCACCGACAGCATTCGCTGAATCTTCCGCAGGGTCGCCGGAAACTCCTCGAGCTTCATCCCCTCGCGCACATCGACCACGAGCGCCGCCCGTTCGATCGAGGTCGAACGCCGCACCAGCTCCGCAAACTGCGGAATCAATTCAAGTGGCAGGTTGTCAACCGAGTAGTAGCCCAGGTCCTCAAACGCCTTCAGCGCGGAGGCCTTGCCCGATCCCGACAAACCCGTAAGCACCACAAGCTCGCGAGCAACGTCCGAGGCCTTCGTCGCTCCTCGTTGCTGTGTCGATGCTTTCTTAGCGACCCGCTTCGCCGGCATGCTGGCATCCTAGCATCCGTTTACCAAGACGACGAAGCCCGCTTCCGCTATGACTCCGAACTGGCTTTCTATTCGTCTGCAAGGGCTGAGGACGCGCTCTTTAGGTCATCCTTCGGATGGCGCCTTGCAACGGTCTGCTTCTGATTGTGCCGCACCGTCTGCTGCTCGACCTTCGCCAGAGCATCGTGCAGCGCAACGCTCATCTCGCTGCCCTCCGCCGTAGCGACAAACTCAATCTCTTTTCCCTTGACCGTCACTTCGGCGATCTTGCGGTGCTTGTCCTCCGTCAGAATGACGTGACAGCTGCCCGTCTTTCCAACAATGGTCGAGATCTGCTGCAAACCCGCCTCCGCCTGCTGCTTGAGCTTCGGAGTCACCGTCGTCTGTCTGCCAGTTAGTTCAACATTCATTGTGCGAGCACCTCGCGTACCTGCCCCGTAGGATGCGTTTCACCGCACACGACGTTGATGCGTGCTCGGGATCTGCAGATCCTCGCGGTACTTCGCCACCGTGCGCCGCGTCACCTGGATCCCCTGCCGCTGCAACTCGGCCGCCAGCTGGTCATCCGTCAGCGGCTTGCGCGAGTCCTCATCCTCGATTAGCTTCTTGACCTTGCGCTTCAGCAGTACCAGCGGCAGATCCCCACCCTCGGGCCCGTTCACACCCT
>CAXSEC010000212.1:0-4250 GCA_964236325.1 uncultured Acidobacteriaceae bacterium | reverse complement strand
GACGTTGAAGGTGACGTTGCCGAAGTTGCGCTCGTAGGAGATGCCGTAGCCGCCACGCAGGGAGGTTTTGCCGTTGCCGAAGACGTCGACGGCAAAGCCGAGGCGTGGGCTGACGGTGCCATACTGCGGATTCCAGAGGCGTTTATCCGGGCTGTTGGGAACAGTCAGGACCTGGCCGTTACGGATCTGCTGCTGGAGTGTAGCGCCGGAGCCGTAGTAGAAGTTCGCATCCAGAGCGGGATTGTTATTGTGCTGAACGCCGAAGTACTCATAGCGGACGCCGTAGTTGACCGTAAACCGCGGAGCGACCTTCCATTGATCCTGCGCGTAGGCGGCCCAGTCGTGAAAGCGATTGGAGCGAGCGAACTGCGGCTGGGTCGCGGGGAGCGTGATGGTGCATTGAGGCGTCTGGACGAGCGTGTTGGTGTACTGGTTCAGAGCGCAGGGAGTGGCGCCGTTGGGGTTGACCGCGGCCTGGAACTGATAGAGGTTGCCGGTGAGGAAGTTGGCGAGACCGCGGGTGCGGTTGTTGCCAAACTGTTCATTGGCCTGGGCATAGGCGCCATAAGCGTGATTGTCCTGAATGTAGAGGACTTGGCCGCCGAACTGGAACTGGTGCCTGCCCTTATTGAGGGTCAGGTCCTGGTTGTACTGGATGGTGTTCTGCGGACCGCCGAAGGGGAGGCCTCCATTGGCCGGGTTGAAGTCGTAGAAGCCGGGCAACTGGAAGGGGTTGCTGGTGAAGGGGTCGGTTGCGTTGGGTGAGATGACCAGGGTGGGGACGTTCTGCAGGGCGGTGTTATAGGAGTTGCTCGTGAGGGCGCGGGTGAAGGAGAGCTTGCCGAGGGTGGACATGGCCGGGCTGAAGACGTGGGCCACGCTTAGCAGATAGGCGGTTCCCGTGGTCGCTCCGCCGACGTTGTACTGGGAGTATGGCGAAGAAAAGATGGAGCCAGCCAGGTCGATCTCGTGATCGTTGACGTAGCGGAAGAAGGCCTGCGTCTTGTCGTTAACGTTCCAATCGACACGGCCGGTGACGTTATAGCGGTTCTGGGGAACACCACCACCGGCATCTGCGGGCGCGCTGTAGTTGATGTTGTCGAAGATGGGGGTGCTGCCGGGCAGGTTGGCGTAGAGCGGAGAGGTGCCGCCGCCAGCCTGGAGGTTGGTGGTGGAGGAGACAGTGCGAAAGGCCGGATGGGCGCCATAGGCGTTGAAGAAGGACTGGACGTTGGCGGGCGCCGCGGCAAGGAGAGCGGCGTCGGGCACAACGGCCGGTATATTGGCGCTCGAGCGGACGCGAGTCCACTCCGACGAGCCGAAGAAGAAGAGCTTATCGCGCTTGATGGGGCCGCCGACGGCCGCTCCGAACTGATTGCGGGTGTAGGTGCCTTTAGGCTGGTCGCTCTGCGCGTTAGTGACGGTGTTGGCGGTGTAGGCGGAGAGGCGGTTGAACTCCCAGAGGCGGCCGTGGAAGGCGTTGGTGCCGGCGCGGGTGGCGACGGCGACGACGCCACCGGAGGCCCGGCCGTACTCCGGCGAAAAGTTGTTAGTGATGATGCGGTATTCCTGGACGTCATCCAGCGGGACGCGGACGGCGACGCCATCGGCGAAGACAGAGATGTTTTCAACGCCATCTAGCAGGATCTCCGTGCCGGAGTTGCGCTGCCCATTGAGGGAGAAGTTGACGCCGCGGTTGGCACCATTTTGCGCGTTGCCGGAGGAGGTATTGTCGCCGGCGGAGACGTTGCCGGAGAGGGCGACGAAGTCGTAGGGGTTACGGGTCAGGGATGGCAGCTGCGAGACCTGTTCCTGGCTGACGATCTGGGAGATCTCGGGGCTGGCGGTGTTGACGGTGGCCGAGGTATCGGTGGTGACCTCAACCTTCTCTACGCTGGAGCTCAGCGGCAGCTGAACGTCGATGTTGATGCGCGTTCCGACGTAGACGGTGGTCTTCTGCTTGAAGGAGCCAAAACCGGGAGAGGTGACGGTGATGGTATAGGTGCCTGGCTGGAGATTATCAACCGCATAGAGACCTGCGCCGTCCGCGACGGTGGGCCGGTCGCTTCCCGTTCCCTCGTCATGGAAGATGACGGTAGCTTTGGGAACGATGGCCCCAGAGGGATCGGTGATGGTTCCGGAGATGGTCCCGGTCGCCTGGGCGGAGGCTTGCGTTGCCGAGCTGAGGAGGACAGCGGCAGTGCTGAGAGGAAGAGCCAGCGTTGCGGCGACGGCGAGCCGGCGGGATCGGGTGCTAAAAGGGACCAAGGAGCCTCCAAAAGATTGTTCGGTATGGAGGTTGGAGCAATCTGGTGGCCATCGCGCTGCGCTGCCAAGTGCATAGGATTGAGTGAGATAGCACTATTGTTGTAGAAAGTTCTCCGTAAATTCATAGTTGCGATGAAATGCCATAGATTATGTGGAGGCGGACAGGGCGAAGAGGTTGCGAAGGTACGGTAGGCTGATAGAGCTATGAGCGGCGAGCTGGGGATGGACGGGCGGGACCGGTTTGGGTTTCTGCATATCGACCTGAACAGCTTTTTTGCGTCGGTGGAGCAGGAGCTGCACCCGGAGTATCGGGGGCGGGCGACGGCGGTGGTGGGCACCATGGCCGATACCGGGACGATCATTGCGGCGAGCTATGAGGCGAAGGCGCTGGGAATCAAGACGGGGACGAAGGTGGGGGAGGCGAAGGCGATCTGTCCGGCGATTGTGCTGGTAAACGGGTCGCATACGGTGTATGCGGAGTTTTCGCACAAGATTGCGGCGGCGGTGGAGCGGTGCTGTCCGGTGGCGCATACGCCGTCGATTGACGAGATGGTGTGCCAGCTGGTGGGTCGGGAGCAGGAGCCGCCGCGGGCGCGGGCGATCGCGCTTGAGATCAAACAGGCGATCCGGGAGGATGTGGGGTCGACGCTGCGGTGCTCGATCGGGATGGCGCCGAACCGGTATCTGGCGAAGATCGCGAGTGATATGCAGAAGCCGGACGGGCTGATCGGGCTGCTGCCGAGCCAGCTGCCGCGGGCGATTGCGCATTTGGAGCTAAGGGATCTGCCGGGGGTGGGGGCGAAGACGGAGGCGCGGCTCAACGCGAAGGGGATCCGGACGATGGCGGAGCTGCTGGCGCTCGACCGGAAGGGGATGCACGGGCTGTGGGACTCGGTGTGGGGGGATAGGCTGTACCACTGGCTGCGGGGGGAGATGACGGGGGACGATGGGGCTCCGGTGACGCTGGGCGGGCAGAAGAGCCTGGGGCACAGCCATGTGATGGGGCCGCAGCACCGGACGGATGAAGGGGCGTGGGCAGTGGCGCACAAGCTGCTGCACAAGGCGGCAATGCGGTTGCGGATGGGGGGCTATTACGCGGGCGTGATGGGGGTGACGATCAAGTACGCGCTGACGCGGGAGCAGGTGGAGGCGAAGCGAGAGCTGGCGAACGGTGGTGCGGGCAAGCGGAAGACGGGGGGGCGGGTGAAGAAGCTGACGCAGCATACGAGCGGGATTCAGCATACGGGGTGGGGGATGGAGGCGCGGTTTCGGGATGCGCAGGACACGCTGACGCTGCTGCAGGTGCTGCAGGGGATCTGGTCAAAGCGGCCGGAGGGGGCGGAGTTTGCGCGGCCGTTCTATGTGGGGGTGGTGCTGCGGGAGCTGGTACACGAGAGCGAGCGGCAGGCGGAGTTGTTTGCGGAGCCGGGGAATCGGGCGGACCTGTCGAAGACGATGGACAAGCTGAACCTGAAGTTCGGGCATACGACGGTGCACTTTGCGGGGATGCTGCCAGCGCGGGAGAGTGCGCCGACGCGGATCGCGTTTACGCAGATTCCGGTGCAGTACGGGGTGGAGTATATGTAGCGGCTGGGGTTTGTGGGTGGCCTTCCGAAGGTGCGTGGGTGACGCGGCAGATACAGGGGTCTCTCCGCTCGCGTTGCTCGGTCGAGATGACGGCTGTGGTGTGTGGTGATGTGGGGTCGATATGACGGCTGTTATGGACCGGTCGCGTCTGCGCTAGAGGATGGGGTCGGGATCGGGCTGGGCGAGTGGGGGTTCTGGGATGGGGTGGGCGAGGAGGAGGCCGGCGAAGGTGAGGACGGCGGTAGCGGAGAGATAGAAGCCCACGTAGGCGAGGCTGTAGGTCTTGGCGAGCCAGGTGGCGATGTAGGGAGCGAGCGAGGCGCCGAGGATGCCGGCGAGCGAGAAGGCGAGGGAGCTGCCGGTGTAGCGGACGGGGGTGGGGAAGAGCTCGGCGA
>CAXSEC010000211.1:0-4319 GCA_964236325.1 uncultured Acidobacteriaceae bacterium | reverse complement strand
TCGGCACCAAGGGCAGCCTCACCCTTGACCCCTCCTACATGTTCGGCAAACCCATTGAGCAAACCCTCGCCATCGGCGATGACAAGAAGGATGAAAGCTTCAAGAACACTGACCATTTCGGCGGCGAGATGAAGTACTTCTCCGACTGCA
This sequence comes from uncultured Acidobacteriaceae bacterium, assembly GCA_964236325.1. GTDB lineage: Bacteria > Acidobacteriota > Terriglobia > Terriglobales > Acidobacteriaceae > Edaphobacter. The sequence continues at coordinate 4,169 of CAXSEC010000211.1, read as the reverse complement.
TCCTCAACAACACCGAGGTCGAACCCGACGGCGAAGAAGGCTTTGCCGACGTCCGCGTCTGCGAAGCCATCATCCAGGCCCTGAAATCAAAGTCATCCGTCGAGCTTCCACCCTTCACCCGCACCAAGCGAATCAACCCCGACACCCAAAAACAAACCCTCCGCGCCACCTCCACTCCAGAGCTCGTCCACGCCTCGAACCCCGCCAAAGGCGTCGACAAACAACCAAAGAACTAGTCCACTATGCTGTCATCCCGACCGTAGTGGAGGGACCCGCTTCTGCCGTTGCCTGTCCTTTGTTGTCATCCTGTAGAGATCTGCTTCTATACACGATCGCTCAAGTAAGCAATCCTTTGAACGAAGTGGCGCAGCCAAAGCATGGCTGCGCCGACTCACCTCGCCGCGGCAAAATGCAAGTTTTGGTTGTCATTCCAAGCGCAGCGAGGAACCCCCGCTTCTGCCTTCAACGACGGAGCGCAGCGACGCGAGCAAACGCCTACGGCTTCCCCGCCACCGCATATTCCAGCCGATAGGTATGCTTCCCGCCCACCGCAATCTCGATCGTCATTGTCCCCGAGATCCCCGCCAGCGCTCCGGTCCCTGACCCCGGCACCACGCCCACCTTCAACTCGCGGTTCCCATCCGCCATCGTGCCCCACTGCATCAACTGAAACGTCCCGGCCTTCCCGTCGAGCGACCCCGTCACTGTCTCCATCGCCACATACCCCGCCGTTCCCGCCTTCGGATCCCCACCCGACAGCATCTCGCCCGCCGCCGTCGCCTCAAGCCCACCGTGGTACTGCTTGCTCATCGTCATGCGCCCGAAGCTTCGATCGCCTTGCTCCGGTGTCAGCTTAATCTCAAACGGTCCTGTCGCTTGCATCCTGCCATCCGTCTCTGCCGTACTCGCCGCAGTAGCCACACTAAGCAGCAATGCCGCCAGCGTCCCAAAACGCATCCCCAAACCTCCATCCGCTCCGGCTTCTTATCATCCCAGAGGGATCTGCTTTTCTACCCGGGTGGTCCCGCGCCTGCCTCCAGGCCTTCCGCCTAGACCCCCAGCACCCCGACGTGGCGCCGCACCGCCCCCGTCACCATCAGCCGCGAGATCCCGCCAAAGATCATGTTGATCCCCACCAGCGTCCCCACCACCCACGCCGCACTCGATGGCCACGACGTCACAATCATCCCCGCCAGTACCAGCGCCACCACGCCATCGATCACCAGCCACGTCCGTCCCGCAGCCGGCCGCACCCGGAACGCCGCCGTCAACTCCAGCAAACCCTCAATCAGCAGATATCCCGCCAGCAGCAGCGTCAGCGACGCCAGCCCCGCACCGGGCTTCAAAATGAGAAACAGCCCAAGCAGCGTATACAGAAGTCCGACCCCTGCCTGCAGCGACATCACGCCCGCCGCATGCGTCCGCCACGCAAACACCAGCAGCGCCGCCCCGCCCAGTAGCAGCAGCCATCCAAAATACAACGCGATCGCCATCCCGCCGATCTGCGGCAGCGCCACTGCAATCAGGCCCAGCACGATGAGTAGAACGCTCAACCCCACGGACCACCCGTGCGACCAGCGCGGTGCAATTCCAGGAAGCAGGGAAGCGGTAACCGGCGAGCTGCTCATAGTGTTCTCCTTGGTTGCCCGGCCCGAGGCAACACGCGACCATTCCCGAAGCATAAACCCCAACTCCCCTCAGGAACCCGTCATCTCGACCAAAGACGGAGCGCAGCAGAGAGACCCCCGTATCTCATCCCGGCTTCGTCGATGACCCACTTGAGTCCGTTCCTCCTGCGCCACGCCACCCAACCCTCCCCACAAGTCGCACACGCCGCATCCCCGCGCGGCAGTAAGATAGCCTCGTCTGTCCAGAACCCCTGGCCCCCTAACCCTTGCACCCCCGCAGGAGTCTCACCTCCATGGCCACCCCCGTCGCCCTCCCCCTTTCCGTTGCCGAGATGTCCATGGACGAGACCGAGCGCGCCCGCACCCTCGCCCGCCGCTACCACGCCGAGTTCGTCGACCTCAAAAACTTCAAGATCCAGCACGAGCTCTTCAAGTCCGTCCCCGTCGACATGATGTTCCGCTACAACTTCGTCCCGCTTGAGCAGCACGAAGGCCGCCTCGCCATCGCCGTCTCCGACCCCTCCAAACTCATGGTCCTCGACGAAATTTCGGGCCTCCTCGGCACCCGCCTCATCACCCGCGTCGCCACCCTCTCGCAGATCACCGACCTGCTCAAGAAGACCGAGCAGTCACAGCGCGTCCTCGACGAAGCCAGCGAGGGCCTGGCGTTTGACGTCCTCTCCTCCGAAGACAATCCCGACGAAAACATCTCCATCGAGCGCCTTACCGGCGAAGACGATCTCTCGCCCATCATCCGCCTCGTCGACACCACCATCTTCACCGCGCTCGAACGCCGCGCCTCCGACATCCACCTCGAGACCTTCGACGACTCGCTCCTCATCAAGTACCGCATTGATGGCGTCCTGCAGCAGGCCATGGCGCCCATCGCCCGCGAGCACCATCAGACGATCCTGTCCCGCATCAAGGTGATGTCCGAGCTCGACATCGCCGAACGCCGCGTTCCCCAGGACGGCCGCTTCCGTGTCCGCTACAAAGGTCGCCTCATCGACTTCCGCGTCTCCATCATGCCCACCGTCCATGGTGAGAACGCCGTCCTCCGCGTGCTCGATAAAGAGTCCATGTCGGAGAAATTCACCAAGCTCTCGCTCGACGTCGTTGGCTTCGCCGCCCATGATCTCGCCCGCTTCCGCCGCTACATCAAGGAGCCCTACGGCATGGTGCTCGTCACCGGCCCCACCGGCTCCGGCAAGACCACCACCCTCTACGCCGCCCTCAACGAGATCAAATCCGAAGAAGACAAGATCATCACTATCGAGGACCCCGTCGAGTACCAGATCCGCGGCATCACCCAGATCCCGGTCAACGAGAAAAAGGGCCTTACCTTCGCCCGCGGCCTTCGCTCCATCCTCCGCCACGATCCCGACAAGATCCTCGTCGGCGAAATCCGCGACGCCGAGACCGCGCAGATTGCCATCAACTCCGCCCTCACCGGCCACCTCGTCTTCACCACCGTCCACGCCAACAACGTTGTTGACGTCCTCGGCCGCTTCCTCAACATGGGCGTCGAACCCTATAACTTCGTCTCCGCCCTCAACTGCATCCTCGCCCAGCGCCTCGTCCGCCAGGTCTGCGACTTCTGCGCCACCACCGTCCGCTACACCGACCCGCAGCTCATCGAAAACGGCCTCATCCCCGACGACTGGCACAACTTCGCCTTCCGCGAGGGCGCCGGCTGCATCGAGTGCGGCGGCACCGGCTTCCGCGGCCGCTCCGCCATCCACGAGCTCCTCGAGCTCGACGATGAGATCCGCGAAATGCTCCTCGCCAAAAAACCCGGCTCCGAAATCCGCAAAGTCGCCAAAGCTAAAGGCATGGCCTTCCTCCGCGACTCCGCCCTAGAACGCGTCCGCGACGGGATCACCACCCTCAAGGAAATCAACAAAGTCACCTTCATCGAAGCCGGCCGCTAAGCGGCCCCTGCTTCCTCATCCCACACCAAAGCCCGTTCTTAGCTGCCCTACCTCGACAGGATAGCTTCCATAAACCTGCGTCATCTCGACTAAAGCGTCCTTAACGTCATCGACCAAGGCGTCCCTAACCGCGTGATCTCGACTAAGGCGTCCCTTACTCGCGTCATCTCGACCGAGCAACGCGAGCGGAGAGATCCCTTCCGTCGAAAAGCCACGAACGCCCAGAACCACAAGAACCCCTCAAAAGTGCAATCCATACCTCGGCAGACGTGGGCCAAAATCAACGCATGCGGATCGGCGCCTGCATCTACATCCTCGCCTCCACCTCAAAGCGCCTCTACGTTGGTGTCACCACGAACATCGAGCGGCGCCTGCATCAGCATCGCTCTGGCTCCTTCCCGGATAGCTTCACCTCCCGCTACAACATCAACCGCCTCATCCATCTCGAGCGCTTCGCGCTGGTCACCTCAGCCATCACACGCGAGAAGCAACTCAAGCGCTGGTCCCGTCGCAAAAAGCTCCATCTCATCGCCAGCACCAATCCAACCTGGCAAGATCTGAGTGCCGAATGGGCAAGCCTCTCCCCGCCGTCACCCCCACTGAAGCGCCT
>CAXSEC010000210.1:0-4354 GCA_964236325.1 uncultured Acidobacteriaceae bacterium | reverse complement strand
TCGAAACGGACTCATCCCCAAGTACTTCGACTGAAAGCTGAACCCCAGCCGAATCCGCTCATCTTTGAAGTGCACCTGCAGATCAGAATCCAGCGATCGCCACGGCGCCAGCAGCGGCAGCAGCTTCAACATGTTTGGCTTCGCCAGGTCGCGCCAGCTCTCAAATGGCGACTGCAGAAACGGCAGAAACTTCGCCAGCTTGTTGCGGTTGTGCTTCAGAAATGCGTCGAACCGCACCGCATCCTCGGGCGAAATCGCCGCGATCGCCCGCTCCATCTGCTCCACGTTCGGTGTCGCCAGCAGTTCGCCGCCCGACCCAAACACCAGCCGATACTGCGGATCCAGCCGCTTCATCGGCAGCTCCGCATTCAGGTCAAACCCCGCCGCCTGGAAGATCTCCTTCAACACCTGCGGATACAGAAAGAAGGTCGGCCCCACATCGAAGCGGTAGCCATCCTGCTCAATCGTTGACGTACGCCCGCCAACTCTCGGGCCCTTCTCCACGACCGTAACTTTGATCCCTGATTTCGCCAGCAGAAGAGCGGCCGCCAACCCGCCCGGTCCGGCCCCAACAACGACTGCCTTCCGTGATTCCGATCCCATCAAAGCCCATCCCAGATCGCCAGCCTTGCGGCTTGTCGGCGTTTCTTGTTTTGTCTTGTTAGAAGGCGATTATAGGAGCGCGGTTTCATGCCCTCAAAGAGCGCTTGCGCCGTACAAAGCTTTCCGCCGCTGGAATTCAACCGCGTTCAAGCGTGTCACCGCTACTCGGGTAGTCCATCCGCGATCGGCTGTACCCCAAAGCCGCCGCCGCGCCCCATCAGCCGGCCCGTCGCCTGCACCATCCGGCCACGCTTGCTCATGTGCAGGACACTCGTCCGAACCTTCGGCGCCATACCAAAGCGACTCACAAACCGCGCCGCCGGCAGCGAATGATAGCCGTCAATATCAAAGATCAGCCCGCGCTCGAGCGCCATCTGCATCGCCTCCCACACCAGCAGGCTGTTAGCCCCGCTGCCAGGCCCGCGCGTGTCGCGAATCGACTGCCAGAAATACATCACCCGCTGATCCCAGATCAGCGCCGCCGCCGCCGCCACCCTTCCATTTTGTCCGTGCGCCGTGATCGTCGCCATCTGTCCACGCCGCGCCGCCGTCTCCGCCAGCCGCCGCAGCGTCGAAAAATCACTCCGATCCTTCGGTCCCCGCTCCCGCTCGGAAAGCTCGAGCAGCGCCTCAAATCCCGCATCGCGCCGCACCGTCATCTCTTTGCCCGCCGTGCGAATCAGGTTCCGCGTCTTCTGGTCCAGCTCGCTCCAGTGCCGATCCACGTCCCACACGCTCGGCATCCGAAACGTAAAGTTCTGCCCCAGGCTGCATCCCGCCAGCGCCAGTGAGAATGCCGTTGCATCCTCCGGTCCCAGCATCGCCTGGTAGCGATCATGCTTTGGCAGCGCCGCAAGCAGGTCGCGGATTGCATCATGCATGTTTCGCAGACGCCGCGCCGGCTTGCTCTCCGGCAGCGTCAGGATCGGCCCCATCGTCCGCGTATACGGCGGCATCTCCAGCAGCGTAAATCCCATCCGCCGATGCCGAATAAACGGCAGGCTGGCCACGACCCGGCCGCCCCACCGCACCTCCGCCCGCTCCAGCGCCGCGCCAGCCGCAGCCTCAACCCACCACGCCTCCTGAAAGATCGAACCCTGCCTGTCGGGCTCAGCCTGGCTCTCGGGTGTCTTCGCAGTCTGGCTCTCGGACTCGCTCTGCATGGCCGCCTTGTCCATCATTCACTCGCCTGCCACTCGCAACTCAACACAACCCACCTGCTCCTGCCCGCAGGAAGAACCACGCCCGCAATTGCGAGCCTAAGGAGCCTCAGTACGAATCCTGGATCAGGTGCGCTCTGGCTAAAGCACAGCCCGAACGCATCTCCCATAACGCCCGACTGCGAAACCGCAGGTGGTTACAATCCCATCGGCCGCATGTAAACCGGAACGTCTGATCATACTCTCGGGAGCGCAAGCAAGACTTCAAGCCTGAATTCTAAACACGCGCCCGCTCGCCATGGGCATTCCTCTCCGCCCATTGGTAACCTTTTCGGGCGGGGCAAATTTCACTATCCCTCCCTAAACCTAAAAGGCTCGACCTCCGCAGGGAGATCGAGCCAGGCCCTTCTGACATCTCCGTTCTTACCCCAACATCTTCCGCGTCAGCGAGCGCACCACCTCGGTCACCACGCCAAAGATCACATGCGTAATCATCTCGCTCGTCTGCTCGCGCTGCGCCTTCTGTCCCGGCTCCGCTGACAGACCCATCGCCGGCAAAGCCGACTCATGCGTCAGCGCCGCCAGCGTCAAACCGAAGCTCGCCCCCTCCTTCGCCGTCGCCGCCGGATAGAACTCCGCCAGCGCCCCGTACGCCGCGCCCGTCAGCGCCCCAAAGCCCCAGTGGATCGCCTCCGCCGCCACTGCCCGCTGCGTCCCGCTCAGCTGCCCGCCCGAAAGCTTGTCCGCCAGCACCGAGGGCGGCTCCCCTTCGCCATGCACGCGCGGCGGATAGAACCTCTCTGCCAGCGTCTTCGCCCCCGTCGCGACCACGCCGCCCACCATCCCCGCCAACATGCCCTTCAGCAGCGATCGCGAAAATTGCTGGACATCCTTGTCCTGCGTGGTCACCCCAAACTTCTCCTTCAACGCCGTTGCCCGCGAAACAATCTGATCGCCTGTAAACATCCCTGTCTCCCCTGAAATCCCGGCCGTCTGCGCCGTCCTGACTCTCTAACTCCGCCGAACCTGGCTCCGCTCGGCACATCTGTTCTCAAACCTACGATGCACGCATCTCGTACACCGTCACCCCGCTCCCACTAACCAGGCAACGAACTCCCCAACCATCGCACTTCTCGGTTGTCACCATGCAACGCACCGTTTCTCGTTGAATCCCCGAGCGCACCGTTCTTGGTTGCCTTCATGCCACGCAAGCTTCTTGGTTGTCATCTTGGAGCGCAGCAAAGGATCCCCGCACCTGGCTCCTAAAGCACGGACCCTGAGCAAAGCTCCGGTGCCCCATTCTTCGCAGCCTCATCGCGAAGGGTGGGACGTACACCGCTTACACCCGCCCGTCTTCCTGTCATCCCGACCGAAGCAACTCGGAGTGGAGGGACCTGCTTCCTGTCCAGTGCCCCATTCTTCGCAGCCTCATCGCGAAGGGTGGGACCTACCCCACACACCCGCCATCTCCCTGTCATCCCGACCGAAGCAACGCGAAGTGGAGGGACCTGCTTCCTGTCCGGTGACGGACATCCCTTACACCCACCGCCCCATCCCCACGCCACGTTCCATCCCTCCAATGTTCTATCCTGAAGCAATGCCCGCGCCCGTTCCCGATTCAGCAGCGGTTGGCGCCTTCTGCACCGTCGTCATCCCCTGCTTCAACGAAGAGAAGCGCCTGCGCCTCGAAGCCTTCGAGCACTTCCTTAACCAGCAGGAATCAGCCCAGCCGCACCCCGTCCGTCTCCTCTTCGTCAACGACGGCAGCCGCGACCAGACCCTGGCCGTGCTTCGCCGCATCCAGGCCGCTCACCCCAACCGCGTCGAGGTGCTCGATCTCCAGCCGAACGGCGGCAAGGCCGAAGCCGTGCGCCACGGTCTGCTTCACGCCATCTCTCAGACCCCCACTGGCCTCTGCGGCTTCTGGGACGCCGATCTCGCCACCCCGCTCGACTCCATCCTCGAAATGCAGCACCTCCTCGATCAGCGCCCCCAGCTTGAAATGGTCTTCGGTGCCCGTGTCCGCCTCCTCGGTCGCTCCATCCATCGCCGACCCGTCCGCCACTACCTCGGCCGCATCTTCGCTACCGTCGTCTCCACCCTCCTCAACGTCCCCATCTACGACACCCAGTGCGGCGCCAAGCTCTTCCGCATCACCCCCGACCTCCGCCACGTCCTCGCCCGCCCCTTCCACTCCCGCTGGATCTTCGACGTAGAACTGCTCGCCCGCTTCCTCGCCCTCCATCCCGACGCCGACGACTTCGCCCACCAGGCCATCTACGAGTACCCCCTGCCCGTATGGCAGGACGTCGCCGGCTCCCGCCTCCGTCCCGGCGACTTCCTCAAATCCATCGCAGAGCTCTTCTACATCTGGAGAACCGAACTCCGCTAAACCATCGTTCTTCGCCCGCCACGCGCAGCCAGCACCGGAGGCCACCGCAGCCAGCACGGAGGGCCACCGCAGCAGCAATTTCTGGTTGTCATTCCGACCCTGAGCGAAGCCGAACGGGGAGGAACCCCCGCATTTGCTGTACACCACGGAGCGAAGCGACGCGAATGAACTCCTCCGACATGCCAAACCGATCAGGTGC
>CAXSEC010000209.1:0-4388 GCA_964236325.1 uncultured Acidobacteriaceae bacterium | reverse complement strand
TGAACTGGGCGATGTGACGGCGTTTCCGCGTGGATACAGCGGCGGGCCGGAGCGGGCTTACAGCGAATTTTACATGCAGATGAAGCAATGGGGCCGGTACGAGCTGGTGGCCGACCCGAAGGATGCGGACATTGTGTTTGCGATCCGGTTTGTCGATCCACCGGCGATTAAGGCGCAGGTTCGGGTGGGGATTTCGGATGCGAAGACGCATGTTTCGCTGTGGGGCTTTGTGGAAGAGGTTGATTCTGCGGTGCGAAAGAAGAACCGTGATAACTCGTTCAGCGATTCGATCTCGCTGCTGGTGAATGACGTCAGGCAGTTGATCGAACCGGCCGCGCCGGCGCCGGCAAATCCATGAAGTGGTGGCGCGACCGTGTGCTGCAGAAGAGAAGCAGATCTCTCCGAGGTGACAACAAGAAATGCAGGCACCATGACGGGTTAGAAGGTGAACGTTTAGAGCGAATGTTTGTAACTGAGAGAGGAACATACTGTGGCGATATTTTTGCCGGGAACGGCTGAGGACCAGGCGTTGGCGCTTGATGAGATGACGCCGCGCGAGATTGTAACCGAACTGGATAAGTATGTGGTGGGGCAGCAGGCGGCGAAGCGGGCGGTGGCGATTGCGCTGAGGAACCGGATGCGTCGGCAGAAGCTGCCGCCGGAGCTGGCGGACGAGATCATGCCGAAGAACATCATCATGATCGGGCCGACGGGTGTGGGCAAGACGGAGATTGCGCGGCGGCTGGCGAAGCTGACGAACTCGCCGTTTTTGAAGGTGGAGGCCTCGAAGTTTACCGAGGTGGGGTATGTGGGGCGGGATGTGGAGTCGATTGTGCGCGATCTGGTGGAGATTGCGATCGACATGGTGCGCGAGGAGAAGCTGGAAGAGGTAGAGGACAAGGCGGAGCTGGCGGCGGAGGACAAGCTGCTGGATCTGCTGCTGCCGCCGGTGCCTGCGGCTGCGACGGCGGCGGCGAATGTGGCGGGAGCGAAGCAGGAGCCGGGGACGAACTTGATCCAGCTGCCGGAGTCGATGGATACAACGGCTGGGGAGACGGCTGGGGGCACGGTGGCTCAGGAAGCGGTGGCTGGGGAGGTGGCGGGGGCCGAGAAGGCGAGCGGGGAGGCGGCGCCGGTTGCCGAGGGCGAGGCGGCAAGTGCGGAGCGCACGCGGGAGAAGCTGCGGCAGCAGTTTCGTGAGGGCAAGCTGGATGAGCGGATGGTGGAGCTCGATGTGCGGGATCGCAATCAGGCGAGCTTCGAGGTGTTTACGAACCAGAGCCCGGACGAGATGGATTCGAGCAGCCTGAAGGACATGCTGCCGGGGCTGTTTGGGCAGCGAACGAAGAAGCGGAAGATGAAGGTGGTGGATGCGTTTGACTACCTGGTGCAGGAGGAGGAGGGCCGGCTGATCGACATGGACCAGGTGACGCGGCTGGCTGTGGAGCGGGTCGAGGACTCGGGCATGGTGTTTCTGGATGAGATCGACAAGATTGCGGGGCGCGAGGGCGGGCATGGGCCGGATGTGAGCCGCGAGGGTGTGCAGCGGGATATCCTGCCGATCGTTGAAGGAACGACGGTGAATACGAAGTACGGCATGGTGTCGACGGACCACATTTTGTTTATCGCGGCGGGGGCGTTTCATGTGTCGAAGCCGAGCGATCTGATTCCGGAGCTGCAGGGCCGCTTTCCGATCCGGGTGGAGCTGCAGTCGCTGACGGTGCAGGACTTTGTGCGGATCCTGACGGAGCCGAAGAGCTCGCTGGTGAAGCAATCGACGGCGATGCTTGAGACGGAGGGGCTGAAGCTGGAGTTTACGCCGGAGGCGATTGCGGAGATGGCACAGTTTGCGTTTCGGGTGAATGAGACGACCGAGAATATTGGCGCGCGGCGGCTGCATACGATTCTGGAACGGGTGCTGGATGAGATCAGCTTCCAGGCGCCCGATCTGTTCAAGAGCCCGCGGGCGGCGGGGGCTTCAGAAGAGGGTGTGGTGGCGGAGATCGGGGCTTCGGCTTCGTTGACGGCGGAGAAGTTGCCGCCGCAGCCGCCGCTGCCGGTGATCGAGCGGCAGACGGAGACGGGGGTGGAGAAGGTGATTGTGGTTGATCCGGAGTATGTGCGGCAGCAGGTGGCTTCGATTGTGAAGGATCAGGATTTGAGTCGGTACATTTTGTAGGCATTGACGGCGGCTACCGTGCTAGCGCACGAGTGCTCGTGGATGCGCCGAGCGTTTCAGCATCCAGAGATAAAGGCTGCCGGTCACAAGGCCGCAGAGGGCGACGTAACCGCCGGACCGTTCGTAAACGTGGTGCCAGAAGGTTGACACATCGCGAGCTCCGATCGTGGCAAATAGCAGGAGTGGGAGCAGGGCCGCGGCAAGCAGCATGCCGTACCAGTGGCGCAGTTGGAACCGCATCGACACGAAGAGCGCAAGCGGGGCTCCGACGGAGAGGAAGGCGACCAAGACGAAGTAGCCGCCAACGATGAGAAACCAACCTGCGAGCTGACCGCCGCCACCTTGGCGGAAGAAAGGCTCATGAAGAGCGCCAAGGCTACTGAGACCACGTACGGTAAACCAAGCTGTGCTGAGAACATGAACTAGGACCGTGGCAAGGAAGGCGAGGAGGAGACGCTTCCACCACGGGACTGCGGCCACTGCTTCCATGCGCGCTACTGTACGCGATGGCCGGCCTGCAAGCTGGACCGCTGCGTGCGAAGGGCAGCGGGAGAGACAACGCGCAGGCAAAGGCCAGCTACGGAGGGTGTATGCAGGGCAGAGTCTATCCTGGGGGCTAAAGCCCCTTTTCCAGCGGCGGATGATGTCGTGGGCTAGAGCCCACACCTACCTTGAAGCAAAGACGAAATGCGGGGGTCTCTCCACTCGCGTTGCTCGGTCGAGATGACGACGGCGTCGGGGGTTGTGGCGAAGGGACTGCTCGGGCCCCGGGCGAACAGAGGAAGATTGTGCTCCCTCCGCATACAAAAGGCCAGCCTTGGCGGCTGGCCTGCTTTGTTGCGAAAGCCGGAAACTTACTTGGCGCCAACGGGCTGTTCCTGCTGGATGGCTTCCTGGCTGTGGCCGATCTCGGCGAGGCGTTTGGTGAGGAGCTGTTCGAGGTCTTCGAGGGCTTTTGAGAAGCCTTCGATGCCTTCCTTGAGCTTGTCGTGGGCCATCTTGTCTTCGGCGTGCATTTTCTCGAAGGTGGATTTGTCGATGTGGAGCTTCTCGATGTCCATGGACTTGGCTTTTGCGGGGTCGAGTTTGCGGGGGAGATCGCCTTCGGTCTTTTCGAGCTCGGTGAGGAGCTTGGGCGAGATGGTGAGGAGATCGCAGCCGGCGAGCTCTTCGATTTCGCTGATGTTGCGGAAGCTGGCGCCCATGACGACGGTCTTGTAGTCGAACTTCTTGTAGTAGTTGTAGATGGTGGTGACGGAGTGGACGCCGGGGTCCTCTTCGCCCTCGTAGTCCTTGCCGGTGGCGGCCTTGTACCAGTCGAGGATGCGGCCGACGAAGGGCGAGATGAGGGTGACGTTGGCCTCAGCGGCGGCGACGGCCTGATGGAGGCCGAAGAGCAGGGTCATGTTGCAGTGGATGCCCTCTTTTTCGAGGATTTCGGCGGCCTTGATGCCCTCCCAGGTGGAGGCGATCTTAATCAGGACGCGGTCGCGGGAGATGCCGGCCTTGTCGTACTGGGCGATGACGTCGCGGGCCTGCTCGAGGGTCTTGTCCTTGTCGTAGGACATGCGGGCGTCGACCTCGGTGGAGACGCGACCGGGGACGATTTCGAGGATTTTGCGGCCGAAGGCAACGGCGAGGGACTTAAAAGCAAGGGCGGCGACCTCCTTATCGGAGGCGTTGCTGCCGGCGTCTTTCCGGGCCTGCTTGAGAACGTCGTCGACGATGGACTGGTAGTCGGACTTTTCCGCCGCCGCCTGAAGAAGGGAGGGGTTGGTGGTCGCATCCTGCGGGTGAAACTGCTGGATTGCGTTGATGTCCCCGGTGTCGGAGACAACGGTCGTCATGGTACGAAGCTGTTCAAGTAGGGATGCCATGGAAACTCCTTGCGCTCTTCCATGCTAACAAAGACGCGGGGTTGGCGCAGGACTGCGATTGAGGCCAGCCGCCGGCCGGTTGTTAGCGGGGGACGGTGACCGTGACGGATGGGGATGGCGGGCTGAGATTGCCGGTGGTATCGACGGCGAGGACGCGATAGCGGAAGGCGCCCGGGGCGGGCGGGAGGTCGCGGAAGGAGGGGCCAGGGATGGGGGTGGGGTTGAGGCGCTGCCAGGATGGTTCGGGTGAGGCGGGGCTTGCGGCGGGGGATGGGGGGGCGGGGGGCGGCGGGGCGGGGGCGCGTTCGACCCAGTAGCGGGCGGGGTCGGGA
>CAXSEC010000208.1:0-4421 GCA_964236325.1 uncultured Acidobacteriaceae bacterium | reverse complement strand
GGTCGAGGTTCGAGAAGGGTTCGTCAAGCAGGAGCAGGGCGGGATCGGTCTGCAGCGCGCGGGCGAGGGCGGTTCGCTGACGCATGCCCTGGGAGAACTGGCCGACGGGACGGGTGAGGTGCGGGTCCAGGCCGACGGCGCGCAGGGCCATCTCGGGGGAGCCCGAGCAGGCGCACGCAGGCCCGGTGGCCTGGAGGGTGGCGAAGTAGGTGAGGTTTTCGATCGCCGTGAGCTCGTCGTAGAGCATGCTGCTGTGGCTGACGTAGGCGACGCGGGAGCGGAGGAGATGCGGCGGCTGGCCGAAGACGGTAATGGCGCCGCGGGAGGGTGTGCCGAGGCCGGCGATGAGGCGCAGAAGGGTGGATTTGCCGGCGCCGTTTTCGCCGAGCAGGAGGGTGATGGTGCCGGGCGGGATGGTGGCGGAGCAACGGCGGAGAGCGGCGAAGGAGCCGAAGATATGGGCGACGTCGGTGATCGCGATGGCGGGCACGCCTGCGGTGGAGGTCACAGGGGAAGTATAGAACTCAGGGACGTGCGGGCAGGACCGCGGTGGCGACTGGCCTGGCCTGCGGCTTCTTCATGTCTGCCGGCGCGTACTTGCTGGCGCATTTGGCCTGGATCTGGGTGGCGTGGAAGACGCCGTCGCGGCCGAAGGTGCCGACGGCGAGGGCCTGGGCGTCATCCTTGAAGGTGTCGGGTGGCGGCTCGGAGCCGTGGTAGTCGACGCGCAGCATTTTGCCCTGTTCGAGCAGGGTGAACTGCGCGTTGGTGCCGACGCGGGCGATGGAGCCCGGAGCGACGTTGCCGGCAACGCGCAGGTGACGGGTGTAGGCCTTGTTGCCGAGGCCCTGCAGCTCGGCGATGGTGACGTAGTAGCTCTTGTTCTCGCGCTGACCGGTGAAGGCGAGCCAGGCGATGGTCGCAACGACGATGACGGTTGCGATGAGGATGCCGGTGTGGTTCTTGCGGACGCTGTGTGGGGCGGATGCCATGACTAAGATCAGTTTACGCCGGAAGCCGGGACGCGGCACGCAGCGATGCAGGCCTTGGTGATGGGCCGCAACAAGAGGGCTTCGACGTTGGCTGGAGACAGGCTGCGGGCGGGCTCGGGAGACGGGCGCCTAGGTGTTGTTGGTGCTCTTTGAGACGCCAAAGACCTCTGCCAGCAGGTCCAGCAGCACCTGCGGCTGATGCGAGGGAACAGTGTAGTCTGCGCCTTCGTAGTGGTCGGCCAGCCGGGGTGTGGCGACGATGACGACGGTGTCGGGGCTGATCTCCCGCACCTGCGGGATGAGCGGCAGATGGTCGAGCACGCTGGCGTGGATGAGCACGGCATCGACGGCGGGAAAGCGGCGCAGCAGGGCGAGGCCGGCCGCGGGCTCGTAGGTGGTGAGGACGTTGTGCTTGGCGGTTTCCACCACCAGCTTGCGGGACGAGATGCCCTCTGGCTGCTCGGCCTCCATCATGAGAATGACCAGGGACTTCGGAGCGGCGCTGCTGGGGGTCGACATGATGGCCGAAGTTTACAGTAAGACGCTTTTTGGCGAGACCGCGGCGCCTCCACGCAGCGGGCGGCGATGGCGGCACGCGTATAGTTTAGGCATCGCCGATCGCGGTCGTGACCGCATCGTTGCAGGGGGTTCTGGCGCATGAGCGGGAATGGAAACGGGTTTGTGGCGAACGGCAATGGACAGGCTAACGGGAGCAGCCAGGCTGTGGGCAATGGCTACCAGGTGCCGAGCGGACGTGCCGGCTGGATCGTGAAGCGCAAGGAAGAGGCGGCGCGCACGGGCGACTGGAATATGAGCCAGATGCACTTTGCCCGGAAGGGTCTGGTGACCGAAGAGATGGCCTTTGTGGCGGAGAAGGAGAAGATCTCGGCGGAGCTGGTGCGCAGCGAGATAGCCAAGGGCACGATGATCATTCCGGCGAACATCAATCATCCGGAGCTTGAGCCCATGGCGATTGGTGTAGAGAGCCTTTGCAAGATTAATGCGAATATCGGCAATTCGGCCATTGTCAGCAATGTGGATGAGGAACTACGGAAGTTACATACTGCGGTCCACTATGGCGCGGATACGGTGATGGATCTGTCGACGGGTGGCGACATTCCGATGATCCGCGAGGCGATTCTGCGGCATAGCCCGGTGCCGATTGGAACGGTGCCGCTCTACGAGGCGCTCAGCCGCGTGAAGCGGGTCGAAGATCTGAACATTGATCTGTATCTTGAGGTGATCGAAGAGCAGGCGCAGCAGGGTGTGGACTACTTTACGATCCATGCCGGCGTGCTGGTGCAGTACATTCCGCTGGTGTCGAAGCGGATCACCGGGATTGTGAGCCGCGGCGGTGCGATTCTGGCGCAGTGGATGACGGCGCACCACAAGCAGAACTTTCTGTATGAGAACTTCGACCGGATTACGAAGATCATGGCGAAGTACGACGTGAGCTACTCGCTGGGCGACGGGCTGCGGCCGGGATCGGTGGCGGATGCGAGCGACGAGGCGCAGTTTGCCGAGCTGAAGACGCTGGGCGAGCTGACGCGGCAGGCGTGGAAGGACGATGTGCAGGTCATGATCGAGGGCCCTGGCCATGTGCCGATGGACAAGATCAAGGAGCAGGTCGAGAAGGAGGTCGAGCTCTGCGACGGCGCGCCGTTCTATGTGCTGGGGCCACTGGTGACCGACATTGCACCGGGGTATGACCACATCACGAGCGCGATCGGCGCGGCGATGATCGGCTGGCACGGAGCGGCGATGCTTTGCTATGTGACACCGAAGGAGCACCTGGGTCTGCCGAATGAGAAGGACGTGAAGGACGGCATTATTGCGTACAAGATTGCGGCGCATGCGGCGGATATTGCACGGCATCGACCGGGTGCGCGGGATCGTGATGATGCGATCAGCCATGCGCGCTACACGTTCGATTGGGATAAGCAGTTTTCGCTGTCGCTTGATCCGGAGACGGCGCGCGGCATGCACGACGAGACCCTGCCGGACGACTACTACAAGGAGGCGGCCTTCTGCAGCATGTGCGGGCCGAAGTTCTGCTCCATGAACTGGTCGAGCAAGGTGGACGAGTTCAACGAGCGCGAGCATGGATTGAAGAAGCCGGATCTTACGCAGATTGTGACCGAGCAGATGGCGCTGCGCGGATAGTCTGCGCACCTTGCCGGAGACGAAAGAAAGGCTGCTTCCTCGGTTGTGGGAAGCAGCCTTTGATCTCAGCAGCGGAGTTTCAGCTTGCAAGTGCGGTCGGGACGTGGGGGTGGACGGTGAAGGTGATGCAACGCACCTGCGGGGAGGAGCGGGCGGCGTCGCGTTGGCTTTCTGCCTCAACAAGGGGCCCGGTGATGCGATGGGGCAGAACGGAGCTGAAGTTGAAAGCGAGACCGGGGATGCGCTGCACGATACGTTGAGGAGCCGGTCGGCAACATGTGTCCCTGGCCGGAACCAGAGGACGCGGGACGATCACAGGGCGTCTTTTTCCTCCCGACCGGAGCGCATGGCGAGGAGCGCTGGGGCGATGATCATTCCAAGAAAAACCGCGGCGAGAACAAGATCATGGATCATAAAGGTGTCTCCTAAGTGGGCGGCTTATGCTGCCTCTGAGTGCCATCTTCTGCCGACTTCTACCGGAGCAACATAGCCAGTTAGCGCACGGGCGCTTCCCTAAAGGTGGTAGCGGCGGTGGGATCGTGCGGGGTTAGACTTCCTGATTCGCTTCTTGCGACTGGCTGCTGTTGGAGGCGGGTATTGCCGGCCCGGGCTAACGGATATGCGGCCAACCCTGAGGTTCATCTGCGTAGTCTCATCAGTGGCACGCAGGAGGAAAGACGATGAACACGGACAGCATCAAGGGCGTTTTGCAGAAGGCGGGCGGGCATGTTGAGGAGGCTGCCGGGGCTCTAGTGGGCAGCGAAGACCTGAAGGTGGCCGGCAAGGAAGATCAGCTGCAGGGATCGGCTCGCGAGGCGTGGGGCAAGGTGAAGGACGCGGGAGAGGCGCTGATCGATAAGGCGCGAGCGGCCAAGTACGACGCAGAGGTCAAGACCGATCGATCCGAAGCCTACGAGAAGGAGCATGCGACCTCGATCGATACTAGCGCGCTTGATAAGAACGGGAAGTAGCTACGGCGTGTGTCTCCGCGGCGGCTCTCCCCCTGGATGGTGGTCGGGGGAGAGCGGTACGGCAAAAGTGGCTACAAGGATTTCTCGTACAGGAAGGCGTCTCCGCCATCTGCAACCTCTCTGTAGAAGTTACGTAGACGGGCGGTTTGCCGATAGCCATTGTCTTCGTAGAAGGCAATCGCGCCCGTGTTCTGTGTGTGAACGTGCAGGGTAATCTGTGAGCCTGCTGCCTGCGCTGCGAATGCTTCAGACGCATTGAGGAGCGTTGTTCCGTTTCCTTGACGGATGTGTTCCG
>CAXSEC010000207.1:0-4431 GCA_964236325.1 uncultured Acidobacteriaceae bacterium | reverse complement strand
TAGTCCGGCCGGTGGTAGCCCTCGATGTAGAACGGCTGAGTCGCCTCGCGAATCACCACTGACTTCTCCGCGATCTGCCTCGGCTCGACCGTGGTCATCTCGCCCGGCTTGGGACCGGCGGCAATCGCGCCGAAGTACCGTTCCAGCATTGGCATCGTCTCAGCTGTCTTGAAGTCACCCACCACCGCGACCACGATGTTCGCCGGCACATAGTACTTCTTGTGAAAGGCCTCTGCCTCGGTTGCGTTGATCTGGCTGATCTCGCTCTCCCACCCGACCGGCGGCACACGGTAGGGATGCGCGACATACGCCGTCGCCAGAAACTGCTCAATCATCCTGCCTGTTGGCGAAGAGTCCGATCGCATGCGCCGCTCCTCCTGCACCACGTCGCGCTCCTTATAGAACTCCCGCAGCACCGGGTGGCTGATCCGCGAGCTCTCTAAATACGCCCACAGCTCCAGCCGGTTCGATGGCATGCTCCAGAAGTACTGCGTCGAGTCCTCACCGGTTGAGGCATTGATACCGGCCGCGCCATTCTGCTCAGCGATCTCCGAGAACTGGTTGGGAATGACGAACTTCTGCGCCGCCGCCACTGCATCGTCAAAGCTTTTCTTCAACTGCGTCAACTTCGAAGGAGCTTGTCCGACCCGCCGGCGAAACTCGATATCGTAAGCTGCCCACGCGGTCTCTACCTTTTCAAGCGCGATCTTCTCTTCCGGATAGTTGGTCGTGCCGATCTGATCGGTCCCCTTGAAGGCCATGTGCTCGAACATGTGCGCGAGACCGCTGTCCCCGCCCGGGTCATCCGCGCTGCCCGCGTTCACCATGGTGTAGAAGCTGAACACCGGCGCCTCCGCCCGCTCGCACAGTACCAGGGTCAAGCCATTCGGCAGCACCTTGACGGTGGTTCGCCGCTCAAAGCTGGCCAGGTCCTGCGACACCCCCAGGCTGCCCGCGGCCAGGACCGCCAGCGCCACCCATCGTCCGATCACTCGCTGCACTCGCAACCCGTACCTCGCTTCTTTCCTCATGGTCAGACTATAAGACGTCGCCTGCTCCTGGACGACAGCATCACTGCAGACGCCGCGCGCGAGCGCGACCTGCCAGCCGATCCAGTCCGCCCGCCATAATGGCGATGGCCGCTGCCGCCGCAAGGCCCGACAGCAGCCCGAGAAGCACACCGCCCATCGCCTGCTCTGCACCGGCCTTAATCTCGCCGATCGTGGCGGCCGCAATCGTCGCCGCACTCAGAAACTGCCGCCTGGCCCAGGCATTGCGCGCCGGCGATGGCCCACGCCGCAGACTGGCGGCGGCGGCTGTCTTCCAATCGCCCCGCTCGACCGCGGCAAGCAGCCGTGAATACTCGGCAAACAGCCTTCCCGGGCCAAGGTTGTAGATCATGTCGAGCAGGGCCAGCTTGGCCGGATCAGGCAACAGGTCGTACCCCGGCATGTGGCTGCGAAGATAACCTTCAAAGCCCTCGATCGTCGCCCGCAGCCTGTCATCGATGATCTCGGTCGAAAGCTGCAGGCTCGGCACACTTTCGTAAAAGTCGGCCGCGCGCCCCTGCTTCATGGCGCTCACCCGGGCAAACTCCCGGCCAATCTCGTCCGCTGTCGCCGCTCGCCCCGCAGCACTAAACGGCAGCGCATGCGCCGCGGCTTCGTTCGCCAGCAATAGACCCACGCCCACCGTGACCTTGCCGACCGTGTCCAGGTACATCCACGGGATCACCCCTTCAAACTCCTTGATCTTTTCGAGCGATTGCTCCAGGTATCCGGCCATACCCCAACCTAGCATGGCACCCTCCGGTCTGCCCCAGAGGTGCAGAACCCGCGACGACGACACACTACGTGAGCAGCCACGTGTCAATGCCCCGAAACTCTCATCCCGAATGCCTCCATCGGCTGACCACCTGCTCTTGCGAGCGCCAGTGGCTCCTGTAACCATCGTGCCGAGTATGCCGAAGCGCCCCCCGCACGACCGTACCTTCAGCCCCCTGTTGCTGTCCTGCCGAAGCAGTCTGCAGGCCATGCTGGGTGTCCTCGCTCTCCTGCTCCCGATCGCCTCGGCCACGGCCGCACCCGCGCAGAGGATCGCCCTCGCCACCCCTTCAGACCGCGCTATCGCCGCCACCGGCGCGGTGGACGCTGGGCCGCTTGCCGGCTCCCAGCCGATCACCCTCACCCTGGGTTTAAAGCAATCGCCGGCCCAGACCGCCGCACTTGACGCTCTGCTGGCCGACCAGACCAACCCGGCATCCCCCCGATATCAGCATTGGCTCACGCCCGCGATGTACGCCGAAAGCTTCGGCGCTACCGACACCGATCTCGCAACCCTCACCACCTGGCTCCAGGCGCAGGGTCTCGCCGTCACGGCCATCTCTCCCTCGCGATCCCGACTCACGGTTACAGGTGACGCCGCGCAGGTCGAGAGCGCCTTCGCCGTTCCTCTGCGGCGCATGGCCACCGCCACCGCGCTCTTCTTCGCGAACACCGCATCCCCTAGTGTGCCGGTCGCGATGGCATCCCTCATCGACAGCCTCACCGGGCTTGACGATCTGCCAGCCGTCGCCGCCTCTCGCATCACCATCGCAACCGATGCTGGCGTCGCGAGTCCCGCAGCGTCCGCCCACGTCGTCAGAACCTTCATAGAGCCAGATCCCACGCCGGCTCTCGTGCAGTCCGGCGCGGCAGCGAGCACAGACCCGCTTACCCAAGTCGCCAGCCTGGTCGACGCCAATACGTCCGCCGTCATCAGCCTCTCCTCCACCGCTTGTCTGCCCGATCTCTCCTCCGCCGAGATCGCCGGCTACCGCACTCTCCTGCGACAGGCAAACGCCCAGGGCATGACCATCCTCGCCACCAGCGCCTGCACAAGCAATACAGCAGATGCCACCCAGTCTGGCGATACAACACCGGCCACGGCAGAGACACCCGCCTTCCCAGCCGCCCTCGCCGAAGTCACAGCCATCACCATCTCTCCGCGTACAGCCGTCACCCCAGCCACGACCGCGGCCGAGACTCGCCCCGCCTGGCAGGCGGCTCCCGGCCTGCCTGCCGACACGCTGCGCCACGAGCCCGACCTGACCACCACCTCCGCGGCTGCATTCGCCCAGGCCGTCATCACCCTCAACCAGCAGGTTGGCCATCGCATCGGCAACCTCAACCCAGCCCTCTACTCGCTGGCAAAAACGCCCGATCTCTTCACCCAGCCCGATACAACCACCAGCCGGACCAGCAGTGCAGGGAACTGGCAGCCCGCCACCGGCCTCGGCGCCATCGATCTGAAGACGCTGCTGAAGGTCTTTCCCCGCGCCACCACCGGCGCCATCTCCACCATCACTGGCGTACAGTCCTCAAGCTACGGCGTCAACTATGGCGACAGCTTCACCCTGACCGCCAAGGTCGTGCCAGCCTCCTATGGCAGCGCCAATCCCACCGGCACGGTTACCTTCTCCGCCTCGTCCCAGGGCAATCTGGGCTCCGCCACCATCGACGGCAACGGCAACGCCACCTTGATCCCCGGCGTGCTTCCGTCCGGCCGCTACACCATCTCCGCCGTGTACTCCGGCGACGCCCTCTATACCGGATCGTCCAGCACCATCAGCGCCACCGTGACCATCAGCCCGGTCAATGCCAAGCTGACCGCCAACATCGCGCCGGCCACCAACATCCCGTACGGCGCCGTCGCCACCGTCACCGCCACGGTCACCCTGCCCGGCGCGAACGCCTCCCCCACTGGTCCCGTCTCCGCCCAGATCAGCAGCGGCTCTCCAGCATCCGCCATCCTGAGCCCGAATCCGGGAAGCAACAGTGCCACCGCCAACATCGACGTCTCCGTTCCTCCTCCAGGAAAATACAACGTCCAGGTCACCTGTCAGGGGACCGCCGACTTCCAATGTCAGACGCCCGTCAACATCCCCATCACCACGGTCAAGGGCTACACCATCACCACCGTCTCGGTCACCCCCGCCGCGCCGCAGGCCGGCCAGCCCATCTCGCTCACCGCCACCGTCGTCAACTCCGGCAACGGCACCGCCCTCTACACCTACGGTGGCAGCATCTCGTTCTACGACTCCGGCAAGCTGCTCGCTACCGCGCCCGTCGCCACCAATCAGGCGACCACCATTCAGGCTCTCTCCGGCAATCGCACCCATAACATCACCGCCATCTACACCGGAGACGCCAACTGGAACACCAGCTCCTCGGGAGCCGTCGCCGTCGCCCCCACCATCCTCCCCGACAACCTAACCCTCGCGTCCACCGTCAACACCACCAACTCGCTCGCCGGCGTCAACATCATCTTCACCGCGACCACGACCACCACCACCACCATCACCTACGGCACCGGCCCCACCGGCACCATCAACTTCTTCGACACCTTCAACGGAGCCGTTGTCCAGCTGGGCAACCCCGCAACCCTCGTCGC
>CAXSEC010000206.1:0-4452 GCA_964236325.1 uncultured Acidobacteriaceae bacterium | reverse complement strand
AGGAAGAGGTAGAGGGCGGTTGAGAGGAGGAGCGAAAGGAGGACTTCGGGGATGAAGACGCGGGTGAAGAGGAAGACGCCGGCGGAGGTGAGGATGCCGAGGCCGGTGTAGAAGGCGGTGCGGAGATTGAAGGCGCGAGACGCCCAGTGATAGCCAAGGAGGGCGAGGAGAAGGACGCTGACGGCTTGCGGGAGATGGGTGGCGAAGGTGTTGAAGCCGAAGAGGCGGTAGCTGAGGGCGACGAGCCAGTAGGGGAGGGGGGCTTTTTCGAGGTAGCGGATGCCATCGATCTGGAGGGTGACGAAGTCGCCGGAGAGGGCCATGTGGCGGGCGGCGCTGGCGTGCGAGGCGTCGGCGTCGTCAAGCAGCGGGGGGGCGAACAGGGAGGTGAAGAAGATGGCGAGCCAAAGCAGGCCGAGGATGGTGAGCGCGGCGGATCGGCGTGGGTCTTCGGCCAGGAGCGGACGACGAAGGGGCACAGGTCTGAGGGTGGGCGAGGCGAGATGGGGCATGATTGCGGTCTGTTGATCAGGATACCGTGCGGGGGGCGGGTTGCTGATTGGCTGCGCTGAGGGCGATACAGGTCTTCGCGTCTCGGCTGTGATCGGGGTTGTCGATGCGGACGAGGTGGAGAGGGGCGGGTGCTCCCCAACCCACTCCTACGAGCAGCTTTGCTCGTAGGCCCCGGCTGCGGTCGGGTTGACAGTTTAGGTGGTTGTCGATCGCGTCGCTTCGCTCCGTGGTTAGGGGCAAATGCGGGGGTTCCTCCCCGTTCGACTTCGCTCAGGGTCGGAAGGACAACGAAAAATTGCGCTGCGGCTTGCAGCTTGCGGCGATACGTTGCGCGGTAGCGGCTGGCAGCTTGCGGTCATGGCTTGCGGCCACAGGTAGCAAAGTCGCGAAGATCTTCGGGTTTCATGGGCGGCGCTCGAGGCGGGCGGCGCGACTTTCTTTGGGTGCCATGTATCGTGCAGCTATCGAGCAGTAAGGCGCGCGGGTTTAAGAGATAACAGGGAATGTGATGGGAGACGAGGGACGGATGCCAACATTTGCGGTGGTTGATCTTGGGTCGAATTCGTGCCGGTTGAAGATTGCGTGCATTGAGGATCATGGGCTGAAGACCTTGCATGAGGACCGGGAGGTGAACCGGCTGGGCGAGAGTGTGTTCCAGACGGGAGTGCTGAGCCCGGAGGCGATGGAGCGGACGATCAAGGCGTTGCGGCGCTTCCACAAGGCGGTGCAGGCGCATGTGGTGGACCGGATACGGGTGGTGGCCACGAGTGCGATGCGCGATGCGCGGAACGCGGCAGCGTTTGTGGAGTGGGTGAAGAGCGAGACGGGATGGGATGTGGAGGTGATCTCGGGGTTGGAGGGGGGTGGGCTGATCCACCTGGGAGTGGTTCAGCAGGAGCCGGGCGGGCAGGGAAGGTGCCTGCTGATCGATCTGGGGGGTGGGAGCTGCGAAGTGACGGTGTCGGACAAGGGGCGGGTGAAGGCGATGGTGAGTCTGCCGCTGGGTGCGGTGCGACTGCAGGGCTTTCTCGAAAGCGATCCGCCGAGTAAGGAGGATGTGGCGCGGATGAAGCAATTTATTGATCGCGAGCTGGCGCTGGGGGAGAAGACGCTGGGCCGGCCGAAGGTGGCGTCGGTGATTGCGACGAGTGGGACGGCGGCGGCGCTGGCGGAGGCGAGTGCAGCGGTGGCGGCGGGGGAGTTGCCGGAGCGGAGGTCGTTAAACGCGGGGAGCAAGGGGAATGCCGGGAGTGGGGGAAAAGCGGCGAGTAAAGGGAAGGCCGCGGGCCCGGTGGCGGCGTTTTTGCGGCTGAAGCCGGAGGAGGCTTCGACCGAAGATGTGCGGCGGCTGGCGGATACGCTGGTGACGATGTCGAATGCGGAGCGGGAGGCGGTGCCGGGCATAGGGCCGAAGCGATCGGAGATTATTGTGGGTGGCGCGTTGGTGTATGCGAGTTTGCTGGAGCGGCTGGGGCTGGAGGGATTTCGCTACTCGCCGCTGGGGCTGCGGGACGGGATGCTGGCGCAGATGCTGGCGGAGACGGACCAGCGGGCGCCGGCGCACAAGGCGCTCGAGGATGAGCGGTGGGCGGGGGTGATCGAGGTATGCCGGCGGTACGGCGTTGATCTGCAGCAGGCGGAGCCGGTGCGGGCGCATGCCAAGCAGCTGTTCAAAGCGATGCAGGCGGTGCATGGGTTGGCGCCCGAGTACGAGTTGTGGCTGGAGACGGCGGCGATGCTGCAGGAGGTGGGCAAGTTTATGAATCATCAGGGGCACTATCGGCACACGCAGTACATCATTGCGAACTCGGAGATCTTTGGCTTCTCGCCGGAGCAGCGTGCGGTGGTGAGTGCGATTGCGCGGTATGGCGGCAAGTCGCGGCCGGAGATGGAGGATCGGGTGATGCGGGCGGTGCCGGTGGTGGAGCAGGGAAGCGTTCCGAAGGCGGTGGTCCTGCTGCGGCTGGCGGCGGCGCTGAACCGTGACCGGGCGACGGCGCCGCTGAAGCTGGGAGTTGTGGTGTATCCGAAGCGGGTGGTGCTGGAGCTGGGACCGAGCCGTGCGGGCGCGGAGCTCGAGGCATGGGCGCTGAAGCGAGAGGCGGGGTATTTTCGCGAGGTCTTCCGGCGGGAGCTGGCTTCGGAGGTGCTGTAGGGCTGAGGGCAGTGAAGCAGGCGCGTACGCAAGGGGCGAAGCCCAGAGCTACCTCGAAGCAAGGGTGGGAGGGCTACTTCTTTGGCGGTTTACGCGAGGTTTTGGTGCGAGATGTCTTACTGCGGGAGATTTTGCGGTGCGGGCTCTTGAGGGAGGTGGTGTAGAGGGCGCGGACGAGGCGGGGCTCGAGCAGGCTTTGCAGGACGGCTGGGCCGCGAGCGAGGGAGAGCCGGGCGACGGAGCCCTTGCGCAGGCGGACCTGGGCGAGGGTGTGGGTCGTCTGGGCCGATTGGGGGACCAGCAGCGAGCCGAGGAAGTTGACCAGGTTGGGGCTGTGGCCAACGATGAGGACATTTTCGTGCGGCTCGCACTCGTGCAGGAGCTTCTGGAAGTCGGGCAGGGCGGCGGTGGGGGCGAGGGCGTTTGAGAGCAGGATCTGGTTCTCGTAGCCCATCTCGGTGCCGACGAGGGAGGCGGTCTGGAGGGCTCGCTTGAGCGGGCTCGAGACGATGAGGTCGAACTGGATCCTGGTGGCGTTGAGGACGTGGGCGAGGCGCAGGCAGTGCTGCTTGCCGTCGCGATCGAGGGGACGTTTGATGTCGATGAGGGGATTGGCGCGCCGTGTACCGGCGCTGGCATGGCGGAGGATGAACAGGTTCATAGACTTCCAGTTTACCGTCTATTAACAATCGGGGGATGGCTGACAGGTGGGAGCTGCCAGAGTTCCGCGGTGAGGAGGCCGGCGAGGGAGTGGTGGATGCGGATGGGGGCGAGGCCTGATTGGCGAAGGAGAGACGCGAAGTCGGGGAGGCGCGTGGGTCGGAGGCCGGTGAACAGGCGAAAGGCGAGGTAGAGGAGGCGAACCAGGACGCGGGCGGGCAAGCGAAGTGGGCCGGAGGGTGGAATGCGGAAGTCGGAGACGACCCACAGGGCGCCGGGTGCGAGGCGGGCGCGGATGGCGGGGATGAGGCGGGCGAGATCGGCGGTGGAGAAGCAATCGAGGAAGAAGTGGGTGGTGACCAGATCGAAGGGAGGGTTTGCGGAGGCGACGCGCTGCGGTGAAGGGCTAGGCGGTGAGAGGGGCGAATACAGGGGTCTCTCCACTTCGGCTCCGCTGCACGGAACCTTCGGTCGAGATGACGGCTTCTCCAGGGCGGTGAGGGCGTCGGCGTGGAGGGTGGTGAGGCGGGGGGCGGCGAAGGCGCAGCGGCGGGTGAGGAGATGGAGCATGGCCCGGCTAGAGTCGATGGCGGTGGCGTGGAGGTGGGGGTTCGCGAGAAGGAGGGCGGCGAGGGCGCGGCCGTCGCCATCGCCGAGGACGAGGGCGGAGCGGGTGTGGCCAAGGGCCTGGAGATGGGTGGTGCGGGCGCGGGTGAGGGCGCGACCGAGGGTGAGGACCTCGAGGAGCCGGTAGGGCCGGGCGATGCGATCGAAGTTGGCGGGGCGGCTCAGCGGGGGAGCCTGGGGAGAGAAGAGAGCAAGGGCAGAAAGAGGGCTGGGGTGGTGAGGGCGAGGTCGGCGGCGGCGCGCAGGGTGAGTGGCGAGAGGCGGTGACGGAGGCGTTCGAGGGTGAGCAGGGCGATGGCGGCAAGGGCGATGGCGGTAGCGATCTGGCTGCGGGTGACGAGGGTATCGGCCATGGCGGCGAGGAGCAGGATGAGGGTGAGGGCCCGGCGGTGTTGGCTGGCGAGCTGGGTAAGGGGGTGGGGCAGCGTCGCGTGGGCGGCTGCGGGGGGGGGATGCTCCCAGGCATAGATGTAGAGGCAGTTCAGGCAGCAGAGGGC
>CAXSEC010000205.1:0-4482 GCA_964236325.1 uncultured Acidobacteriaceae bacterium | reverse complement strand
CGCCCCGCGTCGCCTTCTTCACCGACTCCTTCCACGAGGTCAACGGCGTCGCCCACACCAGTCGCAACTTCGCCGCCTTCGCCGAACGCCGCGGCCTTCCCTTTCTCAGCATCCGCGCCGGCTCAGCCCCACCCACCTCGACCGCCGCCGACTTCCACACCCTTGAGCTCCCCCGCTCCCGCGCCTCCATCGCCCTCGAGAAAGACCTCCACTTCGACCCCCTCTTTCCCCGCCACGCTCGCACCATCGACCGAGCCCTCCGCGCCTTCCGCCCTGACATCCTGCACATCACCGGCCCCAGCGAGCTCGGCATCTTCGGCGCCTGGTTCGCCTGGCGCCACCGCATCCCGCTCGCCGCCTCCTGGCACACCAACGTCCACGAGTACGCCGGCCGCCGCATGCACTGGCTCACCCGCCATCTCTCTCCAAATCACGCCACCCGCGTCGAAAAAACCGTAGAGCGCCTCTCCCTCTCCGCCACCACCCGCTTCTACCGCCTCGCCCGCCTCCTCTTCGCCCCCAACCCCGAGCTCTGCACCCTCCTCGAGCACATGTGCCGCCGTCCCTGCCACCTCATGCAGCGAGGCGTCGACACCACCCTCTTCACCCCCGCGCGACGTACCCGAAATAGCCCCCAAAGCTCCCTTAACCTCAACCAGACCCCGCTCTACCCGGACGAAAACCCGCTGTTACTCGGCTTCGTCGGTCGCCTCTCCGTCGAAAAGAACGTCGCCCTCCTTCCCCGCATCCAGGCATCCCTCCGCGCCTCCGGCATCCGCAACACCCGCTTCCTCATCGTCGGTCAGGGCAACCTCGAAGCCCAACTCCGTCAACAACTTCCCGACGCCCTCTTCGCCGGCGTCCTGCGCGGAGACGCCCTCGCCGAGGCCTACGCCAACATGGATCTGCTCGTCTTCCCCTCCCACACCGACACCTTCGGCAACGTCGTACTCGAAGCCCTCGCCTCCGCCGTCCCCGCCCTCGTCACCCCCGACGGCGGACCGCGCCACATCGTCCGCCCTGGAACCGGCTATGTCGTTGCAGACGAAGACTTTAGCTCCACCATCGCAACTCTCCTCGCAGATCCCGGCCAGCTCGCCGCCATGCGCCAGAACGCCCGCGCCTACGCCCTCACCTGTAGCTGGGACGCCGTCTTCGAGGGTCTCTACACCGCCTACAACTCCATCCTTTAGAACAACTTACCGCCCCAGCTGGCCCACATACACCCCATACCCCGGCAGCGTCACGTTCCCCAGCGGCATCGCCCCCATTCCCGCATCCGTCCGCACCACCGTCCTCAGAAACAATCCTCTCATCCCGATCCGCGCAAAGTCCTCTGTTAACTGCAACTTACAAGGCCCCGCACGGAGGTTCACCACGGCTACCAGCGGCTGCCCCGAACGCGGTCGCCACACCGCCACCAAAGCTCCCTTATCGTCTTCATTCAAAAGCGTTTGCTCCCCACCCAGCAACGCCGCATTCCCCCTGTGCAGTCCGATCATCCGCTGATACCACACAAACGTCGCATCCCCCGGAAGCTCGAGAGCCGTCGCCGCCGCTGCCTTCCGGGCCGCCGCCGCCCGCCGCGCGTTCGACGCAGCCGCCGGGCTCGTAGCCGCCGCAATCGCCTTGTTTTCAGCAGCTTCCCGATCCGCCTCCTGCCGCCGCGCAAGCTCCTCAGGCCCCACACCAACATCCTGAGCTCGCAACCCGACACTTCCACGCGCAATCAGCAGCGCCGTTGCCCGCGCCTTCGCCTCCTCCCCACCTACCGTCGGCGCCTTCGCGTCCACCTCCACCACCCGCGTCCCGGAGGCACCTCGCCCCGCCGCTTCGATCGAAGCCCTAACCTGCGTCACCTGAGTCACTTGCGATCCGCTACCAAACCCCTGCAGCGACGAGAAAACCATCTCCGCACCGCCAGACGACCGGTCCCGCATCGCCGCCCCACCCCCGCCCGCCGCCTCGTTCGCCGCCAACACCCGATCCCCCACGTAGCCCCGCAGCACCCCGCGCAGTGCCTGCACCGTCTCTCCCGAAGCAGCTGCATCTCCTTGAAACGAAACGCCGCTCACCCCGCGATTCAGCCAGAACCGGGCATCCGCCAGCAGAGCCTCCCCGGCCAGATCCGCCGGCAGCTCCACCATCAGCCGTATCCTCCGCCCGCTCGCCTCCCGCATCAGCTGGTCGAAGTCATCGATCGTCCCATACCCCTCCGCCAGCCGCGGTCCCCCACCCATCCCCGCGCCGCCGGCATCCATGCCACGCAGCAAAACCGCATCGGTCCCCAGCGTCTGCAGATCACCCAGTTGCAGCCGCGCCCGCCCCAGCACCGTTCCCGCCTCGCCTGGCTGCGGCGAAACCTCAACAATCACAGAGTTCTGCCACCACTGCGCCACCTTCATCCCCGATCCCGCCCATCCCGGTCGCGCCAGCGTCTGCCCCCTTGCTTCCCCTGAAACCGGCAGCAAACCCCCGACAATTGCCAGCAGAAAGCCCACTTGAGAGAGCGTTGCCCATGATCGAACCAGATACCGGCGAGAGATCGTCTTCATAGGGCGATGCTACCGGACCGAGCCGCGTCCGCTCCATCCGGACCGCGCCGACGAGTCACTCGGCAGAGGCGCCGACGTCATCAATCCAGCCTCTGCCGCCTTCCCCGGTGTCGCGTCCTGGCCAGGGCGCAACAGGAAGCCGCACCAGCATGGCGCAATCACCTCCCGCACCTTGGCCGACCGATCCGCTACACTCGTGCCATCCCCTCTTGCTCTGCCGACGCTGCCAGTGCGCGCATCGCTGTCTCCCGATCCAACCCGCCCCTCGCGAAAGGCACCGACCGCATGCATCCCTCGCTCCGACTCTCTGCCGCCGCCATCTCCTTCGCCCTGGCGCCCGGGCTCCTGTCCCAGACCACACATACCCCGCGAAGCAAACCAGTCACGCAGACCGAGGTCGATCGCATCACCCGGGACGCCATCCTCATCGACACGCACGATGATGTAACCTCGCGCACGGTCAAGGGCTACGACATCGCCTCTCCCAACAAGACCGGCCAGACCGACCTGCCGCGTATGAAAGGCTTTCTCGGAGCGGAGTTCTTCGCCGTCTACGTCGGAGCCGAGTACGTCTCCGGCAACCACTCCGCCAACCGCGCACTGCAGATGGTCGACACCGTCAAGACCGACATCATCGCCGCGCACCCAGACGACTTCGTCTTTGCCACCACGGCCGATCAGATCATCCAGGCGCACAAAGATAAGAAGATCGCCGCGTTAATGGGCATCGAAGGCGGTCACGCCATCGAAGATTCCCTTCGTCTCCTGCGCGACTTCTACACGCTCGGCATCCGCTACATGACCTTGACGCACTTCAACACCAACACCTGGGCCGACGCGCAGGGCGATATCAACGATGCCAAGGTCAAGCACCACAACGGCCTCACACCCTTCGGCAAGGACGTCGTGCGCGAGATGAATCGCCTCGGCATGATGGTCGACATCTCGCACACCGCGGACAAAACCTTCTACGACGCGCTTGAGGTCTCCAAGGCCCCCATCATCGCGTCGCACTCCAGCTGCCGCGCCATCTCTGACAACACCCGCAACATGACCGACGATATGATCCGCGCTCTCGCGGCGAAAGGCGGCACGATTGAGATCAACTTCGATTGCGCCTATCTCTCGCAGCGCTACCAGAACGACGCCAGACCGCTGATGACGGCGCTTCGCCCACGGCTGGCCGAGGCGCGAAAGATCGAGGATCCTATCGCCCGCAACGATGCCGTGGAGAAGATCGAAGACGAGATGAACGGTAAACTTCCGCCGGCAACCCTCGCGGATGTCGTCGCGCAGATCGATCACGCCGTGCAGATTGGCGGCGTCGACCACGTCGGCATCGGCACAGACTTCGATGGCGTCGGCTGTGTTCCGAAAGAACTGTCCTCCTACGACAAGTTCCCGGCTCTTACCCGCGCTCTGTTGATGAAGGGCTACAGCGCAGAGGAGATCGAAAAGATCTACGGTGGCAACCTGCTTCGCGTGATGCGTGAGGTGGAGCACGAGGCCGCGCGGGAACAGGCTGCCGGAGTCAAGCCTCCCAGGGAAAACGCGCCGCCAAAGGGCGACACGCTCCAGCCAGCCGGACAGTAGCTCCCTACACGATCTCGGCAGGAACCTCGCTCAGCGTGAACTCCACAGACGTCTCGCCCAGCACAGGATGCTTCGCATGCAGTGTCACCGTTCCCGCCTGCTCCTTGGTCCGGATCCAGATCGCGCCAGTTCCCGCGAGCAGCGGAAAGGGGTTGTCGCCGATAATCTCCGCCGGCCCATCAACCCGCAGCTCGATCGCGTCATTCGCCAGCGGCCGCACCCGGCCAAACTCATCGTTGGCCCGCAGCACCACACGCACGCAGTCCGCGCCATCCGCAAGCAGCTTCGTCTCATCCGGCAGCAGCACAAAGTCGTGATCGACTCCCTTGCCGGA
>CAXSEC010000204.1:2174-4510 GCA_964236325.1 uncultured Acidobacteriaceae bacterium | reverse complement strand
AGTGTTCCCGGTAGAGAAGCAGATCCCTACGGGATGACAACAAAGGGGCGAGTGGTGGCGGGTGCGGGGGGCTGGGTCGAGAGGTGATGTGCGTCGCTTCGCTCCGTTAAGAAAAGCGAATGCGGGGGTTCCTTGGCTTTGCCTCGGAATGACAACTAAAAATTGCGATGTGGGGTGGTGAGTGGCGTGGTGGCGCTTCGGTAGAGATGCTGAGCTTAGGACAAAATGCGGGGGTCTCTCCACTGCGCTGCGCTCCGGTCGAGATGACGGTGGAGATGCGGGCCGTAGAAAGGTGGTCGGCAGGAAGAAAGTGGCAGGTAACAAGAGAGATGACCGGCAGGAAGAGAGATGACCGGTAACAAGGTAGGTGGTCGGCAAGAAGAAAGGTTGTTGGTAACAGGAGAGAGGGTTGGCAATAAGGGAAGATGGCCGGCAGGTGGCTTTATGGTCTTGCGCTTCCTGGGTTATGGTGGCAAACGGCTGGAGGTTCAGGGTGGGGAGGTGGGTTAGGCGTCGTCGTAGTCTTCAGTGAGGGAGAGGAGGAAGGCGACGAGGGATTGGGTGTCGTTGGGGGAGAGGCTCATGTTGTTGAACTCGGGGGGCGCGTTGCGGAGTTTGCCGGCTCGGGCGAGGGCGGAGGCGTTGATGTAGAAGGCGACGACGTCGCCGAGGCCGGCGCGGGAGCCGTTGTGGAAGTAGGGGGCGGAGTCGACCAGGTCGCGGAGGATGGGGGTCTTGAACTGGGCGATGGTGGACGGCAGGCCGTTGTCGACGGAACAGTCTTTTAGAAGGTTGCCTCCGGCGGCCGGGCCGCAGACGAACTGTTGGAGTTTGGCCTGGGGGTTGGGGTAGTCGGGGTTCTGCCAGACGTTCCAGAGGCCGAGGTCGGCGTATTCGGGGTGATCGATGGAGGCGGGTCGGCGGAGGGGTTCAGCGGCGTTGGGGTGCTGCGGGGTGCGGGGCATGAAGGTGTCGGGGGCGGCGTTGCGCTCGGCGAGGCCGGGGATGTGGAGGGCGGCGAAGGTGCCGAGGCCGTGGAGGCTGTCGTATTCATCCTGGGCGATGCCGGTGGCGTGGAAGGCGAAGTCGGTGAACTCGGGCGGGGTGTGGCAGGCGGCGCAGTTGCCGGCGTGGCCGGAGGTGCCGGCGGTGGGTGCGGCGGTGAGGAAGATTTTGAGGCCGGCGAGCTCGGTGGCGCCGAACTGGAAGGGCTGGGCGTGGTAGGCGAAGGTGCCATCGGCGGGGGTGACCCAGGTGGGGCTCGAGAGGGCGTTGATGTCTTTGAGCAGGCGCTGGCTGAAGGCGAGTCTGCTTTCGCCGACGAGGGGCTGGCGGGGGAGCTGGTTCTTCTCGAGCCAGAGGTCGTAGGGTGAGGCGATGAAGCGCTGGTCGTTGTCGTGCTTGAACTGCAGATCCTTGAAGTACTGGGCGACGCAGAGGGCGACCTCCTGGACGATCTGGAGGTCGGTGGCGGTGGAGACGTCGATGCGCTGGGCGGCGGGGAGGAGGATGTCCGAGGTGATGCGGGGGTCGGCGCCTTTGAAGAGGGTGCCGTAGGAGAGGGCATTGGTGCGGTCGGCGGCGAGCGCGTCCGAGCCGTTGTCGTTGCGGATGACCTGGGCGATGTGGTGGATGGCGGTGTTGTACTCGGTGGCGTCCCAGCCGAAGTTGCGACCGGCCATGGTGCCGATGACGAGGTCTTCGCCGGAGTTGAATTCGCCGTCGAAGTGGAGGAACTGGAGACCGCCGTCCATGCGGAAGGTGCCGACCATCTGCTGGGCGTTGCGCGGGGTTGTGGTGTAGCCGTTGAGGGTTTCGGGCAGGGGGCTGCGGGTGGTGAAGTCGGCGTAGGTGCGGTTGCCGGCGCCGGCGACGGTCTGGAACTCGGTGACGAAGTGGCAGGAGCGGCAGTTGATGCTGCTGCCGGCGAAGGGCCCGGCGAGGCCGCCGGCGCCGTTCTGGACGGTGGCGACGATGGGGTCACCGGCGGTAAGTGGGGTGTTGTAGCCGGTCATGTGCTGGAAGAAGAATTTGGCGAAGCGGGTGTCGAGGAAGAGGCGCTCGCCGATGGGGTCGGCGGCCGGGGTGGCGGCCTCGTTTTCGGTGGAGATGGCGGGGGCGGTGCCGGAGCCGCAGCCGCCGAGGAGGGTGGTGAGGATTGCCAGACAGGCGGAGGCGAGCCGCGTTGGATGGAGTTTACGTGCTGTCGTCGTCACTGCCTTGCTCCTGGTGTGGGTGCTGCCTGGGGTTGGGGTACGGCTGCCGCGGCGGGGGTAGCGCCGGCGTCTTCGGCGAGGTTGAGGGCGCGGAGGTAGGTGACGAGCTGCCAGCGTTCG
>CAXSEC010000204.1:0-2074 GCA_964236325.1 uncultured Acidobacteriaceae bacterium | reverse complement strand
GGCGTCTTCGGCGAGGTTGAGGGCGCGGAGGTAGGTGACGAGCTGCCAGCGTTCGCCGGCGGGGAGCATCATCCAGGGGGGCATGCCGCGCCAGGGGTTGCCGTTGGTCATGAGCCAGAAAAGGTCGCCGTCGGTGGTGTGGTCGATGCGATCGCTGATGACGGGGGGGCGACCGTGGAGACCGCCGCCATCGTTGCCATGGCATTTGGCGCACTCGTTGTAGAAGAGCTGGCGGCCGGCGGCGGCGGCGTGGTTGCGGATCTCCGGGTTGGTAGTGAGGGGATTGAGGCGGGCGTGGTCTGTGGGGCTGACGCGATGGAGCCAGGCGCCGTTCGACGAGGCCATCAGCAGGCCGGCTGCGAGGACGAGGGGGATGGTGGCGAGGGCGCGCGCTAGCGGGGATCGGCGAAGAAGGCGATGGCGGGAAGAGAGTGGTTTCATCGTTCCCTTCCACGGAAGAGGTCGCGAAACTGGTTGAACTCGTAAGAGACCTTGGTGCGCCAAAGGACGCCGGCGCTGTTGGCGTTGAGGCCGAACTGGGGGCCGAAGAGGACGGTGAGGTTGCGCGGGGCGCTGTAGGCGACGGTGGGGCCGGCGTACTGCTCGGTGCCTTTGAGGCCGAAGGTGTAGCGGGTGCCGAGGCCGCCGAAGAGCTCGCCACCGACGGCGAAGTATTGCTTGCAGAGGACGCAGGCGCGATCGCTGGCGTGGTTGGCGAGGGGATGGCTGACGCCGAGGGCGTAGCCGAACTCCCAGGGTTCGTTGGAGATGTTTTTCTCGGCGATGATGTTTTCGGAGAGGTTGAAGCCTCTGACGTAGCTCGACAGGATCAGCTTGCCTTCGATGGAGCGCTCGACGTCGCGGCGAAGGAGGGCGTTTGAGACCTGGAGGTCCTGGACGACGTGGTTGCCGGTGACTTCAAGGAAGCTTTTGTCGGCCTGGTTGATGTCCTCGTACTCGAGGTAGACGACGGGATTGATCCAGTGGGTCTGGCGGAGGGGACGGAAACGATTTTCGAAGCGGAAGCCAGTGAAGATGGTGGAGTCGCGGCTGGTGGACTGGCCCTGGAGGTAAGTTTCGGCGGTCCAGTAGCCGGTGACGCCGTATTCGAGCTCGATGGTTTCGTTGTGGAAGCTGTTGGCGTCTTTGGGGGCAGCGAGGAGGTTCTGCGAGGCGAACTCGAGGTTGCCGGGCTCTTCGAGGACGTCGGCGTAGGTGACGAGGTAGGGGGGTTCCTGGGCGCGGATACTGGCTGCCTGGAGTACCAGACACACCAGGACGAAGGCCCGGCGCAGGGATATTTCGAACAACATGAGCAACTCCGACTGAATAGGTCTGAGATCAAATAAGACCACGTTGGTCGTAGTTTGGCAACTACTACTTGGAAGGCTGTTTCACCGCGGAGAGGAGGTATCGAGCCGAGGGAGTGGCGGTTCAGGCGGCAAGGTGGCGCACGATCGGTTTGGCGGAGTGGGACTTTTCGGACGACAGCGGGCGGGATTGGGGCTAGAGTCTGGGCAGGCGCCGCGTGCGACGGGGCCGAGGATGCGGGGAGATGCCGAGCGATGGGATCCATGACCAGACCGGTCTTGCTTGTGGTGGTGATGGTGGTGGCGGGGGTGTTGTATCTGCTGCTGCGTCGCAGGGGTGACCGCGGGCGTGAGGAGATCAAGCCGCTGCCAACGATGGAGCCGGCTGGGACGACGCAGGAGGAGCCGGTGCTGAGGCCGTTTCGGCCGGCAGCGAAGGCGGGTGCGACGGGGAGTCTGCCGCCCAGGCCGCGGCCCGCTGCGGACGATAGTGGGAGCTCGCACCCGGCGTATCCAGTGGCTCCGGCGAAGTACTCGGGGGCTGCGCCGGTGAAGGCGGGATCGTCGGGGCGGTATGAGGCGTATGGTGGGGGTCCGGTGTCGCGGCCGGAGCTTGATCCGGTGGCGGAGGCGCGGGGGTCGGCGCATGCACCGGTGGAGGCGAAGCCCTGGTATCCGGAGGCGCCGGCGAGCTATACGGAGGGCGAGGAGCCGGGGGATGAGGGTCGGGGAAAGGAGTAGGAGGGCTGCGTTTGCGGTAGAGG
>CAXSEC010000203.1:0-4641 GCA_964236325.1 uncultured Acidobacteriaceae bacterium | reverse complement strand
GTCGGCGACCACCACACCGTCCCGCCCCCCACCGCAATCGCGCGCAGATCCAGCCCGCACACCACACAATGCCCCAGCTCCGGCATCCACCCCATCAGCCGCGCCATCCACAGGCAGAAGTACGCCGCCGGCGCCATCACCCGCCCCGCCTCCATCTCCCCCAGCACCGCCACCGCCAGCCGAAACATCGCATCCTCCACCGCCATCTCCGGCAGCGCCTCTTCAAGCACCTCCGCCATCAACTGCAGCGCCGCCGTCCGCTCCCAGTCCACCACCCCTCGTAGCGGCGACGCCACAATCTCGAATGCGTCCATCCGCATCAGGTCCTGCTTCGGCCGCTCCGCGTACGTCGCCCGCACCATCGTCATCGGCTCCAGCGCCCCGCCAAATCGCCGCCGGCTCCGCAGCGCATGCCGCGCCACCCCCTTCACCCGTCCCTGCTCCCGCGTAAACAAACTCACCAGCAGATCCGCCTCGAGAAACGGCCACGTCCGCAGCACAATCGCCTCGCCCACATGCACCGTTGCCCTGCTTCTCGCTCGAGCCACCACTCACCGCCCAAACTGCCGCAGATGATGGTCCGTATGCAGGTATCCCCATCGCATCCAGTCCACCGGCCGCATCGCTCCCAGCATCGGGTGCTCCGTCCGATTCTCCGGCACCCGCAGAAAGCGCTCAAACGCCTCCAGCAGCGCCCGCCTCTCTTCCAGAAACCCTCCCTGAAGCGCCTCCGTCTCCAGCAACTCCGGTACCGTAGGCAGACTCCGCGGCCAGCGCACCGGCGTCCACAACGCCAGCCGCTTCATCACCTGCTTCGGCAACACCGCGGCGATCGGCTTCATCGCCCTGTCACCCGCCGCCATCACGAACGCCCCACGCAGATGGCGCACTGCCTCCGTCGCCGTCATCACTCCCCATCGCCGCTCATCCGCCTCCATCAGGCTCTCCATCCGCTCACGAATCTCTTCCACCGTCCGCGCACTCGTCAGCGACCTCACCCCACCTGCCTCCAACGAACAACGCGCAGCCCCGAAGAGCCGCGCGCCATCAATCCCTCACCTACAACTAAACCTCACACCTCGTCCTACCGCCCGAAGTGCGCCGCGTTCGTCTCCTGAAAGTTCGCCCACTTCTCCGGCAGATCATCCCCGGCATAGATCGCCGACACCGGGCACACCGGAACGCACGCACCACAGTCAATGCACTCGACCGGATCAATGAACAGCTGCTTCGCGTCCGAGTAACCGTTCTCATCCTTCTTCGGATGAATGCAATCCACCGGGCAAGCGTCCACACACGCCGAATCCTTCGTGCCGATGCAGGGTTCCGCAATTACATACGCCATCTCTCAACTCCTCCAGAAACTCAAGCTAATCCTGTGATGTCCAGACCTCAATTCTAGCAGTACCAGCCGGCCCACCAACAACGCCTGCCTCCTGCCGCATCAACACACCGAGCCCTATCGCCCCTCCGCCGCCCGCCGCTCCCGAAACTCCTTCGCCGTCGGGATCGGCGACATCTCCCGCCCGGCAAACATCTCCGTAAACACATGTACCAGCTCGTCCTGGATCAGCCCGTTCGTCGCCAGCGTCTCCCGGCTGTCCAGCGTAAACGCGCTCCCATCAAAGTGCGTCACCACCCCGCCCGCCTCGCGCACCAGCAGCACCCCCGCCGACACATCCCACGGGTTCAGCTTGAACTCCCAGAACCCGTCCAGCCGCCCGCACGCCACATACGCCAGATCAAGCGCCGCCGATCCCGCCCGTCGCACCCCATGCGACCGCAGCGTGATCTCCTGGTAGAAATGCACGTTCGGTGACTCATGCCGCTTCTTGCTCGGAAAGCCGGTCGCCGTCAACGACTCCTGCATCGACTTCACCTTCGACACCCGCACCTGCCGCCCGTTCAGCCACGCCCCCTTGCCCTTTCCCGCCACAAACATCTCGTCCCGCAATGCGTCATAGATCACCCCCGCCACCAGCTCGCCGTCCGCATCCGGCGCCAGCCCCTTCGGCCGCCGCTCACACCCCATCACCACGCAGAACGCCGGAAATCCATGCGCAAAGTTCGTCGTCCCGTCCAGCGGATCCACATACCACCGAAACTCCGCGTCCAGACCCTCGCGCGTCCCCTCCTCGCCATAGATCCCGTGCCCGGGAAACT
Organism: uncultured Acidobacteriaceae bacterium; assembly: GCA_964236325.1. Classification (GTDB taxonomy): domain Bacteria; phylum Acidobacteriota; class Terriglobia; order Terriglobales; family Acidobacteriaceae; genus Edaphobacter. The sequence continues at coordinate 2,478 of CAXSEC010000203.1, read as the reverse complement.
CCGTCCTGATCCGCGCCACGATCAGCGCCTCACTCGCCCGGTCCGCCTCCGTCACGATATCGACGTCGCCCTTGTACTCCGCTGTCACGCCCTCCTCGTAGTAGCTCTTCAGCAGCGCCCCCGCCTCGCGCGCAATCTCTGACGCCCTCCCAGCCAGCTCCATCTCCACCACAAATCCCTCCGCACTCTCTCTATCGGCATCGCCCGCAAGAACTTTAGCGAGCATCCGCATAATACCCACTACGGTACCGCAGCCCGTCCTTCGCGGCGATCGCCGCATCCGTCAACTTCACCTTGATCTTCCGAAAACTCGTGTCCCGATCCCCCCTCGGCGCATAGTACCCAAGCACATACTGCGTCCGCAGATCATCCGACACCCGCGCAAACGCCGCCTCCAGATCCTTCGGATCCTCCACGTAGTAATACTTCCCGCCCGTATCCTCACTCATCGTGATCAGCGCATGCTCCCCGCCCGTGTTCCGCCCCGCATCCGCCGCAATCGGCACAATAATGATCGAGTACAACATCGCCCCCGCCCGCTGCGCCTGCTCCACCGCCTGCTTATAGCTCGACTTGTTCTTCGTGTCCCCGCCATCCGAAATCAACACCATCACCCGCCGCCGCCCCGCATCGTTCCGCGTCTGGTTCAGCCGCTGCGACCCCAGATACACCGCGTCGTACAACGCCGTATCCGTCCCCCGATCCAGCTCGCCCAGCCCACTCTCAATCCGCTTGCGATCGTTCGTGAACGGCACAATCTCCCGCACCGTATCCGAAAACTCCATCAGGTCCATCTCATCCTGGTCCCGCAGCAGCGCCCGCACAAACCGCTTCGCCGCCTCACGCTCCAGACGCTCATTCCGCAGCACACTCTCGCTTCCATCAATCGCCAGCACAATCGACAGCGGCGTCGCCGACTGCCTCTCAAACACCGCAATCGCCTGCGCCTTGCCATCCTCACTGACCGCAAAGTCGCTCTTCTGCAGATCCCCCACCGGCGCCCCATGCTCATCCGCCACATTCACCGCCACGTTCACCAGCCGCGTCTGCACCTGAATCGTCGGAATGTCCGCATCCCCTATTCCCTGTGGCGCCTGCCCGGCAGCTGCCCCCGAAGGCGGCCGCCGCACCACCGGAGCCTGCGCCCACCCTGTGCCCAGCAGCCCGCCACCCATCAGCAGTGCCACCGCCAGCAACTGCCCCGTCGTGCGCGAAGACGACCAACGACTCGCGACACACCGTGTCTTTGGCGTAAGTCCCGGCTTCAAACCGAAACTTTGCGGCGGTTCGCACAGGGCGACCTTAGCCCCCGGGGTAGACTCTCTTCGACCCGGCCCCCGCACCTCCCAAAAGCGAACCAGATCTTCCATCACCGCGCCGCACTCCCCACAATCGCCTCCGGAAACGGCTCCCCATCCGCCCACACCGCGCCATCCTCAAACTGCTCCTTCTTCCAGATCGGCACCGTCTTCTTCAAGGTGTCGATCACCCATCGGCACGCCTCAAACGCCGCCCCGCGATGCGCGCTCGCCACCACAATCAGCACACTCGTCTCCCCCACCACCAGCCGCCCCAGCCGATGCAGAATCGCCACCTCCCGCACCGCAAACTTCCCCACCGCCTCCGCCGCCAGCCCGCGCATCAGCTCGAGCGCCATCGCCTCATACGCCTCATAGTCCAGATACAGCGTCCGCCGCCCGCGCGTATTGTCCCGCACAATGCCGTCAAACACGCACACCGCCCCGTCCGCGCCCGCCTTCATCTCCTCCATCAGCCCAGCCGCGTCGATCCGCTCGCGCACAATCGCTACCCGCCCCGGCCCCGTCCTATCCATCGCTTTTAGATCCGCAGACATCCGCTCATTAGACGCGACCCGATCCGAAAGCGCATCTCCATCCCCGCCCCCAGCCGGTCCCTCGCGCCACCTCCCCTGGTCTACCAGCCGCCACTCACCGGAGGCAGCAGCGCCACCTCATCGCCCTCCGCCAGCAGCCGCTCCTGCCCCACGTACTCCTGGTTCACCGCCACCGCAATCGACCCCCAAATCCCACCCTCGGCGCCCGCCCGACAAACCTCCACCATGTCCCCCACGGTCGCTCCCGCCGCAACCTCCATCTCCCGCTCCGCCACCCCCATCACCTCCCGCAACACCCCAAAAAAGAGCACCCTAACCCGCATAGCCAGCAGCATACGCTTCCAGCCGCTGCCATCAGCTCGACCGAGCAACGCAAGGAAAGCCGAGGGCTGCAAAAATTCGCCGTCATCTCGACCGGGCAACGCAGAAGAGAGGAGCATTGCCACGAACAGCCGTCATCTCGACCGGGCAACGCAGAAGAGAGGAGCACTGCCACGAGTAGCCGTCATTTCGACCGAGTGACGCAGAAGAGAGGAGCATTGCCAGGAACAGCTGTCATCTCGACGAAGCACCGCAGAAGAGAGGAGCACTACTAGCAACAGCCGTCATCTCGACCAAGCAAC
>CAXSEC010000202.1:0-4659 GCA_964236325.1 uncultured Acidobacteriaceae bacterium | reverse complement strand
GATAATGCGGAGGCGGATTTGACGGAGCGACAGGTGATTGAGGCGAAGAACGAGGCGGAGGTGATTCTTGCGGCGGTCAAGAAGGGCAAGACGCACCAGGCCTGGCAGGAGTTGACGCCCGAGGAGTTGGAGAAGATCGAGCAGGGAGTGCTGGAGCTCGACGCATCGATTAAGGGCGGCGACTACAAGATCATTCGCAACGCGATCGAACGGCTGGACAAGTCGACGCGGCGGTTTGCGGAGCTGATGATGGATTCGGCGGTCTCGGGCGCGATGAAGGGGCAGACGATGGCGGCCGCGGGTGAGAAGATGGGAGACGGGCCGACGGCGCCGCATCCCTTTGCCAAGGCGCAGGTGGTGGAGGCGGAGGCGAACGATCCGGCAGAGCGGATGGATGGGCCGTCGACGGAGTTTGCACCGAAGAACGCGGACGGTAGTGAGCGGCAGAGATCGTAGCGGGTTTGGAGATTGAGATCGAGAGTATGGCTGAGATGACCAAGACGAGTGAGGCAGTGGACCTGAGCAAGCCGCCGGCTGAGGGTATGGTGCGGGTGACGTTCCAGCCGGAGGGGCGGACGGTGGAGTTTGCGTTCGACACGCTGCCCTATGAGGGCCACGGCCTGCCGATGTCGTTTCTTGATGTGGCGGAGAACTACGACATCTTTCTCGACCACGCGTGTGGCGGGGTATGCGCGTGCACGACGTGCCATGTGCACGTGCGGGAGGGCGCAAAGGGGCTGTCAGAGGCCGAGGATCTGGAGCTGGACCGGATGGAGACGGCGGCGGGCATTGAGTTGAACTCGCGGCTGGGATGCCAGGCGGTGATCGAGAAGCCAGGGACCTATGTGGTGGAGATACCGAAGTGGAATCGGAACTATGTGCAGGAAGGCAAGCCGGCGCATGGGCCGGGAGCATAGAAGGAGAATTGACGATGGCGCGAGAGATTGAGTGGACGGACACGGAAGAGATCGGGATCCAGCTGCAGGAGAAGTATCCGGAGATCGAGCCGTACAGCGTGCGGTTTACGGATCTGCTGCAGTATGTGACCGGGCTGCCGGGGTTTGTGGGGGATCCGGCGAAGTCGAATGAGGGGCTGCTGGAGGCGATTCAGGCGGCGTGGAATGAGGAGTACGAGGACGCGAAGACGTAGAGCGCGACGATCAGATGCAACAAGAAACGTCCGTGCTGATGGCACGGACGTTTGTGTTTGCTGAGGATGCGATTGAGGTTAGTTGGCGTCGGCCGGGGCTGCGGCGGACTGTGTGGCAAGGGTGATGGCGGTTCCGACCAGGCCGACGATGATGAAGGCGGGGATGGTGGTGCGGAGCAGGCCGCCTTCCTTCTTGACGCCGATGCGGCTGCGGGAGTGATCGACGATCTGCTTTGCGATTGTGGTGAGCTGCTTGTTGGTTTCGCCGAACTCGGTCAGCGTCTTCTGCAGCAGATCGGCGATCTTGTCACGACCGAGTTGTTTGGCGTAGTGACGAAGCGCGCCGTAGGTGGCGAGGTAGGAGTGGGCGGCGTGCTGACCCGCGGAGATGTTGATCAGGTCGCGCTCGGTTGGGTTGGCGGTCTGCGCGATGAGGGCGTTGTTAGTGTCGATGATGCCCTGCATGGCCTGATCGGGCGTTCCCTTTGCCTCAAGCTGAAGGAGTTTGAAGATCTTTTCAAGGCGCTCGGCCTGCTTGCGATTCTGTTTCGCGCCGGTCTGCAGCAAGGTTTTGAGCGCCGGTGTGGTTGAGCTGTTGATGTTGGCATCGACCTGGGCGGCGCCCTGGTGGTGGGCGGCGTACGCCATCTCCAGCCCGTTGGACAAAAGCTCGTTTAGAACATAGTTCGACATGACATCTCCTCGACTGGGTCCGGATCACTCAGGACCACTCTCTCGTTCTATGTGACGCTCGGAGACGTGTGATCTGCCGCCTGCGGGGGTGGAGTTGGGTTGTGCGAGACCGGGGAGCGGTGCGAAGGGCGGCTACCTGCCGGTGTAGTAGCCATCGCGGGTCTGGACGTTGAGGTTCTTTTGTTTGGGGATGCCGAGATCAATCTGGTGGTAGCCGTCGGCGGAGGCGGTGGCGTCTGGGGTGTAGCCGAGGCGGTACTGGGAGCGGAGTTCTTCGGCGATCTGGTTGTAAATGGAGGCGACGTCCTGCTTTTTTGAGACCTCGAAGAGGCGGCCGCCGGTCTCGCCGGTGATGCGTTCGAGGATCTTCTTGCCGTCGACGTGCGTTTCCTGGCTGCCGCCGCCGCCACCGCCGCGCTGCCCGCCACCGCCACGACCGCCGCCACCTCCGCCGGGGTAACCGCCGCCGGGAAAGCCGATGCCGCCGCCGATGCCGCCGCCGCGGCCGCCACCGCCACCGGGAAAGCCGCCACCGCGGTTGCCGGAGCTGCCGTGCTCTTCTCCCTTGAAGTAGATGGCGTAGACGATGGTGTCGGCGCGCTGGGTGGACTCGATGGAGTGGGCGAGGGACTCCTTGCTGGCGTTGTCGACGCCGTCCGAGAGGATGATGAGGGCTTTGCGTCCGTGCTGCTTGCTCAGGAGCTCGTCGGCGCTGAGGAAGACGGCGTCGTACATGGCGGTGCCGCCGCCGCGATGGCCGCCACTGCCGTTTCCGCCACGCCGGCCCTGGTTGCTGCCGGAGTTGCTGTTGGGGTCGTTGGGGTCGTTCGAGCCTGAGGAGTTGGAGCTGGTGTCGTTGGGGCTGGGAGTGTCGATCTCTTTGAGGGCGGCCTGGAGCTTGGGGCGGGACGGGGTGAGGTCCTGGAGGAGCTCGACGGAGCGGGCGAACTGGATGACGAAGGCCTGATCGGGCGCGCGGCCGGCGGGTGCGGTAAGCATGGTGTCAAGGAAGGAGCTGCTGGCGGTGCGTTCCTGGTCGAGGACGTCGCGCTGCGAGGCGCTGGTGTCGACCAGCAGGCCGAGCGTGAGGGGGAGGTTGTTGTCGTGGTCGAAGTAGCGGATGACCTGAGGATGGCTGTCGACGTTGAGGTCGAAGTCGGTCTTGGTGAGGTTCTGGACGAGCGCGCCTTTTTTGTCGCGGACGACGACGGGCAGGTTGACCAAGCGGGCGTCGACGGAGAGGTGGGTGGTGGCGGAGGATTCGGGGCCGTCTGCGGCAGGAGATTCGGCTGCTTTGGGCTGTTGGGCGAGGGTGGAGAGGGAGAGCGCGAGGCAGAAGGGGAGGGCGCGGCGGCGGAGGTGCATGTGAGGGTAGACGTGCGAGCTGGTGTGAGGTTGCGAGGGGTGTTGGTGGGATTGCGCTTTCGCGGCAGATCAGGGCCGGTTATCGAGTTGCTGTGGGCGTCGTGGAAGGGATCGCGCCTTGCGCGATAGTCCACTCATGACAATAGAGCCGTCATGAATGGGGCACCCTGCTTCGCGGTGGCAGGCAAGGGGCGTGGACTAGGGTTTGCTTCGGCGGAGGAGCTGGTCGGGGATGCGGGAGCCGGTCAGCTTGAGGGTGGCGAGGGCGAGCAGGAGCCAGACGGTACCGCCGGCCAGCAGGGTAAGCAGAGCGGCGAGGTGCGAGGCCGTGGCCGCCTGGGGAAGCAGACGCAGCAGAAGCGCGATGCCGGCCCAGCTGAGCAGGGCGGCGGCGAGGGAGCGGAGGAGCTCCGGTCGGTCGGGGCCGAGCTTTGGGCCGCTTTCGGGGCCAAAGAGCGGGACGAGACGGCGGCGGTGCGCGAGGATGGCGAGGGTGAGGGTCTGGGCGAGGATGGCGGCGTCCGAGGCCCAGGCGAGGCCAACGACGCCGAAATGGTGGTGGAGCAGCCAGTAGATGGGGATCGAGCAGAGCATGACCAGGGTTCCGCCGATCATGGGGGTGCGGGTGTCGCCGGCGGCGAAGAAGGCGCGGGCGTAGAGGCTCTGGGTGGCCCAGAAGGGCAGCGAGAGGGTGAAGACGGCAAAGAGGAGAGCGGTAGCGTGGGCGTCGGCGCGGGAGAAGGCACCGCCGCGCAGCAGGAGATCGATGATGGGTTGGGCGAGCGCGAAGAGGGCGGCGGTGGCAAGCAGCGAGACGGCAAGGATGCGGGTGATCGAGCGGTTGACGGCGGAGGCGAAGTCAGCGAAGCGGTTTTGCGAGAAGAGTGAGGCAAAGAAGGGCATGGAGGCGGCGCCGGCGGCCTGGCCGAGGATGGCGATGGGGGCAGCGAAGAGGCGTTTGGCGACGAGGACGCGGGAGATGTCGCCGGCGAAGTGCCTGGCGAAGAAGGACAGGATGTAGGTGTCCATGAAGACGACGGTGAAGCCGAACATGAGCGGCAGGCTCATGCGGACCCACTCGCGCAGGCCTGGGTTGGCGGGCTCCCAGGCGAGGCGGATGCGGGCGCCGGCGCGCAGGGCGGCGTAGCCATTAACGCAGACGGGGCCGAGGAGCGCACCGAAGAAGGCTCCCCAGGCTAGCGAACGGATGCCGAGCCAACGCGAGAGAAGGATGCCGCCAAGGATGATGCCGGCGGTGTAGACGAGGGGTGCAAGGGCCTGGTAGGTGAACTGTTTGCGGACCAGGGCGACCGAGGCGAGGACACCGCCGGCGAAGAAGAAGACCTGGCCGGGGAGCAGGATGCGGGTCATGGAGGTGCAGAGGGCGGCAGCGGTTTGGTCGTTCGGGAAGAAGTAGCGCGAGTAGAGGGGAACGATGAACTCGGTGAGGC
>CAXSEC010000201.1:0-4760 GCA_964236325.1 uncultured Acidobacteriaceae bacterium | reverse complement strand
CTGTCCCTCAGCTTCGCGTTTGTCACCAGCCACTGCCAGTTCATTTCTGGAAAGTGGAATGGGAGCCATGGTAGGGCTTCCATGACCCGGGCATCAAGCTCGTCTTCATCGAGAGCTCGAAGCAGTAGCTCCGCCGGATTCAGCGCCGCTTTCGATTGCAAGTAGGCGAAGCCGGGGTACCCTAGCTCGCCCAGAGCCTCCTTATAGAAAGATCCAGAGGAGTTCTCCGTCGGAACCTGCAAGGGGCGAGCAGTTGGAGGCAGCGGATAGACCTTGAGCACTGCTGAGGCGAGTTCTTCCGAGACCGGTCTCGTCCCGCGTTCCACCATGGATAGGTAGGCCTGCGTGACGCCCAAACGATGTGCTGCCTCAGCTTGCGTCCAGCCCGAAGCCGCTCTCGCTGTTTTGAGGGTAGCCCCGGTCATATACCGTAAATATAACAGGTGATGTTATTTTTCTGGTACAGGCATTCTCAGAACCCGATCGAATGGACAATGTGTTCCCTGCCCTGAGGATTCTTAGGACGCGTTAGACCTTCTTCCACTTCAAAGCGGCGATTCTTTTGCATTAAGCCTGCGTAGACTTTGATGAGAAACTCATCCACGGATCGATCGTAGAAGCCCAGTCGTGCGACATGAACTGAGGTGCCGATGGGTGCATTACAGGCATCGCAAGAGCGAGGTTGCCGGAGCGAGACGCATACCAATACGCCATCCCATCAACAGCGTTCCGGTCCCACGTGGAGAGCGACTGCACTAAGCGTATCGGACGGCGCTAATCGTCCGTCTCAATCCACGCTCCCCGCATGGGGAGCGACTTGGACGCGATGGTCTTTGCATCTTCGATGCCGATGTTTCAATCCACGCTCCCCGCGTGGGGAGCGACGAGGTGCGGCTGCGAGCCAACCCCGACTCCAGGAACTCCTCGATCAGGGTTGGCTCCGTGCGGACCTACTCATCTTCTATGCCCACATTGGCAAGGCGATCGAGGAGTGGGCTCACACGGCGCAAGCTTAGAACTCGATCCGGCCTGAAAGCTGCAGGACGCGTGGAGACCCGTTCAGCGCGGTCAGCTGACCGAACTGTGCGGGGGAGGTGATGTTGGTGTAGCTCGAGTAGCCGCCGTAGTCCAGCTGATCAAAGTTGGGATGGTTGAGGACGTTGAAGGCATCCGCGCGGAACTGGAACTTGACCTCTTTCGAGGGGATGATCGCGAAGTCTTTTGCGAGACCGCTATCCAGGTTGAAGTACTGCGAGGCGCGGAGGATATTGCGGCTACCGATGGTGAGTCCTACAGGGCCGGAGAAGGCGGCTGCCGCGGCTACAGGATCGGCGAAGAGAGTCAAAGACCCATCTGACTGCTTATGCACGTGATGGCGGACGGCATTGGTGTCTCCGTTGAAGATAGCCGGCGCGTCGTTGGAGAAGCCGGCGACGAAGGCGTTGGACAATGGCGACCAGGCCTGGCCGCTGTGCCAGACAGGGATACCGCTGACGCTCCATCCACCGACGACTTCATCGAGGACTCGGGGCAGGTTGGCGGCGAAACTGCGGCCACGGCCGACGGGGAACTGATAGGTGAAGTCGCTGGTGATGTAGTGGGTGGTGTCGAAGTCAGAATTGCCGCGGCACTCGCGTGGATGCACCGCATCGCAGACGAACCCATAGCCACCGAAGGCGACGCCGCTGGCGGCCAGCGAGACGTTGTCGATGGAGTGCGACCAGGTGTAGTTGGCGTCGAACTGGAGACCGTGGCTCATGTTCTTCTGCAGGGTGACGAGCAGGCCGGTGTAGGTGGAGAAACCCTTGTTGGTGTAGACCGTGTTTTCGCCGAACTGCGCGGCCATACCTACGTTTGGCTGAAGGTTAGGAGAGAGAGCCTGGATGAAGTCAGAGAAATCGCCTTTGGACACGAGGGACGAGTTGGCAGAGGCGGCGGCAGAGGTGGCGTTCACGGCCGAGCCTTTGTAGCCGGCGGAGAGCTGATGCTCAAACCAAGGCTCGGCGGGCAGATTGCTTGGATCCTGCCCGGCGCGTACCTCCTGCTCGATATTGATCATGGCCTGGTTCATCGTCTGACCGGACGCGGCATCAGGGAAGTCGATGAGCTGGCTGGCATCGGCCTGGGCAAGGAGACGGCGGCCGAAGCGACCGACGTAGCTGACCTTGAGGACGGTATCACCGGTGAACTGGTGTTGCATGCCGAAGTTGACGAGGATGGAGTAGGGCGTCTTGAGATGCGGATCGATCATCTCGTTGAAGAATCCAGACTGCAGCCCGGTCGGCACGCCGTTGGTTACCCATGGCTGGTAGGGGGCCTTGGGGGTAGGCGGGGCGACGGCGGCAGGAGCATTGGCGAGACGTGGATCGGTGGCTACCGATCCGGTGGGATCAGAGTTGTTTCCGTTGCTGATAGTGAAGTTCTGCTGGAAGAGATAGGAGAACTGCGTCTGCTGATACTGCACGGCGTTGATGACGGTGCGGTCGTAGACGATTCCGGCGCTCCCGTTGAAGACCGTCTTCGGGTCGAAGCCAGGGTTGTACGCAAAGCCGAGGCGCGGTGCGAAGTTGAGCGGCGTCGACGCGTAGAAGGAGGGCCCATTGTTCTTGGGGCCCCCAAGAACGTAGGTGATGAAGGGAACGGTGTTGTTGCCGGAGATTCCGGAGGCGCTTTGATTGAGGCGGGCGCCGAAGTACTGGTCAAAGCCGGTGGTCTGCACGGTCTCAAGGCCCTGTGTTTCGTAGGGGACGGTAAAGTACTGGTAGTTGAGGCCGGCGTTGATGGTCAGGTGCGGCGTGACCTTCCAGATGTCGTTAATGTACGGTTGCGTCTGGTAGTAGTCATACTTGCGAAGTGCAGCAGAAGGCTGCGGGAGGACATTGCCGGAGGCATCGTAGTTGAAGGTGCTTCCAATGCTAGCGACGCGACCCAGCGTGGACGTGATGGCGTTGTCGTACGCCTCCTGCGCGGTCGAGTTGGAGGGAAGAAGGTCGGCGGGCTCGAGACCAGGAGTGCTGAAGACGTGTCCTCCAAGACCGATGCCATAGCTGTTGTAGCCGAGCGTGGTGCCGCTCGTGGAGTTGATCCACTTGAAGTAGCCGCCGAGCTGCAGGGTGTGACGGCCCAAGGTCCAGTTGAAGTTGTCATTGATTTGCTGGATCGGCGTCCGCCGATATTGCGCATTGGAAGGGCTGGCGTAGGGACTGTCGACAAGAGTGGGGGTGAAGCCGTTGCCGAAGCCGATCTGATAGATTCCCTCGGGGTTTGATGGGCGGGGAAAGCTGTAGTCCTGAACCGTGTTGCCGTAGGTCAACTCGTTGAACTTTGTGTCACTGATCTGCCAGTTCATGCCAACCCCGTAACGATAGCTGCGGTCGACGAACTGGCTGGAGGCGGGATCACCCGGGAACTGCGCATCGCCGTTGACCTGGTTCTCCCGAGAGACGTTGCCCGTGCCAAAGAACTTGATCTTTGAGGTAAAGTTCCAGTCCATGCGGCCGGTGTAGTTCGTAAGCGAGGTGGGTATGGCCGAGTTAAAGCGATAGCCGGCGGAGTTGATGCCGTCGCCGAAGCTAGGATCGTTGGCTGCGGGGTAGCGGCTGGCGAAGAGGGCGAGGATCTGAGGGCTGTTGCCGATGTGTGCTGGATCGATCTGCTGCACCTGCGCAGGGGTTAGCGTGGAGATGCAATTGGGTGTCGTGTTATAGCGCGAGGCGCCGGTGCAGCCGGCGTTGTTGTTGATGTAGGAGACGTTGCCGGCGGCGAAGGAGGGGAGCGGAACGGTTCGCTCGACGGTCTCTTGCTGAGCGATGCGGGAGTCGAGGAAGTTGAAGAAGAAGAAGAGTTTGTCGTGCTTGACGGGACCGCCGAGGGAGCCGCCGAACTGGTTGCGAACGAGCTCTGGCTGAGGGACGCCGGCATTGGCGTTGAACCAGTCGTTGGCGGTGGTGGAGTTATCACGATGGTATTCGTTCACATTGCCGTGCCACTGGTTGGAGCCGCCGCGGGTGACGAGCTGGAATTGGCCGCCGCCGCCGGGCCCGCTATCGGCGGTGAAGCCGGCGGTCGTTCCGCGAAACTCCTGGATGGCATCGATCGGGGCGTTACCGGTGATTGCGGTAAAGCTGCCAGTCGCGAAGTCGTTGACGTCAAGGCCGTCGATGGTGGTGTTGGTCTGATCGGTGCGGGCGCCGGTGGTTGCACCGGAGAGGGTTATGCCTGGCTGCAGGGTGAAGAGCACGCTGGGCGAGCTTCGGTCCTGCACGGGAAGATCCTGGAGCTTCGAGACTTCGAAGTTGTTGCCGATGCTGGCATCGGTGGTGTTGAGTGTGACGGCTGACTCTCCGGCATTGACGTCGACCTGCACGTTGGTTCCGGCAGCGGCCAGTTGCGCGTTCTGGGTGCGGGTGTTGGCGACATCCACGTAGACATTCTTCACGATGTAGGGTGAGAAGCCCGGGGTTTGGATGTCGATCTGGTACCCGGGGCCGGGCGGGATGCTCGAGAACCGATAGGAGCCGGCCGAGTCGGATTTGACCTCGTATCTCTCGCCTCGAGAGGGGTTGGTGAGCACCACGGTGACCCCTGGGACCACAGCCCCTCCAGAATCTGTAACCACGCCAGTCACAGATGAGGTGGTTTGAGAGAGCACGAGGGTCGAACAGAGAATCAGCGGCGAAGAGAGGATGAGTCGACGGGTCGTCATGCGCATGGGGGCGTGCTCCTGGGCGGGGGTGTAGCGATTACGCTCGACTTGAGTG
>CAXSEC010000200.1:0-4767 GCA_964236325.1 uncultured Acidobacteriaceae bacterium | reverse complement strand
GTAAACAGAAAGGTGATCAGCGCGAAAGAGACGGCTGAGGCGAGATAGGGATTGATGAGGGATTGCTTGAGTTGGCCGTTCATGGCAGCGCCCGCCGACTGCAGCACACCGCCGAGAATGATGAAGGGGATGATCCATCCAGCTTTCATGTGTGGTTCTCCTTGTAGCGTTTTGTGAGATCAGGATCCGGTGATGGCATGCATGACCAGCAGGCCGGTGAGTGATGCGAGCAAGGCAGCGGGCATGGCAATAAGACCGACTTTGAGGAAGTCCCAGGCGCTGACGCTTTGGTTTTCCTTCCGCATGGCGAGCAGCCAAAGGATGGTGGCGAGCGAGCCAGTGACGGAGAGATTGGGGCCGAGGTCTACACCAATCAACACGGCGTCAGTGAGCAGACCCTTAAGGTGTGCGGCCTGAACGGTTGCGCCTGCAACCAGGCCGAGCGGAAGGTTGTTCACGAGGTTATTGGTGATCCCGACGGTGAAGCCCGTGAGCAAGATGCCGGCAATCACGGGCAGGTGCTGGACCCAGGCAAGTGCAGCCTGGGTGTAGTGCAGAAGACCGATGCTTTCGAGCGCATCCACGATGATGAAGAGCGCGGCGACGAGCAGGAGCGTGAGCCAGCTGATCTCTTTTAGGAGGCCAAGCGGATTGCAACGCTGCTTGATGCAGATGATCGCGGTGATAACGAGGGCTGCGAGGCAGGTGGGCAGGCCGAGATCCTTGTTGAAGGCCGAAGCGGTAAGCAGGGTCGCGACCACAAGGGCAAGACTGCCAAGCACGATCTTGCCATCGCTGGAGAGTGGCGCCTCGTCCAGCTCACACTCAATGGATCCGGCGAGATCTTTACGGAAGTAAAGGCGTAAGACCAAGTACGTTGTCGCGATGGAGAGCAATGACGGCAATAGGTATGTCGCGAGCCAGCGGCCAAGGGGAGGCATGCCGGTGTGGAAGATGACGAGGTTGGCGGGATTCGAGATAGGTAGAACGAAGGATGCCGCGTTCGCAATCATGGCGCAGGCGAAGAGCGCGGGCAGCGGCTTGACCTTGGCCTTGTTTACTGCGGCGAGCACCGCCGGGGTCAGCACGACAGCGGTTGCATCGTTCGACATGGCAATGGTCACGATAGTGCCAACGCCATAGATGAGGGTGAACAGGCGGGCCGTGCTCTTGCTGGAACGGCGAACGGCCGTGGTGGAGACCCATTCAAAGACGCCGTTCACCCGGGCCAGTTCGGAGAGCAGCATCATGCCTGTAAGGAAGAGGTAAACGTCTGAGCCCTCTGCCACCGCCTTGCCGGCAAGTTTGAGAGGGATCAGGCGGAAGAGGACGAGAAGGAGCGCGCCTGAGCCGACCCAGACCACCTCCGGGATCTCCCTGGGTCGCCAGAGCATGAGCAGAATGCTCAGTACAGAGACCCCAATGATGAGGAGCGAGGTTACATTCACCACTTACGTCCGTTCTTGTTCGGTCCAAGCTGCGTTCCGAGGATGCCGCGTTCTTTCCATGCGCCGACGGCGTTGTCTTGATCGGTACGGGCCCGCTCGACCAGGGAGCGGGAACCAGTGAGGACTTCGATGGTGTCGAAGAACGTGATGCCGGGTGCGGTGGTGGCTTCGACAACGAGGCGGTGACTGCCTGATGGGAGATCGCTGGCAGATAGCATGCCTGACCAGAGCACGTCCGCCTCGTGGTTGAGTTCGGTCTTCACGCCGTGCAGTGAGGCTGAGACGTGGGTGACAGGATTGCGGCTCCAGACTTTTGCGTGGACTGTGATCTCAGAGGGAGCGTCCGGTTGATGTTCTACCGTGAGCCGCCGATCAGAAGGTGTGGTGATGGCGACGAGCTCAGGGGCTTCGAGCCGGACGAAGTGCCAGCTTACCGTGTCAAGATCGAGCGTGACGACGGAGAAGCCTACCGAACCTTCTTCGATCTGTCCGGTGGAGCGCGTTGCACTATAGATCAGGTGACCGTCGTTGCTGAGCTCGTTGTAGTGAGTGTGACCCATGTCCACGAGCAGGACAGGGTATTTGCGGATCAACTTGCTGAGGGCATCGCCGCCCTGCTTCAGGTCGCTGGGATAGCAGTGCAGCAGAAGGACAGCGCGCTGCTGCTGTTGCTCACAGGAGCGTAGCTCCTGCTCGATCCACGCAAGCTGTTCGGCATCGACGATAAAGGAGTCTGGGCGAGGGCGAGAGAATGCGTTGAGACGCAGAAAGCGGTAGTGGCCGACGGTGAAGGCGCTGGTGAGGTCCTTGGCGATGTAGGTCTGGAAATTATCGAAGCTTTCCTCGTGGACATCGTGGTCGCCCATGATTCCGCACCATGGAATGGAGAGCTTGTCCAGGTGGGAGCGGACGATGCGGTAGGACGAGGCACTACCGTCGTCGGCGATGTCGCCGGGCAGATAGACGAAGCTGACGCTGTGTCGGGCGTAGCGCTCGTTGATCACGTCCACGATGCGGCCGAGGTCGATGTCGTTCTGTGCACCGGCCTTCTCCATGTGCAGGTCACCGAGGTGAATCCAGGTGACGGTGCCATTCGGGTCTGCCGGCAGGGATTGGAAGGCGGGGCTTTCAGATGGCTGAGAGGGGTTCACGCTAATTTCCTTTGGGTAATTTCAAGAGATGTCTCGGGTATAGCAAAGATCAGCAGCAGAAAGGCGAGGCAGGCCACACCCCCAAGCGAAAGGAAGGAGGTTCTGTAGCCGACCTTTTCCATGAGCGTGCCGCCGAAGATGTTGCTCAGGGCGGCACCGAGACCAACAGCGGTGGCGAGCGCTCCCTGAGCTAGGTTGAAACGGCCAGAGCCCTGAGTGCGATCCGCGATGACCAGGATCGAGACGACACCAAAGATGGAGTTGGCCAGGCCGTCGAGGATCTGTACGCCAAGGAGCGCCGACTTGGCGTGGAAAAGCGTGTAGAGCACGGCACGAAGCGGAAGCACACCGAAGCCAATCAGCAAGAGGCCCTTGCGCCCTTTTCGGTTTGCAAGGCGACCGAAGAAGGCGGCGGTGCACATCATGACTGTTTGCGTGATGGCGATGCAGGCACTCATGAAAGGTGCTGCGGCCTGCGGTGAGCCGTGCGCGAGGAGTTCGCCCAGTTGGGGCAGCATGGCCGCGTTGGCGAAGTGAAACAGGAAGGCGCAGGCAAAGAAGACAAGGAGCACCTTGTCCTTTACGAGCTTAGTAAGGCTCGACCGGCCCCCGCCTTGCGACGTCTCTTCCTCGCAGCCTCCGCGCGCGAGGTCGAGATCGATGTCGTCGCGTCTGATCGAGAGTGCGGCGAAGATGGTGGGGAGGACAAGGATGGCGACGGCGAAGAAGATGGCTCGGCTGCCGAGAAAGTGACTGCACGTGGCGATGACCGCGGCGGCGAAGAAATTGCCTGCGGCGTTATAGCCCTGGTTGCGGCCGAACTGGCAGTCGAAGAGCTTGACGCCGACGATCCCCATGGTGATGGCGGCTATGGTCGGGCCAAGAAAGGGCGCTGCAAGACCAATGAGTCCCTGCGCGGTGTAGACCGCGGCGTGCGTGTCGGAGGAGCCAAGCAAGAGCGCACCGGTCGCGAGCACGAGGCTGCCCGCGACCAATACACCGCGCTTCCATGAGACGCGGTCGACGAACCAACCGGCAGGTGTCTGCAGCAGGAAAGGAATCAAGCCACCGAAGGTGAGAGCGCGACCGATCGACCCAGCCTGCCAGCCGATGCTGGCCAGATAGGCGGCAACGAACGGGCCAAGGCCAGCCTGCACATCGGCGAGGAAGAAGTTCGTCCACTGGAGGGATCGGATACTTCTCGTCTTCGTTGTGTCCTGGATCTGCTGCGATGCCGTGATCGTTACACTCATGTGTCTAGCTCGCCAGTCTCTTCGATACACGTTCCGGAAGAGCGAGGGTTCCGAGATCGTCGATATGGGAGACCGCTTCGGCGGCACGCGCGTAGTCCAGAGCGGAGCGGAAGGCACCTGCATCGAAGCAATCGCTCGCGCTCCGGGCGGCCGTCCTGAAGAGGCTCCGGAGAGGCTCTTCCATGTCTTCGGGATCGGCGTGATTGGCCGCCCTCTCCTGAAGGTGCGTCAGCTCATTCTCGATCTCTCTGCGGAGCTCCGGGGAGACCTCTTCCTTGTCGTCCTTGAGCAGCCCGGCGAAGGCAAGGTGCTCGCTTGCCCGCAGGAGATCTGCGGCGTGCTTATACTTTTTGTCCTGGAAGCTGCGATTCGCGAAGTCAAGGAGTGTGTCAACTGATTTGCGGTCGTGCTTGGAATGAGAAAGCAGCACGCGGACCCTGCCGAGGTGCTCATAGGCACGGCGCGCGTCCTTTTCCGGCGGGTGCGGGGCTTTCTTGGCGGCTGCCTTCTTCGCTGGTTTCTTGGCGGGCTTGTGAGCGTTTTGATCGGACATTGTGAACGTTCCTTCGAAGCTGGGTCTGCGCCTACCAGCAGAGCGCTTGGTAGCCGCAGAGGGATTGTGGCAGGTCACTGAGGATTGGCGGCGGGGGTTGCAAGCTGCGGCGGAGCTGGTACCGGAGCGGCGCCTCCCGCCGGGGGTAGCGTTGCAGGTACGGCAACGCTCGGTGCAATTGGAGCAGGACCGTTTGGAACTGGTGACAGCGGAGTAGCGCCACTGCCGGAGGGAGGTGGTGGCGGTGGCACGGTACCGACCGCTCCCACTCCCGCAGGGGGCGCTGGTGGGGGTGGCGGAACAACGCCCCTGCCTCGAGGTGCGCCTGGGGGCGGTAAGGGTGGGGAGGGCATCCCCGCCGG
>CAXSEC010000199.1:0-4958 GCA_964236325.1 uncultured Acidobacteriaceae bacterium | reverse complement strand
AGGTCAGCTTGTCCAGGTTCACGATCGAGTCCGGCTCCGCGCCCGGCCCGAGCCAGTCCAGGATGAAGTTCGATCCGATAAAGCCGGCGCCGCCAGTGACCAGAATGCTGCTCGCAGAGTTCAAAAACGTAGCCTCCCCCGTATCCTACCGGCGTCCATTTCCGGCAGTCCTACAACGATGAGGCCATGGCGCGCCCGAGCAGCCAGCTCGGCTCTCCTGCCTCACTTCAGCACGTTGATCGCCGCCACCCCGATGCCAAACTGTCCGATAATGCTCGAAATATCCACCAGATCCCTTAGAATCGCTCGCTTGTTGATCATCGGCGGCACCACAATCGTATCCCCCGGATAGATCAAGGCATGGTCAAAGTTGCCATACTGCCGGCTCAACACGGATCCGTCCGCCCGCAACACAAAGGATCGTCGGTTGTCGGCCTCCCTGTCCGGTCCACCCGCCAGCTTCAGGTACCGCGAGGTGCGCCGGCCCGGCTCGAATACAAACGCATTCGCGCTGTAGACCTGCCCCTCGACATACACATTGGCCGGAAGCTTCGGCACGATGAAGCGATCGCCGTCCTCCAGCGCCAGCTCCGGCAGGCTGTTTACGCCTTCACTGTCCGGCTTCAACTGCAACACGATCCGGCCAATCGGCTGCAGCTGCCGCAGCCGTGCGATTGACGCCCGCGCGCCCGAAGCCGCGCTATCCGCCGCCGCCGCATCCCGATCGGTCAGCGCCCGCGACGTCGTTCCCGCCGTCACCGTCGAGACCTGCGCGTCCAGCTGATCGGCATAGTCGTTCAACCGCTGCCGCTCCACCCGCTGCGTTGACTGCCGCGTAAACTCCGATG
The DNA here is from genome assembly GCA_964236325.1 of uncultured Acidobacteriaceae bacterium. Taxonomy (GTDB): domain Bacteria; phylum Acidobacteriota; class Terriglobia; order Terriglobales; family Acidobacteriaceae; genus Edaphobacter. Next base: position 4,110 of record CAXSEC010000199.1, on the reverse strand, counting down.
CATACAGATACGCATCCTGCGTAAATCCGCCTGCCCGCAGCACCAGCTGGCGCAGCGTCTCGCCGGGCTTCACGCTATACACCCCGGCTCCGGCAAACTCTCCCTCCAGCCGCACCAGTCGCGTCTGCTGCGACGTTGGCACCCGTATGTCCGCCGTCGAAAAGATCGTCACCACATCGTTGGCCAGCAGCTCCGGGTTCTGCGTCGCATCTCCATCCAGCACCGCGCGCCCCAGGTTGAACGGGATCAACGATGTCTTTAGATCGACTGAACTTTGCCGCTCAATCACGGCATAACTCCAGTCGATGTCCGGCGCGCTCAGCAGAACATCCGTCCGCGGCGCAAACAGTGAGTCACCCGCCGCCAGCGCCGCCGCCACCGAGCTTCCGCCGCCACTCGCCGACGTGTTCGGCCGCGGGTTCCCGCTCGTCGATCCCGTCCCCGCCGCCGGACTCGATGAGATCTGCAGCGACCCCTCGCCTCCCGCCGGGCGAGCCGCCGCCCCCACCGGATCCACCAGCGCCAGCCGGCTTCGCTTCAGCCAGTAGTCCCGCGTGATCAGCATCTCCTTGTCCGGGATCAAATCCGTCACCCGCATCCCCGCGTGCCACATGTAGCGACCAGGATTCGCCACGTTCCCGCGCAGCGTCACCGCGTTGCGGAAGCGGTCAACGATCGACGTAACCGTGAGGATGTCGCCGTTCTGCAGCGGTGTCTTTCCCAGCTGCGAATCCCCCACCTGCATAATGGTGCGCAGCTCGTGCCGGTAGATCCGCTCCAGCCGTATCTGGGCATCCGCCGCCACGTTGGACATCCCGCCTGAAAGCTCGAGCAGCTGTTCCACTCGCGTCTCGCCCAGCAGCTCATAGATCCCCGAGTTGTTCACGCTGCCTGCCAGCGCGACCTGCGGCCCCACTGCCGGGATAAAGATCACATCCCCAGGCAGCAGCCGCACATCCTTGCTCTTGTCGCCCTTCAGCAGCAGATCGTACAGATCGAAATGCACCACCGTGTCGCTTCCCCGGCGCACCTGGATGTCGCGCAGCGATCCCTGCGGCGAAGGTCCGCCAGAAGCAAATAACGCGTTCAGCAGCGTGCTCAACGAGCTGACCGTGTAGTTGCCCGGCCGCCTCGCCTGCCCCACCACAAACACCTGGATCGATCGCAGCTGCCCCAGGTTCACATTCAGATCGAAGTTCCGATACACCCGTCCCAGCTGCGACCGCAAAAACTCCCGCAGCGCGGCATACTGCACCCCCGCCACCTGCACCGAGCCAAGTTGCGGGATCGCAATCTCACCATTTCGGTCCACCACATACGAGCCCTGCTGATTCACCTGCCCATACACCTGCAGCCGGATCTGATCACCCGGCCCGATTACGTAGTCAGGCGTCACCGGCACATTCTCCACCGGCGCAAACGTCGATGGCACGCCCTGAAACAACGAGGCGCCGTAGGTCGCCAGCTGCTGCCCCGTCGTTGCCTCGATCAGCCGTTGAAACTCCGTCGGCCGGTCTGGCAGACTCGCCCCTGCCTGCGCCCGTGTCGTCCCCGCGTCCACCCGCCCACCGACACCCAGGGGCGAGTCCGTCCTGCCATCGTTCGTGTCGCCCCGCGGAGGCGCTGCGTCCGTCGTCTGCTCCTGCCCGCGCGCCGGCTGCTGCCCCGCCTGAGACGGCGAAGCTCCCTGGCTGGTCGACCCACTCTGGATCGATGAGTTCGGTTGAATATTCTGGGGCGAAAACAGCGTCGGCATCTGCGCCGCGGCCGGCATCACGGCTATCATCGCCACCATCATCGCCGTCCCCGCCAGCGTCACCTGCCCTCTACGCCAGCCGAGCGCCGAGGCTCCGGCCCATCGCCCGCAGCCGCACGCCTCGCTCCGCACGCCGACCGCCCCACTCGCCAACCGCAGCCTCTTCGCCGCCGCGCACCACAAAATCGTTCGAATCCGTCTCATCATCTCCCGCATCGAGGTCGCACCCTGCCCGTACCTCGCCTCAAGTCTAGCGAAGTTTAGGGCAGCGGCAGCGAAGTTTGCCCCGGCAGCAGACAAAGTAGGCAACTGCCGGTGACTTGCTATGGTCCAACAGCCCTGAAGACCGTCCCCAACCAATACCCAACCCGCACTCCTCCGGAGATCTCATCCATGGCACAGTCTAACGATCACGCGCAAACCCCCACCCAGCCCATCGCGCCCACCCCGGCCCAGGCCAAGGAAGAGCCCTCCGGCTACACAGGCGGCAACCCCTCCACCGCCGGTCCCGGCCAGACCGCCGTCCGATCGGACACACCGGAGAACCGCCTCGGCCACCTCAACCCCTCCGCCCCCGAAGACTCGAACACCACCCCCGGCAGCCAGACTGAAAAGTAGCGCCTCTCCCACCTAACCCTTCCACACCTCGCAGGAGCCTGCATGCCGACCGAAACCGGTACCCACAACAAATCCATCTCCGCCCGCAATCAACTCACCGGCTCGGTTGAAGACATCGCTCTTGGCACCATCACCGCCAAGGTCACCGTCCGCATCCCCGGCGGCTCGCTCATCGAAAGTGTGATCACCCGTCAGAGCGTCGAAGAGATGGGCATCCAGGTCGGCGACACCGTCACCGCCCTCATCAAATCCACCGAAGTCATGATCATGACCAGCTAGCCCATATCTGCGGCTGCGTCCCTCCCCTGTAGAATCGTCCTCACCGGGCCAGCGTCGACCTCATCGCGCACCGCCGCGGGCCTATAGCTCAATTGGTTAGAGCAGCGGACTCATAATCCGTTGGTTCCAGGTTCAAGTCCTGGTGGGCCCACCACGTTCCCTCATCTCCGGCCCAAGCGGAACTCTACACCCCCAGCGATCGGCCGCCTGCCCGCTGCATCGCTCGACCCGCTAGGCGCCCACAACGGCCAGCACCACACAGACCGCCGGCCTCCGCACTCTTCCGTCGCCCGCATCCGCACCGCCCTTGGTAGCATGCAGAGCATGGATGACTTTCCTCGACTCCAGCGCCTGCCCCCCTACGTCTTCAACATCACCGGCGAGCTCAAGGCCGCCGCCCGCAAACGCGGCGAAGACATCATCGACTTCGGCATGGGAAACCCCGACGGCGCCACCCCCGCGCACATCGTCGACAAGATGATCGAGGCCGCGCGCAAGCAGCGCACCCACCGCTACTCGCTCTCGAAAGGCATCCCTCGCCTCCGCAAAGCAATTTGTAACTGGTACGGTTCGCGCTACAACGTCGATCTCGACCCCGCCACCGAGGCCATCGTCACCATCGGCTCGAAAGAAGGCATCGCCCACCTCTGCCTCGCCGTCCTCGATCGCGGCGACACCGTCCTCGTCCCCAATCCCAGCTACCCCATCCACATCTACGGCCCCGTCATCGCCGGCGCCGACATCCTCTCGCTTCCGGTCCACTCCACCACCGAGTTCCTCGCCGAGATCGAAGCCACCATCCCCCGCATGACCCCGCGGCCCAAACTCCTTATCGTCAACTTTCCCGCCAACCCCACCGCCCAGTGCGTCGACCTTCCCTTCCTCGAGCGCCTGGTCGCCCTATGCAAGGAGTTCGGCGTCTGGCTCGTACACGACTTCGCCTCCGCCGACATCGCCTTCGCCGGCTACAAACCGCCCTCCATCATGCAGGTCCCCGGCGCCAAAGACATCGCCGTCGAGTTCTTCACCCTGTCCAAGTCCTACAACATGCCCGGCTGGCGCGTCGGCTTCATGGTCGGCAATCCCACAATCGTCGCCGCCCTCAGCCGCATCAAGAGCTACTTCGACTACGGCACCTTCACCCCCCTCCAGGTCGCCAGCATCTGCGCCCTCGAAGGCCCGCAGCAGTGCGTCGCCGACATCACCGAGATCTACCGCAGCCGCCGCGACGTCCTCGTGCAGGGCCTCAACCGCCTCGGCTGGCAGACCGAGTCCCCCCGCGCCACCATGTTCGCCTGGACAAAGATCCCCGAGCCCTTCCGCCATCTCCGCTCGCTCGAGTTCTCGAAACACCTCCTCCAGCACGCCAAGGTCGCCGTCAGCCCCGGCATCGGCTTCGGCGAGCACGGCGACGACTTCATCCGCTTCTCCCTCATCGAAAACGAAGAACGAACCCG
>CAXSEC010000198.1:0-5009 GCA_964236325.1 uncultured Acidobacteriaceae bacterium | reverse complement strand
CGTCGTTTCGCGGTGGTAGGCTGCTGAGGTGAGGATGCGGGTTACTTCGGTGAAGACGGCTCTGCGATTGCTGGCGTTGTTTGCGCTCGGCGGCGTGCCGCTAACGGCGGCGGAGCGGGTGACGCTGGTGAACGGCTTTACGGTTGACTGTGTGCGGCACGTGACGGTGGAGGGGCGGACGCGGCTGGTGCTGGCGGAGCCGGCGGGCGAGACCGAGCCGGCGTACATGGATGTGGCGGCGGGGGCAATAGCCTCGATCGCGGTGACGGCGGACCCGGTGGCGCCTGCGGCAAAGATGGGACGGCTAGCGGTGAAGGGATCGGCTGTGGGGATGGCTGGTTCGGCGGCGGCAGTGGGTTCGCGCCCGCTGTCGGTCGACGAGATGCATCCGCTGCTGGCGCATGCGGGCGAGGCGCACCGGATCGACGAGGATCTACTGGCCAGCGTGGTGCGGGCGGAGAGTGGCGGGCAGACGCATGCTGTCTCACGCACCGGAGCGCAGGGTTTGATGCAACTGATGCCGGGAACGGCGACGCAGATGGGGGTGGCGGACGCGTTTGAGCCGGGGCAGAATGTGGATGGCGGCGCGGCGTATCTTGACCGGCTGCTGATGAGGTATCACGATGACATGGCGCTGGCGCTGGCGGCGTATAACGCAGGGCCGGGCGCGGTGGACAGGTGGCATGGGGTGCCGCCGTACCGGGAGACGCGGGCGTATGTGGCGAAGGTGATCCGGGAGTTCAATCGGCGGAAGCTGGCGGGCATGATGGCCAGCACGCGCGGGCAGTAGATCGTGCCGATGAGCGCGGGCGGGCGGGCGGTGGCCGCGAAGAGTTCGGTGAGGGTGTATGCGGTGTCGGCGTTGGCGGTGATCTGCCTGGTGTTGGTGCTGCATCGCGCGCATTTTGACTGGTCGGCGTTTTTGGCGCAGCTGCGGGTGGTGGCTTGGGGGCATATTGCGGCGGGAGTGGCGCTGATCTATGGGACGTACTGGCTGCGGGCTTGGCGATGGGCCGAGTTCTGCCGGCCGATGACTGAGGGATCGGCGGGCGGGGTGGTTCGCGAAGCAGACTCCTCCGGGATGACCGCGGAGGTGCGGAGAACAGAAGGGCCAAGCAGTCCCTTCGGGACGAGAACAGAAGCAGGGACGCAGGAGGTCGTGACGCGCCGAAGGTCGCCGGTGCGGGCGCGGGAGGTGCTGGGGGCGATGTTTGTGGGGTTTACGGCGGTGGCGATCTTTGGCCGGCTGGCGGACCTGGCGCGGCCGTATCTGGTGGCGCAGCGGACGCGGCTGGCGGTGAGCTCGCAGGTGGCGGTGTACACGGTCGAGCGGATGTTCGACCTGGGAGCGGCGGCGGTGGTGTTTTCCTGTGCGCTGGCCGTAACGCCTGCGGGGCTGGCGCATCGCGACCGGTTTGTGCGCGTAGGTGTGGGGAGCCTGGGGGCGACGGTGTTTCTGGCGGCCTTTGCCGTCGCTGTGCGGCTGCGGGGGGAGATGGTGGCGGCGTGGGTGGCACGGCTGGTGGGGCGATTTGCGCCCGGAGTTGCCGTGGTCATTGAAGAGAAGATTCTGGATTTTCGGCAGGGGCTGCGGGCGATCTCGACGGTGCGGGAGTTTGGGGTGGCGGCGGCTATCTCGCTGGGGATGTGGCTGATGATTGGCGGGGCGTACTGGCAGACGGCGCATGCCTTTATGCGGACTCCGGAGCTGGCGGGGCTGAGCTTTTCGCGCACGATGCTGCTGATGGCGGCGAGCCTGGGCGGATCGCTGCTGCAGCTGCCGGGGCTGGGCTGGTTTACACAGATTGCGGCGACAGCGGCGGCGATGCGGGGGTTCTTTGGGGCGCCGATCGAGGCGGCGACGGCGTGCGGGGCGATGCTGCTGTGCGTGACGTCGCTGAGTATTGTGCCGGCGGGGCTGGTGTTTGCGCGGGTGGAGGGGATCAGTTTGAAGGATGCGGGGAAGACGAATGGGGTGGTGGTGGAGCAGGGCGCGGGGAAGGCTCTTTAGGCATTCGCAGGTTGATTTTGGGAGAACGATCGTCGTCGCAGCAGTTTCTTCGGAGGCCTCTTTTACTTCCTATAATTCGACTTAACGTCTAGTGTCTTGTGACGCGCTGGCGGGCTCAGCTTGCAGTTTCCGAAAACCCAGACTTTGAGGAAATCAGCAGTGCTTTGTAAGACGGTGCTACTTTTGTCCCAATAGAGCTATCACTACGCCGGTTGTGGATCGTGCTGGCCGTGATCGTTCTTGTGGTTAGCGGGTTCGCCGTTTGGGTGCTGGTACTCGCCCACACCTTTAGAGACGGCATCTGAGACGTTGGAACTCCAGCGATGTTTCCGAAAAGCAGACTTACAGGGAGGTTCTTGGGAGTCAGTGTTAAGCTCGCTTGATGACACCTGACCAGAAGACGTTCCTGAAGGGACGCTTACGGAAGGCTATTCTCGAGCAGCCGGAGCTAAAGCAGTTGAAATCCTTGCTGCTGAAGTTCGGAGGAGATTTCATCGTTGCCCCTCCAAGGCGAGATCCGGATGTGCCAAGATTGCTGCAGTGTGGCTTCCTGATGAGCGGGCCGATTCTCTTCAAGCCCATGAAAGCCAGCATGTGTCATCAAAATGTATCTGCCATCTGGGCGAAACGGCGAAAGGGCCTTGTCGGCGTCGCGACCGGATATGCATTGAGCAAGGATGGTCTCTGGCGGCAACACTCTTGGGGAGTCATGCGAGATGGCGTGCTTGAGAGTACGGAGAAGCGCATGAAGTATTTCGGATTACTGATGCAAGACTCTGCTGCAGATCATTTCGCGAGCTGTAACGTCACGTAGCTTGCGACTGGAACGGTCTCTCCCGGATAAGGCGCTTTCGGCAACTCCGACCCTGATCGTCTTCCCGAAGGTCAGAATCTGCTCTATTCAGCCTCAAGTTACCGAAGGCTGACTTTGCGCGAATGACACTTCAGCCAAGCCCGATTGAGGCCTCAGAGTGGCGCGATCTGCGGCCGGTTCACCCCGAAGAGGGTGCTCTCCTCAGAAGCGGTAATCACCATAAAGTGTCGATTTAGCAGGCGGTGATCCGTGGTCTCGACGTATTTCCCATCGGGGTCCACCAGCCAGATAACATTCGTCCCGTCCTGTTTACTGTAGTAGCCAATGCGGAGGACCATGCCCAAGAGTGAACGATGCGGACCCGGATTGTCACCGCGCACCGCGATCATACTGCGAGGGGAAATCGGTTGGCTCTTGTAAAACTTTCTTGGGCTCGCCTCGAACTGCTTCTTAAGTTTCACCCTGCTCTTCATGCGGCCATTCTAATGGCGTTCTCGAAAAACGGCGTTTTCGGAAACCTGCGCGGATCAGTCCTGTTAAACGCCGTTCTTGTGAGAGACGAGAGCCGGAGAGGCATGGTGGTTATTTGGCGGCTTTGGGTGGGAGCTCGCGGATTTTGAGGTTGCGGAAGGAGACGGGGAAGCCGTGATCCTGGAGGAGAATGTAGCCGCTGCTGGCTTGGCCGAAGTGCGGGTAGATGGCGAACTTGCTTTCGGCGACGATGTCTTTGAAGGCGGGTGAGTCGCGGTCGTATTCGAGGACTTTGACGCCGTTGAGCCAGTGCTCGCCGTGCTGGCCGCGGACGACGATGCGGGCGGTGTTCCATGCGCCGACGGGGTGGATGGGCTTACTGGCGGCGGCGGGGATGAGGTCGTAGAGCGAGGCCACGGTGCGATCGCCGTTTTTGCCGCGGGTGGCGTCGGGGTGGAGGGCGTTGTCGAGGATCTGGTACTCGAAGCCGATGGGGGAGCCGGCGCCGTTGTGGCCAGGGGTGACGGCGAGGTCGACGAAGTACATGATGCCGGAATTGGCGCCGGGGGAGACGCGGAAGTCGACGGAGAGCTCGAAGTTGGAGAAGGTGCGGCGGGTGATGATGTCGCCGCCGTTGCCGGCTTCTTCGCCGCCCTGTTCTGTAACCGTGATGGTGCCATTCCGGATGGCCCAGCCGGTGGTTGGGAAGTGATTGCTGCGGGCGCTGCGCCAGCCGGTGGAGGATTCACCGTCGAAGAGCAGATGCCAGCCGGCGGCCTTTTCTGCGGGGGTGAGTTTGTTAGGCGACTGGGCGTTCATGGATGGCGCTGACAGGAGGATGGCCCAGGCAAGGCAAGCGGAGCTTCTATGCATGGCAACACCATACCGTGCAGGCCGTGTCGAGACAGAAAGTACAGAAACTGAGGAGCGACGCGTTGCTACGCTCCGTTGGTAAAGGTAAAGCGGGGGATCCTCAGGGCGCGCGGAATGACTGCTGAAAAAGACACGAGGCGGGATGTGGGCGGCGCGCGTTCGAAGAGGCGTTGGTCTAGGCGGACCAGCTGGCCTGGCGGGGGGCGGTCTGGGGTTCGGGAGGGTGGGAGGCGGTGGGGCGGATTTGGTTTTGGCGGAGGGTGGATTCTTTGGTTTGCCAGGTGATGCGGAGCTGGGTGACGTGGGTGGCGAGGTCGAGGAAGGGTTGGGTGCGGGTTTCGGCCTGGAGGGTGAGGAGGGTGGAGCGGAGGTAGGTGTAGAAGGTGAGGAGGCTGGTTGCCGATGGCGGTCTGGTTGACGCTGCTGGCGCCGTTGTAGGTGAAGCCGCTGGGGGAGGTGGGGTCTGCGGTGAAGGCGGCGGTGGGATTGGCGGCGCCGGCGAAGAGGGACTGGCCGCCAGAGGTGGAGTTGGCCTGCGAGAGGGACGTTGGCGAGCAGGCCCTGGACCTGGGTGGCGATGGAGCTGCGATTGGTGGAGGAGAGCGAGCCGGAGGCGCCTTCCGTGCCGAGAGAGACCGCCTGGGTGAGGGAGGTGATGACGCCGCTGAGGGCGGAGTCTGCCTGCTGCGCGAGGGTGACGGCGGAGTCGGCGTTTTTGGTGTAGCGATCGACGTTGGCGCTGGCGGCGAGGCTGCGGAGGCTTGGGCTGGAGGCTGAGCGGCATATCGCCGATCTCATCGAGCAGGAGGGTGCCGCCGCTGGCGAGCTCGAACTTGCCGG
>CAXSEC010000197.1:0-5046 GCA_964236325.1 uncultured Acidobacteriaceae bacterium | reverse complement strand
GCCGAGCTCCCCCGCGTCCTCTCCACCCGGCACGCCACCTCCTTCGTCATCGGCATCATCATCGGCTCGGGAATCTTCCTCGTCCCGCGCGAGATGATGGCCGCCGTCGGCTCCTCCACCATGGTCTACGCCGTCTGGATCACCGGCGGCCTGCTCTCGCTCTTCGGCGCCATGACCTACGCCGAGATCGCCTCCGCCCGCCCTCACTACGGCGGCGAGTACGCCTTCCTCCGCGAGGCCTACGGCGACACCACCGCCTTCCTCTACATGTGGACCTGGGTCCTCATCACCAAACCCGCCTCCCTCGCCACTGTCGCCTTCGGCTTTGTCCGTGTCCTCGGCACCTTCGCGGTCTTCCGCTTCTTCGCCCAGCCAGCCCTCGGCCCCATCACCTGGGCTCAGGTCATCGCCATCGCCGTCACCTGGGCTATGACCGCCCTCAACATCATCAGCACTCTTGAGTCCGCCAACATCCAGCTCGCCCTCACCTGGCTCAAAGCCCTGCTCATCCTCGTCATCGCCGGCTTCTGCTTCTTCGCCGCCGGCAATCACGGCGCGCTCACCAACTTCCACACCACCGTCGCCACCCACAACACCCCTGTCGCCGGCTTCATGATCGCCCTCACCGCCGCCCTCTGGGCCTACGACGGCTGGACCGACGTCACCCAGCTCGCCGGCGAAGTCAAAAACCCCCGCCGCGCCCTGCCCCTCGCCCTCATCGGCGGCGTCTCTACCGTCGCCATCCTCTATATGCTCACCAACGCCGCCATCCAGTACATTCTCCCGGCAGCCGCGATCGCATCTTCAGACCGCCCCGCCGCCGACGCCATGCGCCTCGTCGCCGGCCCCTGGGGAGCCGCCCTCGTGTCTATAGGTATGGCGGTGTCCATCGCCAGCACCTTCGTCGGTTCCTCGCTGTCCGGCGCTCGCGTCCCCTTCGCCGCCGCCCGCGACGGCCTCTTCTTCCGCCAGCTCGCCCACGTCCATCCCCGCTTCCACACGCCCTCCACCGCCCTCATCGTCCAATCCATCCTCAGCACCACCCTCCTGCTCGCCCTCGGCCGCTTCCAGAGCCTCTTCTCCCTCGCCATCTTCGCCGAATGGCTCTTCTACGCCCTCACCGCCAGCACCATCTTCGTCTTCCGCCGCGCCGAACAAACCCCTGTCATCCCAACCGAAGCAACGCAGAGTGGCGAGATCCGCTTCACCCTCACCCCTGAATCTGTCATCCCGACCGAAGCAACGCGGAGTGGAGGGACCCGCTTCACCCTCGCCACCCAAACCGAACCCTTCCGAACCCCCGGTTACCCCATCGTCCCTATCCTCTTCATCGCCGCCGCCACCCTCCTCCTCGTCTTCTCCTTCCGCGATCAGCCGCGCAACTCCCTCATCGGCTCCGCCGTCATCCTCCTTGGTATCCCCGTCCATCTCCTGCTTCGCCGCCGCGCCGCCTCTCCCACCGAACCACCGCACTAGCAGCATGCCCACCTGGCCCCTTGAAGCCGTCCTCCTGACTGAGGCCGTCCATGTCAACCCCAACGATCAGTACCGCCCACTCCATCCCGGGCCCTCGCCCCACGCCAACCGCCCGCGCTACCGCTGATAAACTCACCCCAGACCATCATGTTTGAAAACCTCAGCGACAAGCTCCAGCGCTCCTTCAAAACCCTCCGCGGCCAGGGCACCCTCACCGACGAAAACATCGCCGACGCCATGCGCGAGATCCGCACCGCCCTGCTCGAGTCCGACGTCAACCTCTCCGTCACCCAGTCCCTCGTCGAGCACATCCGCACCCGCGCTCTCGGCACTGAAGTCACCACCTCCCTCTCGCCCGCAGAGCAGCTCGTCAAGATCGTCTCCGACGAGCTCCAGAACCTGCTCGGCCGCGACACCGCCCGCTTCAAGTTCGCCCCCCAGCCCCCCACCGTCATCCTCATGGCCGGCCTCCAGGGCTCCGGCAAAACCACCACCTCCGGCAAGCTCGCGCAATGGCTCAAAAAAGGTGGTCACCGGCCCATGCTCGTCTCGGTGGACGTCTACCGGCCCGCCGCCCGCCAGCAGCTCAAGGTCGTCGCCGACTCCATCAAGGCCCAGATCTACGAGGGCAAGCTCGACACCGAAGCCGGCACCCCCGGAACGCCCGACGTCCTTCGCCTCGCCAAAGAAGCCCTCCGCGACGCCCGCAACTTCGGCAACGATATCCTCCTCATCGACACCGCCGGCCGCCTCGGCATCGACGAGCTCCTCATGGACGAAATGGCCCAGCTCAAATCCGAGCTCCGGCCCTCCGAGATCCTCTTCGTCGCCGACGCCATGACCGGCCAGGACGCCGTCAACTCCGCCAAAGCCTTCAACGATCGCCTCGGCATCACCGGCGTCATCCTCACCAAGATGGACGGCGACGCCCGCGGCGGCGCAGCCCTCTCCATCCGCCACATCACCGGCGCTCCCATCAAGTTCCTTGGCACCGGCGAAAAACCCGACGCCTTCGAAGCCTTCCACCCCGACCGCATCGTCTCCCGCATCATGGGCATGGGCGACATCGCCACCCTGCTCGAACGCGCCGAAGAAAAACTCGACCGCGGCAAGGCCGAGCAGTTCGCCAAAAAAGCCCTCTCCGGCGACGGCTTCACCCTCGACGACTTCCGCGAGCAGCTCCGTCAGATCAAGAAGATGGGCTCCATGAAGTCCATCCTCAAGATGCTCCCTTCGGTCGGCCCCTTCGCCGGCATGGCCCAGGCCGCCGACCAGGTCGACGAGAGCCAATTCACCCGCGTCGAATCCATCATCAACTCCATGACCAACCGCGAGCGCCAGGACCACGAACTCATCAACGGCAGCCGCCGCAAACGCATAGCCGCCGGCTCCGGCACCAGCGTGCAAGAGGTCAACAACCTTCTCCGCCAGTACGCCCAGATGCGCAAGATGTTCAAAATGATCGGCGGCGGCGGAGGCCTAAAAGCCCAGCAACGCATGATGAGCCAAATGCAAGGCAAACAAAAATTCGGCCGGTAACGATGAGCACTTTATGCTCTCTTGCTAAGAACGTCGGCGTCCAAGAGTGCCAGCTGCCTAATACCTTCGCTCGCCTCTAATATTCCGGGTAAGCGATCCTTCTTTCGAGCAGCCGCTTCGCTTGACAGGCCGGAAGTCGCTTCGATGAGTTGATCTATTTCCTTGCACTTCGGGAATACAAGCGCAAGTGTGTGTACCTTGCGAAATTGCCGTGTTACGTCGTCCAAAGCAGCCTGTAAATCGCCAAGCTGTGCTCCCCCTAATGAGTTAGTTACTGCCTGGAATCGGTCCAACAAATCGTATGCAAGGTGTGCTTCAAAGTAGAGGTCAAACCACTTCTGCTGGCGCCAATCACTGTGCGAACGCTCGACAGCATCCTTTGCTTCAAGCTGAGCCCTTCGTGCAAAGTGGACCGATATCCAACCGACAAAAACCGTCGCTAGCAATGACGCAAGGGCAACGACTAGGCTACTAACTTCTATCGTCATCACGACTCCAGTTGCAGCACGAGCTTCCTCAACGATCGATCATCGCTCGCTCTCGCCACATAACGAATTTTAGAGCCACCCCGAAGGGCGGGTGCCCCATTCATGGCAGTCTCACCGCCATGAGTGGGCCATCGACCGACAGGTCGACCGCTCCTAAACTCTCAACATGCCCACCGGCCTGAAGCGCTACCAACAAACCGGCAACCTTCACTTCATCACCTTCAGCTGCCACCACCGCCTCCCCTTCCTCGCCACACCCGATTCCAAAAACCTCGTCGAACAAGTCCTCGAACACACCCGACAAAGCCACGGCTTCGATCTTCACGCCTACGTCCTCATGCCTGAGCACGTCCATCTCCTCCTCTCCGAACCCACCCACCACACCCTCGCCACCACCCTGAAAGTCCTGAAACAAGAGACGTCAAAGCTCCTGATCGGCTCCCGGAAGCAGTACTGGCAAGATCGCTACTTCGACTTCAACGTACGCAGCGAAGCCAAGCGCCTCGAGAAGCTCCGCTACATCCACCGCAACCCAGTCAAACGTGGTCTCACCACCACCCCCGAAGCCTACCCCTGGTCGAGCGCCCACCACTACGCGACCGGCGCTCTTCGCACAATCCACCTAACCTCCCACCACACCACCACCAATCACTCGCCACGCCGAAGGCCGGGTGCCCCATTCATGGCAGTCTCACCGCCATGAGTGGGCCATCGACCGAAAGGTCGACCGCTCCTAGACTTTCTCCATGGCCGACTCCTCCATGCACGAACCAACGAGCACAGTACCTTCTCTAAGTCCTCTTCGCGCAAGCGACCTGCCCCTGCACGTACCCGAAGCACCCGACATCTTCGCCGCGCACCCGGCCACCCGGAAAAGAGGCCACGAAAGCTTCACGTCCTCCGGTAAACCAACCGAGACCAGACTCCTCGACTTCTGGCAGTGGTCCGTCTCCGACCTCGTCAGCAATGCCACACGAGGTCGTCTCGCTGAGTTCATCATCGCCAACGCCCTTGGAATTGCCACTAGCGTGCGCAATGAATGGGACGCCTTCGATCTTGAAACGCCAGACGGCCTGAAGATCGAAGTGAAGTCGTGCGGCTATCTCCAAAGTTGGAAGCAGAAGAAGCACTCCGTCATCACCTTTTCCGTACGCAAGGCGCGGGCATGGGATGCAACAACAGGAGTCATGCAAACCGAGCCGACCCGTCGCGCTGACCTTTACATCTTTGCGCTGCTCACTCACAAAGCCGGCAAGCAGACCCTCGATCCGCTTAACCTGGACCAGTGGTCCTTCTATCTCGTACCCACCCAGATGCTCAACCAGCGCACCAGAAGCCAGCACTCCATCACCTTGAAGTCTCTTGAAGTGCTCTGTCCTAAACCAGTGCTCTACCCTGAGCTGAAACAAGCCGTAGCAGCGTTCGACGGTGAACGTTTGGCCGGGGCCTAAACAAGTCCTGACATCAATCGACGCCCTCCAGATCTGCCATCCAACCCACCATGCAGCCCTACGCCAACCCAAACTCCGGCGTAGCCGCCTTC
>CAXSEC010000196.1:0-5056 GCA_964236325.1 uncultured Acidobacteriaceae bacterium | reverse complement strand
TCGGAGCGGATCCGAACCGGTTGTATGTTGTGGTCGATGAGATCGCGAACAGGGATCCTGCGCTAGCGGCGGTGACGCCGTTTATTGAGGTGAAAGAGGCGAAGTTTGGTGAGGTTCTGCGTGGTGTTTCGTTGACGCCGGGCACGGATTTTGCGGCTTTCCAGAGGTTCTAAGACACGGCTCTGTTCTCTGTGGACAGCCCAGCTGGCGAATCATGTCGGCTGGGCTCTCTTTTTGCCTGAGGTCGATTGCTAGTGATCGGGGGCGTTGCGGCCGTTATTGCGTTGACGCCGGCGCGCCAGATGCGGGTTGGGGCGGGCTGGCGATTTTGTTTGAGACTTTGAGGTGGTACATGCGGGCGAGGGTGGCTTTGTAGGTGTCCATGGGCGGCAGCAGGGCGCGGGCGCGCAGGGTGTCGAGGCCGCCGGGGTCTTCGACGGAGATCATGGCCATCTGGCCGTCGACCATTTTGAACTGGGTTCCGTAGCGCTGGGGCCGGCCCTCGGCGACGAGCTGCTTGTCGATGACGATGGCGAGCTGGGCGGGGTCGATCTCGCGGCGATCGGCGAGGGTGGTGAGCTGGGGCATGAGGGACTTGCGCCAGGCGAGGTCGGTAGTGTGGCCGAGGAGCAGGGTGGCGGCCTTCGAGGCGTCCGGCCCCACGAGGGCGATGGTGGGCCAGCCGTGCTGGGCGACGATGTCCTTGAGCTGTTTGGTGAGGACGGCGTCGATCTCGGCGAGGTTGGAGGCGACGGCGGGGCCGGTGGTGGAGGTCTGTGGGCCGGCGAGGCCGCGGGCGGTCTGATCCTGCTGGAGCATGGTGAGCAGCTGGTCGTGGAGGGAGCGAGGTGCGGCGGCCTGCGCGACGGGTGCGGCCGGGGCAGCCGTCTGGGCAGGAGGCGCCGCGGGGAGAAGAAGGCTGGCGAGCAGATAGAGGGACGGAGCGGCCTGCGGCATGACGCTATTTTACGGCGGACGATCAACTTCCTGGTACAGGCGCCAATAGAGGAGACAAGAGCGGCATCGTTTTGCGGGTGGGCTGGAGTGCAGGAGGGAGGTAGTTTGCGATCAATCGGTCGCTGTGATGCATCCGTTGTGAGTGAAGAGGCAAGGAGACGATTTTGAGCGAGCGAGTGGACTACTTTGCGGTGTTCGGACTGCCGCGGCGGTTGCGGATGGATGTGGCGGGGCTGGAGAAGGAGTTTTATGCACGAAGCCGGCGGCTGCATCCGGACCGGTTTGCCAGCAAGCCGGTAGCCGAGCAGGAGGCTGCGCTCAAGGCGAGTTCGGAGCTGAACGACGCGTACCGGACGCTGAAGGAGCCGATTGCGCGGACGCAGCACCTGCTAAGCCTGGAGGGCATTGAGATGGAGGAGGGGACGGATGATCCGCAGGGCACGCCGCGGGAGAAGAAGCCGGTGGCGCCGGCGGAGCTGCTGGAGGAGGCGTTTGAGCTGAACATGCAGCTGGAGGAGATGCGGGCGAACAAGAGGTTTGGCGAGGATGACGCGCAGCTGCGGAAGGATCTGGAGGGGGCGAAGGCGAACTTTGAAGGGATGCTGGTGAAGACGCAGGCGGATCTGGAGGCACTATGGGCGCAGTGGGATGCGGCGGTCGGTGAAGGTGACGGAGGCGATGCGGCAGTCAGGACGAAGGCGCGAGACGGGATGGTGCAGCTGCTGACGCGGCGAAGTTATGTGCGGAACCTGGTGCGGGATGTGAATGAGGCGCTGAAGTAGCGGTCTTGATGGCACGAGATCTGCGATGCAGATGCGCGTGTGTACTACACATTCTTTCTCTCTCTGTTCGAGCCGGATGGACGACAGGCGTTTGCTACAGGACGAGGGTGTTGAGGGCGGGCCAGCCGTAGGCCTGCGCGGCGAGAGGTATGCCGTCGATGGCGATGGTCTTCGTGTCCACAAGGCTCGCGCCCGTCGTCTGGTAGAAGTGGCTGGAGACGTTGCTGGCGAGCACCCAGGCAAGCAGACTTCGAAAGCCTCTGGAATGCAGGTCTGACGCAAGTGTTCGCAGAAGCTTAGTGCCGGTTCCTTCGCGCTGCGCAACGGCGAGAAGGTAGATGGCGAAGAGTTCGGCGTCGTAGCCTTCGCTCGGTTCGCGGATCGGGCCGCCGCTGATGAAGCCGACCACCTCACCCTCGCGATCGGCAACGTAGATGGGGAGGTCGAGCGTGAGCCATTGCTGCCAGTCGAGGGTGCGATCGGCTTCACGCAGCGCGGCCAGGTAGGCAGCAGGAACGATTCCGGCGTAGGTCGATCGCCAGCTCTGAACGTGAACGCGAGCGATTGCGTGTGCATCCTGCATGGTTGCGGCGCGGATCGTCACCATGTACTTCACGGTAGTTGTTGCAGGGGCATGCGGGCAAGAGGTTCCGCGCGGAAGGGAAGGCTTCGGAGGAGGCCTCTCGCTCCCACGTACCTGCACGCACCTATGGGAGACCGCGGGCGATCTGCCGGGGCGGCACGTAACTGTGAACGAAGGCTTGCGCTGATGCTGCAAGCCAGTCGGCCCGGTGGCGGGTCAGGAGGAACGGTGTGTCGGGATCAGGAGGGTGAGGGGACGGCATCGCGGGTCTCTTTTTTTGCGAGGCCTTCAAGCAGCTTGATGTGGTGGCGGTCGTGGCCGGCGATGGTCTCGAGCATGGTTTGGAGGGTGAGGCTGCCGCGCTCGGGATGGCTGGCTGGCCGGGTGAGATCTTCAGGCTTGACGGTGGTGAGGAGGCGTACGTTCCAGGCGCGGAGAGCTTCGTAGGTGGCCTGGGCGGAGGCGAAGTCGCAGGCGGCGTAACGGTCGCCCCAGCGATCCTGGTCGAAGGGCTGAAGCACTGGATTGTCGGTGGAGAGGGTTTGACGCAGGCGCCAGCTCCAGACGATCTCGCAGTCGGCGAGGTGGGCCATGAGTTCGCGGAGGCTCCACTTGTTCTCGCCGGGAGAGCGGTCGATCTCGTCGAGAGTGTAGGCGGCGAAGAGCTCGCGGAGGTGCGGGGCGGTGGCGCCGATGATGTCGATGGCCTCGTGGCCTTCAAGGTGATGCGCGTAGGGATTTTCTTCCATGGAGACGACGGTAGCACGCAGCTGCGCGGCAATGCTGCGAGGTGTTGATGCAGTCGAAGGCTGGCGATACGTCGTACATTCTCTGAGCGGTGGAGCGGAGTGCCACAAACTGCTTAGAGCCAGGTATGAGCCGTCGTCCTCCTGTGGAGATGTCGAGCGTCGAGCGACTTGGGGATCGTGACGGCATCCAATGGGACGATGCGACAATGAAGAGATGGCCGCGAGACGGATTGCGGCGGATTGAGTGTGTGCGGGTATGGCGGATGAGAGAGTAGTCGGGATCGACCTGGGAACGACCAATTCGCTGGTGGCGTTTATGCAGGGCGACACACCGACGGTGATTCCGGGGGAGGATGGCGACCGGCTGGTGCCGAGCGTGGTGGCGTTTGATGACGACGGAACGGGATTTGCGGTAGGCAATGCGGCGCGAACGACGCTGCTGACCAAGCCGGGGAGCGCGGTGTACTCGGCCAAGCGGCTGATGGGGCGTGGGCGGGCGGAGGTGCAGGAAGAGCTGAAGCTGTTTCCGTTTCAGCTGGTGGACGAGCCGGTGGCAGAGGATGCGAACGGACCCGGCGGCGGGCCGGAGGTGGAGACGGGGACAGCAGGTCCCTCCACTACGGCTTCGCCTTCGGTCGGGATGACAGGAGTGGGGGGTGCGGCGGCGGATGTGATTCGGCTGAAGGTGGGCGGGCTGGTGCTGACGCCGCCGGAGGTGTCGGCGTATGTGCTGCAGCAGTTGAAGCGGAACGCGGAGCGGTTCTTTGGTGCGCCGGTGACGAAGGCGGTGATCACGGTGCCCGCCTACTTCAACGATGCGCAGCGGCAGGCGACGAAGGATGCGGGGCGGATTGCTGGGCTTGAGGTGCTGCGGCTGGTGAATGAGCCGACGGCGGCGGCGCTGGCGTATGGGCTGGATAAGAAGCGCGACGGCTTGATTGCCGTGTATGACTTTGGCGGTGGGACGTTTGATGTCTCGATTCTGAAGCTGCATGAGGGGATCTTTGAGGTGATTGCGACGGGTGGGGACACGCACCTGGGCGGGGACGATATTGACAATCTGCTGATCGGGATTGCGCTGGCCGACATAGAGGGCGATCTGGGGATTGATGTGCGGTCGCAGCCGGAGGCGGTGCAGGCGCTGCGCAAGGCGGTGATCGAGGCGAAGATTGCGCTTTCGACGGGAGAGACGGCACGGCTGGATGTGTCGCTTCCGGGTGGGAAGCGGTATACGCGGGAGATCACGCGGGAACAGTTTGAAGGGCTGATTGCGCCGGTGGTGGCGCGGACGGCAGGGCCGTGCCGGCAGGCGATGAAGGACGCGCAGCTGACGCCCGAGCAGATCGACGAGGTGGTGCTGGTTGGCGGATCGACGCGGATCCCGGCGGTGGTGCGGCTGGTGGAGGAGACGTTTGGGCTGGCGACGCGCGGCAAGAAGGCGCACACGGAGTTAAATCCGGATGAGGTGGTGGCGCTTGGCGCGGCAGTGCAGGCGCAGATTCTGAGTGGGCAGGCAAGCGCGGCGACCGAAGACCTGCTGCTGCTGGATGTGACGCCGCTGTCGCTTGGCATCGAGGCGCTCGGTGGCGTGGTGGCGAAGATTATCGATCGGAACTCGACGATCCCGGCGAGTGCGACGGAGCACTTTACAACGGGCGTGGATGGGCAGACGAATGTGGCGATCCACGTGGTGCAGGGCG
Source organism: uncultured Acidobacteriaceae bacterium (assembly GCA_964236325.1). Taxonomy (GTDB): domain Bacteria; phylum Acidobacteriota; class Terriglobia; order Terriglobales; family Acidobacteriaceae; genus Edaphobacter. The sequence continues at coordinate 285 of CAXSEC010000196.1, read as the reverse complement.
AACGGGAGCTGGCAAAGGATAACCGATCGCTGGCGCGATTTGATCTAAAGGGGGTACCGCCGATGATGGCGGGTTTGCCGCGCATCGAGGTCAAGTTCCTGATTGATGCGAATGGCATTTTGCAGGTGTCGGCGCGAGAGCAGCGCAGCGGGCAGGCGGCACAGATCGAGGTTAAGCCGACGTATGGGCTTACAGATGAACAGGTAGAGACGATGATTCTGGCGTCGTTCGATAATGCGGAGGCGGATTTGACGGAGCGACAGGTGATTGAGGCGAAGAACGAGG
>CAXSEC010000195.1:0-5089 GCA_964236325.1 uncultured Acidobacteriaceae bacterium | reverse complement strand
GTGCGCCGGCAGCGCCGCTGTTTCCGCAGGGCATGGTGCTCACAGATGGCGCGAAGATGTCGAAGTCCAAGGGCAATGTGGTGAGCCCGGACCTGATGATCGAGCGCTATGGAGCGGATGCGACGCGGATGTACGCCTTATTTGCCGCACCGCCGGATCGTGATCTGGAGTGGCAGGAGGATGGCGTTGCGGGGGTAAGCCGATTTTTGAGCAAGGTGTACCGGCTGGCCATGAAGTTTGCGCCAGCTGTTCGACAGCAGCAGGGGCGAAGCGCAACGCAGGCGAGTAAGACGGCCGAGGGGCAGGCTCTGCTGCGGAAGCTGCATCAGACGATTGGCAAGATCACGCAGGACTTTAGCGGACGATGGCACTTCAATACGTGTGTGTCGTCGATCATGATCCTGGTGAACGAGATCACGGCTCATGAGGAGGCGATGGACGCGAGGAAGGTTTCGCCCGCAATCATTGCCGAGGTGATGCGCGGCTTAGCCTTGCTGCTGGCTCCGTTTGCACCGTTCCTGGCGGCGGAGATGTGGGAGCAGATGGGCTACGAAGGCGCGATCTTCCGGTCGGCTTGGCCGGTGGCGGATGCGGATCTCGCGCGGGAAGACTCGCTTGAGATCCCGGTGCAGGTAAACGGGAAGCTGGTGGTGGTTATCACGGTTGCTGCGGAGAGCGGCGACGAGGCGATGAAAGCAGAGGCGCTTGCGGATGAGAGGCTGGCGGCACGGCTTGCTGGCAAGACGGTGGTTAAGACAGTCGTGGTCAAAGGCAAGCTCGTGAACTTTGTGGTGCGGTAGTGGACGAGTGGCCGAAGCATGGTCTTGAGGGAGCGGAGAGCGGCGATGTCCGCGCGCCGGTGCGAGGAACGCAGTCGTTTGTGCGCGTCATGCAGTGGTGCTGGCGGCATCCGGGCGTGACGGCGCTTGAAGTTCTGTGGCGATGGATCTTTGGCGGCTTCGCGCTTTGGTTGATGTGGGGCCAAGGAACGGCGGTGCTCGCCGGTGTTACCGGTGGCCGCATCGATCTCAGGAGCTTCGGCTTAGATCAGCTGACGATTACGGATCCGGTAGGGGCGGCTGCGCGGCTCGTGAGGGTGTCTGGTCTTGTCCTGCCGCCGTTGCTGCGCGCGGCGCTCTGGGTGGCTCCGGTGCTGCTGGCGACGTGGCTGGTGGTGTCGACGGTCGGTCGCACGGTGGTGTTGCGGCGCGTTGATCCTGGGCTGCGCACGCGCTGGCTGACCCTGGGATCCCTGCAGTTGATTCGCATCGCCGCGCTTGGGTCCAGTTTGCTGCTGTGGACGGCGCTGATCTGGTGGGCGGGGCTGACGGAGGTCACGACTCCGATGTCGGCTGATGGGCAGCCTGCGCTGGTGGCGTACTTTGCCATCGTGATCGTTGGCACACTTCTGCTGTTTTCCCTTTGGGCGATCGTCAGTTGGATCTTCTCGCTGGCGCCGCTGATTGCGATGCAGCAGGGATCAGGGGTGATGGGGAGCCTGCTGGCGGCGGCGGTGCGTGGCCCCCTGCGATTGAAGCTGGTTGAGGTCAACCTCGTGATGGGCATCGTGAAGATCGCGCTGATTGTGCTTGCGATGGTGCTATCGGCGTGTCCGCTGCCTTTTGAGACTGTGGCGACCCCTGAGTTTCTGCTGAACTGGACGATGGGCGTTGCGCTGCTCTACCTGGTGGCTTCAGATTTCTTCCATGTTGCGCGCCTGGTCGCCTATCTGGAACTCTGGCGGCTGTATGACCAACCCGATGCTGGCGCCGGGGCTGCTTCGATACACTGATACGGTGCAACCGTCTACCATCGTCATCCTTGATTTCGGGTCTCAGTACACGCAGCTTATCGCTCGTCGCATCCGGGAGTTCAACGTGTTTTCGGTCGTGCTGCCATGCACGGCTGAGCTGGATCAGGTTCGCGCGCTCAAGCCGGCTGGCGTAATCCTTTCGGGCGGCCCAAGCTCGGTCTAGGATCCCCAAGCGCCGGCGGCTGATCCGAAGGTTCTTGAACTGGGCGTGCCGATGCTCGGGATCTGCTACGGCCTGCAGTTCATGGTGCATCATCTGGGTGGCGCTGTAGAGCCTGCGGAGCGGCGTGAGTACGGTCATGCACGCGTGCAGATTGTGGCGGAGACCAGGCTGTTCCGCGGGCTCCAGGGCGAGCTCGATGTGTGGATGTCCCACGGCGATGAGGCGAAGGAGCTGCCGGAAGGGTTTGTACTGACGGCGCAGACGGACAATGCTCTTGCGGGCATCGCGAATGAAGACCGGCGGATGTGGGGGGTCCAATTTCACCCGGAGGTTGCGCATACGCGGCAGGGTACCGAGCTGCTGAAGAACTTCGTGCTGGACATCTGCGAAGCGGATGCGGATTGGACGCCCGAGCACTTCATCCAGGCAACGATCGAGCGGGTGCGCTCGCAGGTGGGCGAGACGGGACATGCGATCTGCGGGTTGTCGGGCGGGGTGGACTCGAGTGTGGCGGCGGTGCTGGTGGCGCGGGCGATTGGCGATCGGCTGACGTGCGTCTTTGTGAATAACGGTGTGCTGCGGAAGGACGAATTTGCCAAGGTACAGCGGGCTATGCGCGAGTCGCTAGGCCTTAACGTCGTGGCTGTGGATGCGAGTGAGCGCTTTCTGGCAAAGCTGGCCGGGGTGACTGATCCGGAGCAGAAGCGGAAGGTGATTGGGAACGAGTTCATTGCGGTGTTTGACGACGAGGCGCGGAGGATCTTTCAAGCCGAAAAGAGTGCCGGCGAGGAGATTGCCTGGCTGGTGCAGGGAACGCTGTACCCGGATGTGATTGAGTCGAGCAGCGTCCATGGGCCGTCGCACACGATTAAGAGTCACCACAACGTTGGCGGTCTGCCAGCAAACATGAAGCTGAAGCTGATTGAACCGCTACGGGATCTGTTCAAGGATGAGGTGCGGCGGATTGGACGCGACCTTGGCATGCCAGCGGAGATCATCGAGCGTCAGCCCTTTCCCGGGCCGGGGCTTGCCGTTCGAATCCTGGGTGAGGTGACGGCGGAGCGGGTGGCGATGCTGCAGGAGGCCGACGCGATCGTGGTGGAGGAGATCAAGAGTGCCGGGCTGTACAACAATGTGTGGCAGAGCTTTGCTGTGCTGCTGCCGGTTAAGTCTGTGGGCGTGATGGGAGATCAGCGGACATATGCGAATGCGTGCGCCATTCGCGCGGTTGAGAGCGAAGACGGCATGACGGCGGACTGGGCGGCGCTGCCGGACGCGGTGTTGCGGCGTACTTCGAACCGCATAGTCGGTGAGGTGCGGGGCATTAATCGTGTGGTGTACGACATCACGTCGAAGCCGCCAGGGACGATCGAGTGGGAGTAGCTTGAAGCGAAACACGAGAACCGAGGCAACGTGCCTCGGCTCTCTGTTTCTGCATAAGAATTACTGGAACTCGTCCATGGAGTTGGCGCCGTACTTGAGGTACCAGGGGCTGGCAGCTTCGAGAGCTTTATTCACATTCTGGATGTTCTCAACGCCGGTGGTGTTGAGCCAGTCTTCGAAGGCGTTGGGGCCCTGTTTGGCGTAGATCGCGATGCCATCGCTCCAGGTGGCGCGGCCGCAGAGGACGCCGTTGAACTTGGTGCCGGACTCTGCGGCGAGAGCGAGAGTCTCAACGAAGACCGGGTTCGAGACGCCAGCTGAGAGATAGATGAATGGTTTGTGCGTCATCTGCTCGGCGGCGCGGAAGTGTTCGATCGCTTCGGCGCGGGTGTAGGCCTTTTCGCCCGCAAAGGCATGGGTGCCTTCGACGAAGCTCATTTCGATGGGGACCTCGACCTTGAGCACGTCGATGTTGTAGCGCTCCTTGCCGAACTCGGCCATCGAGCCCGAGACGATGGAGGGCTTCTTGCGAGCGTAGGCCAGCGACTTCTCGCCGCCGCCCTCGGCGTCGTAGCCGACGAACTCGAGGAAGAATGGAATGTCGTTGGCGCGGCACTCGTCGCCGATGCGCTCGATGAAGGCATGCTTGAGATCGTTGATCGCCGTCTTTTCAAAGGGTGTGTAGTAGAGCAGGACCTTGACGCAGTCGGCGCTGGCCTCTTTCAGGCGCTGTACGCTCCAGAGATCGAGCAGATCGGGTAGGCGGCCGGGGGTTGCGGAGTCGTAGCCGGTTTTTTCATAGGCGAGCAGCAGGCCTGCATTGTTGCGGTGTTTGGTCGCGGAGAGGCCGTACTCGGGGTCAAGCAGAATGGCGGAGGCGTGGCGCGTCAGGACCGAGGTGACGAGGGTCTTGAACTCTTCGAGGTCATGTGCGTCGGAGGAGGCACCGCGCGCATTTGCGAGCGACTTCTGCAGTGATCCGCGCTGATCCATGGCGGCGGCGGCGATGATGCCTTGTGGATTGGAGACAGCCTTCAGGCCGGCGAGTTTTCCTGGTGTAGGTCGAGTAAGCACAGCGTGAGATCTCCTTCATGACATGTGATGCGTTCAGCGGCGATCCTAAAGACGGAATCGGAGACGGTAGATGAGGTCGCCGGGTTGAAGCTGTTAAGCGGCGGCGATGGCTGCCTGTTGCAGGTCGAAGAGCTGGCGGATGCCGGTTTCGGCGAGATCGAGCATGCTGTTCAACTCCGCGCGGCTGTAGGAGTCTTTTTCGGCCGTGGCCTGCGTTTCGATGAGGCCGCCTGAGGCCAGCATGACGACGTTCATGTCGACTGTTGCGCGGGAGTCTTCTTCGTACGCAAGGTCGAGCAGCAGATTGCCATCTACGATGCCGACCGAGGTAGCGGCAATCATCTGCCGCAGGGGCGACGCCTTCAGGGTGCCGGCCGCGACGAGTTTGTTGAGGGCGACTGCCAGGGCGACGGCCGCGCCGGTGATGGCGGCGGTGCGGGTTCCACCATCCGCCTGAAGAACGTCGCAGTCGAGGATGATGGTGCGTTCGCCGAGTGCCTTCATGTCCACGACGGAACGAAGGCTGCGGCCGATGAGGCGCTGGATCTCATGGGTGCGGCCACCAACTTTGCCGCGTTCGCTTTCGCGCGCTGTGCGGGTGAGCGTGGCACGGGGAAGCATGCCGTACTCGGCGGTGACCCAGCCGCGGCCGGAGT
>CAXSEC010000194.1:0-5177 GCA_964236325.1 uncultured Acidobacteriaceae bacterium | reverse complement strand
GAAGCATAGCGAAGTGGAGAGACCCCTGTATTTCGCTCTTGTTTTGGTTGTCATCCTTGAGCGTAATTTTTGGTTGTTATCCTTAAGCGCAGCGAAGGATCCCCGCACTTCGCTTTTGTCATTGCTTGTTCTTCCTCCCACCAAAAAGCACTCAGCTCCTGATTACTTCAGATTTACCGCAACACTCCCCTCCCCACATTCCTCTTGACACCTCCACCCCCAAAAGAATGAAATGACCCCAGACGCAAAAGCGCCTCAGCATAGCGTCAACTATCCCGAGGCGGGTTGTTAGAGCTTCATCAGAAGAATTACAGCTATCAGCGCCATTGCGAACAGCACCAGAAGCACAGCTCCAGGTATCGTCACACTGCTCTGAGCCCTAACTAAACCGAGTCGCCTCAAAGCAACCACCTCCTTCCGTTGTGAACACGCCCCGGGGCCATGAACCCCGGGGCCATGAACCCCGGGGCGATTGTTTTCGCGCTAGGGCGAAAACCTTTCCATCACACCGCAGGTACCCGTGCGCTGACGCTCGAAAGAAGGCTCTGCCAGTATCTCCGCCAACCGCCTTCCGTCACCTCCCCCAAAAGCAACATGAACTCCTCGCAAACCCCGCCGATGAGTCATGGCTGTTCCTCAAACCCGCTCCCCGCCCTTCCGCCCCGCAAACGCAAACACCACCGCCAGCAGCGGCGGCGCAATCAGCACCCCCCACGGCGGGATCAGCACCCCTAGCACAATCGGTCCCAGCAGCGCCGCCCACCACGGCACCAGCGTCGACCGATGCAGCACATACGGCCCGATCACCAGCCCCTCCAGCACCACAATAATTGCGTATAACCCCAGCACATACCCCAGCCGATACCAGTCCTCCCCGCCCGTCACTGTCAAAGCCACACTCAGCACCGGGCCAATCAGCGCAATCATCCCGCCAAAGCTCGGAATGAACTGGCACAGCGCCCCGAGCATCGCCCACAGCGGCGCCAATGGCACATGCAGCAGCTCCAGCCCCACCAGCCACAACACCCCCACCAGCAGCGCATCGAGCGTCGTCGCCCGCCACCACCCCAGCAGCGCCCCACCGGTCGTCGCCAGCACCGACCGCCTCTCTCCCGGCCCATCGCCCACCCGCCCCGGCCCAATCTTCCCGTTCCACTCCTCCATACCCGCCTCCGCCACGCACCTCTACGATGCTCCCGCACCCCATCCCCGCCTCCTCTGCTACCCTTTCCCCATGAAGTTCGGCGTCCTCGTCTTTCCCGGCTCCAACTGCGACCACGACACCTACAACGTCCTCGCCCGCGAGCTCAACGCGCCCGTCACCTACCTCTGGCACGCCTCGCACGACCTCGAATCCTCGGACGCCATCCTCGTCCCCGGCGGCTTTGCCTACGGCGACTATCTCCGCACCGGCGCCATCGCCCGCTTCGCCCCCATCATGCAGTCCGTCAAGCACTTCGCCGCCACCGGCGGCCTCGTCATGGGCATCTGCAACGGCTTCCAGATCCTCTGCGAGTCCGGCCTCCTCCCCGGCGCCCTCATGCGCAATCGCGGCCAGCGTTACATCTGCCGCCAGGTCCATCTCCGCACCGACTGCGCCAACTCCCCCTTCACCCACACCACCCCGCGCGGATCCGTCCTCCAGATGCCCATCGGCCACATGGAAGGCAACTACTTCTGTGACGACGCCACCCTCGCCACCCTCCGCAATCACGACCGCATCGCCTTCCGCTACAGCACCCCCACCGGCGACATCACCCCCGCCGCCAACCCCAACGGCTCCCTCGAGAACATCGCCGGCATCCTCTCCGAAGGCCGCAACGTCCTCGGCCTCATGCCCCACCCCGACCGCTCCAGCGAATCCCTGCTGGGCTCCGCCGACGGCCTCCGCCTCTTCCAATCCCTCACCCACTCTCTCACCACCGCCTAGGCGCATCGACCCGCAAGCTCCCCGCGCTACAATGTGTCGTCCGCGGAGGAACCGCCATGCGCGTCGCCACCCCCTTCACCTTGCTTCCCGGCCTTCTGCTCGTCACCGTCTCCCTCACTCCGGCCCAAGCGCCGCCCCAGACGCAGGCCAGCCCCGGCAACTCCCAACCCACCGCCATCGCCCGCGTCGATGGTGGTGTCAGCGGCGCCATGGAAAGCATCTTCATCCCACCCCTGCCCGCCGCTCCCTTCAGCTTTACCCTCGTCACCGAGTGGTCCCGGCCCCTCGCCAACGGCGGCACCTTCACCCTCGCGAACCAGCGCCGCATCGCCCGCAACCTCAAAGGTCAGATCTATCAGGAGCGCTGGTTGCTGGTGCCCCGGGGTGGTCGCCTCAAATCCACCATGACCACCATTCAGATCGCCGATCCCACCCAACACACCTGGCTCAACTGCTGGGTTCCCACTAAATCCTGCGAGCTCCGCCCCTATAGCCTGCTCTCGGACACCGTCTACAAACCAGCCATCAGCCCCTCCGGCAAGTTCGCCGACGGCACCGGATTTCACCAGCATGAAGACCTCGGCGCCAGCCGCACCGCCGGCGTCGACACCCACGGCTACCGCGAAACCAGCACCCTCAACCCCGGCGCCATGGGCAACGACCAGCCCATGATCACCTCCCGCGAATTCTGGTACGCCCCCAGCCTCGACGTCAACCTCATCTCCATCGTCGACGATCCGCAAAGCGGCAAGCAGGTCTTCACCGCCACCGACCTCTCCACCGCCGACCCCGACCCCGCTCTCTTCAACCCGCCTGAAGGCTTCACCGTCGAAGACATTCGCAGCCAGTTCAAGTAAAGCGCGCCACCCCGCTGCGCGAGCCCCTCCTCGTGACAACCTTCCTTGCGAGTCCTTCCGAGACGCAGCGTTCAAGTTTTGGTTCTCATTGCGAGCGAAGCGTTTGATTTTGGTTGTCATTCCGAGGCGAAGGGTTTGATTTTAGTTGTCATTCCGAGGCGAAGCCGAGGAATCCCCGCATTCGCTCTTAACAACGGAGCGCAGCGACGCGTCCGCGCACCTCCCATGAAGCCGTGATCTCGACCGAAGACTCAGCCCCCCAAGGAAGCCGTCATCTCGACCGAGCATCGCGAGCGGAGAGACCCCCGCATTTCGCCCCTCACGCTGGACCCTGATCCCAGCCAAATGGGTACACGTCCCCGCACCTCCCATGGAGCCATAATCTCGACGAAGATCCAGCCCCCCAAGGAAGCCGTCATCTCGACCGAGCATCGCGAGTGGAGAGACCCCCGCATTTCGCTCTTAGTGATGAACCGAAGCAAAGCCGGTGAACCCCTTTCCGCTTCATTCAACAAAAGCGGCCACCCTCCAGGTTCAGGGGACAGCCGCCGTTCGTTATCGTTTCCACACCTCTCAGCAGACACCGTCGACCGCTCCACATAGCTACAGCAGGAACCGCCGCCGCACCGTTCCCGCCGCTCCCAGCAAGCCGGTCGCCAGCAGCCCCAGCGTTCCCGGCTCCGGCACCGGACTCGCACTCGCCGGCAGCGCAAACGCCACCGTCTCGACCCCCGCACCCAGACTGCCGTCCACATGCAGGGTCGCCAGGTTGGTGGCCAGCAGGGTATCGGCCATCGCCGCCGCACTCAGCCCCAGCCCCACTGACACCGCCGCCGCGTTCGCATCCGCGATGGTGAACGTGTAGCCCTTGCACGGCGTCAGCCCGATCGTGGCACACACCTCGGTCACCGCAAACACATCGGCCAGACCGGTGTTCAGGTACACCGCCGTCACCGAATTCAAGCCATCCGCCGCCGTAAATGTGCCCGGCGTCGTCTCAAAAAAGCTGTAGTTGCTGGTTCCAGAGAGCAGGTTCAGGTCAATGCCCGGCGCAATGGTGCTGGCATGGGCGGCAAGCGTGGAGGCAGAAGAAAGAACAGCAAAGGTAAGCAGCGAAGCAATGCGGGTCATGGCAAATCTCCTATGCCAGGCCATATTGCAAGGTCTCTGCCAAACCCTGCCCACCCCGCAAACGAGCACAAACGCCGCAAATCCTCAACACTTCGCCGGGCCGACATCTACAAACAAATCATATGAGCAGAAGTAACCAAACCCACCTGCAGGGGTAACCACACCACGTAGGAAGGTAACTTCCTTCGTCCCCAAACCGTGGGCAAATTGCTTCCGCAGTGTCCCGAGGAGCCTCTCTCTGCCGCAGAGTCGCCGACCCGCAGCGCCCTCCTCAACATCACCACAGCACCGGCCGCGTCCGTCCAGCTACACTCGACTCGTTCCTTCGGAGCCCTTTCACGATGAGTCTGCAGCGCGCCACCGCCTCCCTCTTCCTCCTCGCGCTTCCCGCCCTCCTCGCGCAGGCACCCGCCCATCCCGCTCCTGCACCGACGGTCCTCACCGGCGCCGACCGCCGCCCTGCCACCTCGCTCAACGGCGACTGGCACATCATCGTCGACCCCTACTTCACCGGCCTCTACAGCTTCCACAACGCCGAACGCAAAGACGGCTTCTTCGAAAACAAGCCTATTCCCGCTCCGGACGACAACACCCTCGTCGAGTACTCCTTCGCCAACAGCCCCACCCTCCACGTCCCCGGAGACTGGAACACCCAGCGGCCCGACCTCTTCTTCTACGAAGGTCCGCTCTGGTACCAGCGGGACGTCACCTACACCCCGCAACTCGGCCACCGCACCTTCCTCCACGTCGGCGCCGCCAACTACCACGCCCTCTTCTGGATCAACGGCACCCGCGTCTGCGAGCACGAGGGCGGCTTCACCACCTTCGACTGCGACGCCACCGCCGCCCTCAGACCCGGTGCCAACTCCATCGTCGCCGCCGTCGACAACACTCGCCGCCCCGAAGATCTCCCCACCCTCAAAACCGACTGGTGGAACTACGGTGGCCTCACCCGCGACCTCTCCCTGATTGAAGTTCCCGATACATACATCCGGTCCTACGACCTCCACCTCGACCGCGCCACCCGATCAAAGATCGAGGGCTGGGTGCAGCTTGGCGGCCCTGAAGCCAACCCGCAGGGCAGGACAGTCCTCATCGCTCTTCCGGAGCTGGACGTCAAGATCCTAGCCCACCCGGATGCTGCAGGTCGGGCCGCTGTCAGTCTCCCCGTTCCACACCTGCAAGCCTGGGAACCTGCATCTCCGAAGCTCTCCCAGGTCGAGATCACGGCCGCACCAAACCACACCGAGGCGCTCAAC
>CAXSEC010000193.1:1431-5376 GCA_964236325.1 uncultured Acidobacteriaceae bacterium | reverse complement strand
TTTCGTGTTCGCCCACGGAACCATCCCTCCTGCACTTGCGTAAGCTGTCCTACGAGCCGCAAAGTCCAAACTCTGGGCTCAGGAGAGCACCCGTGGCACCAAAGAAGAAACGCAACCTCTGGATCTGGGGCGGCCTCTCCGTTCTCGTCCTCGCCGTTGTCCTTGGTCTCGCCATGGCAGCGCGCGGCTCAAACGCCAAGCTCGAACCCTCCCAGCTCGGACAGGTCGAACGCGGCGATATCGCCCGCTCCGTCGTCGCCACCGGCAAGGTCCAGCCCATCCTCAAGGTTGAGGTGAAAAGCAAGGCCTCCGGCATCGTCACCAAGCTCTACACCGACATCAACGCCCACGTGCACCCCGGCCAGAACCTCGCCCAGCTCGATCAGGTCGAGATCCTAGCCCAGGTCGCCGCTCAGCGCGCCCAGCTCACCGCCGCCGAGTCGAACGCCACCGCCGCCACCGCCGCCATCCAGTTCGATCGCGTCGCCGCCGAGTCCCCCGACCTCCCCATGTACGAGCACACCTTCAAGCGCGCCGAGCAGATGCAAAAAGACGGTGTCGTCTCCCAGCAGGCCCTCGACGACGCCCAGCAGAAGTACGTCTTCGCCGCTAACACCCGCGACAAAGCCCTCGCCCAGATCACCGTCGACCAATCCAAACTCCACCAGGCCCAGGCCCAGGTCGCGCAATCGCAGGCCGCCCTCCAGCAGCTCCAGGAGCAGCTCTCCTATACCAACATCACCTCGCCCATGGAAGGCACCGTCCTCTCCCGTAACGTCGAACTCGGCGACGCCGTCAGCTCCATTCTCGTCCTCGGGTCGACCGCCACCCTGGTCATGACCCTCGGCGACACCACCCAGGTCTACGTCCAGGGCAAGGTCGACGAAGCCGACATCGGCAAGGTCTACATGGGCCAGCCCGCCCGCATCAAGGTCGAAAGCTTCCGCGACAAGACCTTCCAGGGCAAGGTCACCAAGATCTCCCCGCTCGGCGTCGAAAAAGACAACGTCACCACCTTCGAAGTCCGCGTCTCCATCGACAACCCCGGCGGCGAACTCAAGGCCAACATGACCGCCAACGCCGAGATCCTCCTCGAAGAGCACAAAAACGCCCTCACCGTTCCCGAGCAGTCCGTCATCTACGACAAGGACCGCAAAGCCACCGTCGAAATCCCCGACGACAAGCAGAAAAAAGGCCGCCGCATCGTCCCCGTCACCGTCGGCATCTCGAACGGCACCAAGACCGAACTCCTCTCCGGCCTCAAACAGGGAGACACCGTCATCCTCCAGCAATAGCTCTGGAGATCCACCACAAGCTGTCGGTAAGCCGCCATCTTGACCGTCAAAGCGACGCTACTTTTTCTACGCCGTCATCTCGACCGGAGCCGGGCCGCTTCATGGCACGGCATAGCGGAGAGACCCTGTATTTCGTCGTGGCTGCACCACACCGCCACACAGCAAAACCTCAGAACCGGCCCGAACTGATAAGGAGCCACCACATGCAAATCCGCCAACTCCTCCCGCTCGCTACCCTCGCCCTCACCACCGCCGCCTTCGCCGTCGACAACAACTTCGATCGCACTCTCACCGTCTCCAGCTCGCCCACCCTCTCGGTCTCCACCACCTCCGGCTACATCCACCTCCGCGCCGGCTCCGACACCCAGGTCCACATCGCCGCCCATCTCCACGGCAACACCGGCAGCAGCTGGTTCGGCGGCGGCGGCGACGTCCAGTCCCGCATCGCCGAGATCGTCGCCAACCCGCCCATTCAGCAAAGCGGCGACTCCATCCAGATCGGTGAGCGACACTCCACCGACAAATACCGCAACATCGCCATCGACTACGAGATCACCCTCCCGCGCGGCGCCCACATCGAAGCCTCCACCGGCTCCGGCGACATCGAAACCCAGGACGTCGGCGCCACCCTCAAGGCCGACAGCGGCTCCGGCTCCGTCCGCGCCCGCTCCGTCGCCGGTCCCGCCACCCTCCAGACCGGCTCCGGCGATATCGAACTCCAGGAAAACGCCCAGGGCGAAGTCCGTGCCCAGACCGGCTCCGGCTCCATCCGCATCCGCGATATGAACGGCGCCCTCCGCGCCCAGACCGGCTCCGGAGACATCGAAGCCACCGGCAAAATCACCGGCGACTCCCGACTCGAAACCGGCTCCGGCTCCGTTCGCCTCACCATCGGTAACGGCTCCGGTTACATACTTGACGCCACCACCGGCTCCGGCTCCATCCGCACCCAGTCTCCCATCCAGATGTCCGGCAACATCAACAGCCACCACGTCAACGGCACCGTCAACGGCGGCGGTCCCACCCTCCGCATCGTCACCGGCTCCGGCGACGTAGAAATCAAATAGCAGCACCACGCAATCTTTGGTTCTCATTCCGAGCCGCAGCCGAGGAACCCCCGCATTCCGCTTTTCACGACGGACCCTGAGCGTAGTCGAAAGGGGACGCGTATCCCTCATCAACACGGTCATCCCGCCCGAAGTGCCGCGACCCGCTTCGCATCCACCACATCCCAGCAGAAGCATTATGCCCCCATCGTCCCTCAAACAGCGCTGTGCCCTCACCATCTACGCCATCTGCTTCGGCGAAGCGACCTTCGCTCATCTCTCAGACCTCCTGCACGCAGGCTGGCTTCCGTACCACGGCCCGCTCCTGTTACGGATCTTCTGGACCGCCCTCATCGTCCTTGATCCACTCGTGCTCATCCTTCTTCTCCTGCGAAGTCGACGAACTGCCCTCCTTCTCGCCGTCCTCATCATGCTCGCGGACGTCGGCGCAAACAGTTACGCCGTCCTCTCGCTGCACCTGCCCGGCTTCAGCCTGGCCCTCCCGCTTCAAACCCTCTTCCTCGGCTTCGTCCTCGGATCCATGCCGTTCCTTTGGCCAGCGCCCCGCTAAACTGCCCGTATGCCCCCGCGCCTCATCGTCTTCGACCTCGACGGCACCCTCATCGACTCCGAACAGGACCTCGCCATCTCCGTCAACGCCACCCTGGCCCACCTCCATCGCCCACCGCTTCCACTCGCCGCCATCCGCTCCTTCATCGGCGACGGCGCCTCCATGCTCCTTCGCCGCGCCCTCGGCGATCCCGAAGGCGACCTCCACGACCAGCAATATGTAACCTCCGCGCTTACCTTCTTCCTCGACCACTATCGCGTCCACAAACTCGACCACACCCGCCCCTACCCCGGCGTCCTCGACGCCCTCACCGCCATTCGCACCGCCCTTCCCCGCGCCCTGCTCGCCGTCCTCACCAACAAACCCGTCAACCCCTCCCGCGAGATCTGCGCCGGCCTCGCCCTCGCCCCGTTCTTCTTCCAGATCTACGGCGGCGACAGCTTCCACCTTAAGAAGCCTGACCCCACCGGCCTCAAAACCCTCATCGCCGAAGCCAGCCATCTCTCCTCAAGCTCAGCTCCCATCCTCCCCACCCAAACCGTCATGATCGGCGACTCCGCCGTCGACATCGCCACCGCCCAGGCCGCCCACACCCTCTCCATCGCCTGCACCTTCGGCCTCTCCGCCACCACCCTCACCGCCGCCACCCCCACCGCCCTCGCCCACGCCCCCGCCGACTGGCCCACCCTCCTCACAACCCTGTAACCCTTCGCCCTCCCCTTACGTGCCGTCATCTCGACCGAAGGCTTCGCAGAGCGGAGCCGCAGTGGAGAGACCCCCGTATTTTGCTCCGGGACCCTCTAATCCGATTTCCTCTTGTCATCTCGCAGGGATCTGCTTCTCTACCGAAGACGCTGCATCCTCCGTCAAGCCAGCTCTTGCCCTTGCAATTTTTGGTTGTCACTCCGAGCGAAGCGAGAACCCCCGCATCTGCCTTTAACCACGGAGCGAAGCGACGCGCACTTTACTCACCCACCACCCCTACCGCCCGCCCCACCCAAACCGAACCCCGCCCTGCGCCAGCACCGGATTG
>CAXSEC010000193.1:0-1331 GCA_964236325.1 uncultured Acidobacteriaceae bacterium | reverse complement strand
CCCCTACCGCCCGCCCCACCCAAACCGAACCCCGCCCTGCGCCAGCACCGGATTGCCCAGCATCAACAGCGGCGTCCGCGCCACCTCCATCCGCTGATTCAGCACATTCTGCACCGAAACAAAGGCAAGAAACCCGCGCCCCAGCCCACGCTCCCCATACACATCAAGCGCAAAAAACCGATGCAGCGGATAGATATTCGAGCTGTCATCAAACGCCTGCCCGCTCGCCCGCCCCGCCACCGTCACCGCGCCCCACCGCGCCCGCGCCGCCCGTAGCTGCATCGTCACACTCTGCCGTGGCACCTGCGGAATCCACCTGCCCACCAGCGTCGGCTGCACTGAAAAAGCCGTCACCACCGCATGCGCATACTGGTAGCCCACCGCCGCCGAAATCGCCCGGCCTTCATTCACCTGCACCCGCACCTCCGCGCCCTGGCTCTGGATCTGCCCCAGGTTCTCCCGCACATTCGTAATCGTCGTCGCCGTGCTCGACTTCAGCACCGCCGACACCGGCCGATTGATCTCCGTCCAGAAGTAGCTCGACTCCACCCCCACCCGCCCCGCACCCGGTCGCCAGCTCACCCCGCCATCCGCCCCCGTCGCCCGCTCACTCTTTAGCTGCGCGTTCGGCATCGTCAACTCCTGCCCCACCTGCCCCGATCGATACAGCTCATTCATGCTCGGCGCCCGGAACGCGCGAAATCCCGCCCCATGCACCTCAAACCCCCGTCCCAGCGCCCGCACCAATCCCACCCGTGGGCTCGCCACCATCTCGCTCCGGTCCGCAACCCGCGTCGCCGCTCCCAGCACTCCCGCCACCGAATACGTAACCATCCTGGTATCAAGATTCGCCGCCGAGTCCACCCGCACACTCACCGCGCCCGACCACCGCCCCCAAGTCCCCAGCGCCTCCGCAAACCCGCCCACAAACCGCTGCCGCGCCGGGATCGTCTCGACCGAACTCACCACCCCACCCGCAAACGGCCGCTCCACATCGTTCGCCCGCAGATCCCGCACGTCTGCCCCTACTACGAAGCCGGCATGCCCCCAGTGCATGGCCGCATCCGTCGTCCCGCCCACCTCCTGCGTCGTCGTCTGCTGCAGCCGCGTCAGCGTCTCCACACTCCGCGCCGCGTTGATCGACGAAAAGCTCTGTCGGTACCCCTCATCCGCGCCAAACACCCGCACCCGCCCACTCGCCCGCTCCCCTGCCGCCCACTCATCGCCCGCCATCCACCGCCAGATCCGCGATCCGTTCGTCTGCACCTCCGTCCCGTTCCCCCGAGCCTCATTCAACAGATTCCCGGTCAAAAACACCCGCTGCGTCAACC
>CAXSEC010000192.1:0-5521 GCA_964236325.1 uncultured Acidobacteriaceae bacterium | reverse complement strand
GGGCACGCACGGCACGGCACAAAGCGGAGCAAACCATGTTGAAGTCAGCACGTCTCGAACGATCAGAACGGAGCCAGGGTCGGCTCCTCCGGCGGCCCACGTCCAAGAAGTTCCACGCAGGCCTAACGTTCTTCGCCAATGCGGAGGACGAAGCCACAGGCGAGGCGGTGGAGGTCTATCGATTCCCGAAGGTCTCGCGCGGATATGGGACCATCCGCATCCCCCGCGACCAGGCCTACTTCGATCCGAAGGCCACTGCGCGAATGATCGTCGCGAAGAACGGTATGCTACCGCGCGATCTCGAGAAGGCAATCGAGATCGCAAAGGCGGCGTCGAAAGCCGACCCTCGTGAGCACTGGCTCGAGATCGCCGCTGAGGGTTGGCGACCCGACATGAGCGCGTTCATTCACAGCGGTCACGTCATCGGACAAGACCGTGTTGGGCGCCTTCGTCTCAAAGCGCCCTCGAACACCCGGCGGAGCTACATCCTGGCGCGCAAGGGTCACCTGAGCGGTACCATGAGGATGCTGCGCATCGCACGGCATTCGAGTCGCATGCGCTTGGGAGTCTGTGCTGCCTTTGCGGCTCCGCTACTGAAGGTGGTGGATCTCCAGTCTTTCATGCTGGTGATTGCAGGACGCTCGAAGGCCGGTAAGTCGACCGTGCTGCTGGCCCTGGCATCCATCATCGGCATCGGCCGGGAGGGCGGACTGCCGAACTTCAATGCGACTGGTGCATCGCTGCAAGAGGTTGCAGCGGATTTCAATGACAGCGTGTTGCCCGTCAACGAGATCGCCCTGCTCAAGGGAAACAAGCGCGACGCCTACCAGAGCCTCAGGCCCTTGATTTTTCGGTATGCGGAGGGGCGCGACACCGGTCGCCACACCAAGTCGACCTACGCTTCAGAGACGGGGGCGGCCAGTTGGCGGGGCATCATGGTCGCAAGCTCGGAAAATACCATCGAAGCACTTGCCGAGATGGCCGGAGAAACGCGGGACGAGGGAGAGTACGCTCGCGCTTTCGATGTGCCAGCCGTTCGGTTCGGCCATCCCACCGTCTTCGACCGTTTCCCCCGGCGCGTCGCGCCCCACCGCCGCGAGGCTTGGGCGCGTCGGCAACTGGCAGAGATCCGCAAGTTGTGTAACGAGAACCACGGTCTGGTTTTTCACCGCTATGTGAAGTTTCTCACGCAACATCACACAACCCTGAAGGACGATACGGAACGGGCGATGGGCATTTTCCTGGACTCGCTGGACAGGACGACCCTTTCCGGCGCTCAGCAGCATGCGGCTCGCAACTTTGCCCTACTCTACGCTGGGGCGGTGATGGCGAAGAAGGCTGGCATGCTCCCATGGGGTCTAGCTAAGACGCGAGATGCCCTGAAGAAGTGCTTCATGGACGGATTGCAGGAAATCTCGAGGATCGAAGGCGCAGAGTGCCGAGCTCGCGACGCGTTGCTACAGAATATCAGCAAGTTGGGCATCCTCAGCGAATCGACCGTCCTCAGAGACGTAGAGGGATGGTTCGAGGAAACCGAGCGGGGTAAGTTGTACTCTGTGAAGAGCCCCTGTTTCAAAAAGTGGTTTGACACCCCCGAGGAACAGCGAGCCGCACTTCGTTGGTTGCATCAGATGCGGCTTCTCGATCTCAAAAAGGGTGCAAGATGTGAACTCCCCAACACGGAATGGGCTACTAAGTTTGCTAGAGTGGGTGGGAAGGGGCAGCGGTGCTACAAATTCCGGTATCCACGGACGGAACATGCAAGCAGCATGCGTTGATGCATCCGTTCTCGCCTCGTCGAGCGTCATAGGTCGACTGCCTAGAGAAGACGGCTGGCGCGAACGAGCTGTCCGCCCATCGATTGGGGTTGACCCGGGCAGATCGATCTCAATGCCCGCTTCGTAGAGTGGCTTGCGCTGTAGGCCCTCGTCGCTTTAGGGGAGGCATGCCACGAGCAGGCCTTCCCCGAGCGGCTCACGTTTTCAGCCATTCCTGCAGCTTCGACCACCGGCGGCGCTGCCCGCCGTTCCTGACCGCCATGGCGATGGCCTTGCGCTGCCCGACCAGCACGACGAGCTTCTTGCCCCGCGTCACGCCCGTGTAGAGCAGGTTGCGCGCCAGCATGGCGTAGTGCTGGGTCATGACCGGGATGACCACGGCCGGGTACTCCGACCCCTGCGCCTTGTGGATCGTCGTCGCATAGGCCAGCACCAGTTCGTCGAGCTCGCCGAAGGCGTAGACTACCTCGCGGCCGTCGAAGGTGGCGACGAGGTCGCCCGCCTCCATGTCGATCCGAGCCACGATGCCGAGGTCGCCGTTGTAGACCTCTTTGTCGTAGTCGTTCTCGATCTGCATGACCTTGTCGCCCGGCGCGTAAGTCCAGCCGAACCGCTCGACCCGCACGTCGCCCGGCGGGTTCAGCACCTTCTGCAGCTCGATATTGAGGGACCGGGCGCCGACGCCGCCACGGTTCATGGGGCAGAGGACCTGGATGTCGCGGATCGGGTCGAGGCCGAACGCCCGCGGAATGCGGTCGCGCACCACGGCGAGGATCTTGGCGACCGCTAGCTCCGGGTCGGCCGCGTCCACGACGTAGAAATCGGTCTTCTCCGTCCCACCCAAGCCGACGTCTGGCATGCGGCCTTCGTTGATGCGGTGGGCGTTGACGATCACGCGGCTGGTCGCGGCCTGCCGGAACACCTCCGTCAGGCGCACGACCGGCACCGTGCCCGACCCGATCACGTCGGCGAGGACCTGGCCGGGGCCGACCGACGGAAGCTGGTCGACGTCGCCGACGAGCAGCAGCGCGGCACGCGGCGGAAGGGCCCGGACGAGCGCCTTCATCAGCAGCACGTCGACCATCGAGGTCTCGTCGACGACGAGGAGGTCGCAGGCGACCGGGTTCGTCTCGTCGCGCTTGAAGCCGCCCTTCTTCGGGTCGGTCTCCAGCAGTCGGTGGATCGTCTTCGCCTCGACGCCGGTGGTCTCGGTCAGCCGCTTCGCCGCGCGGCCCGTCGGGGCGCAGAGTGCGACATTGACGCCCTTCGCCACCAGCACCTTCAGGATCGAGTTCACCAGCGTGGTCTTGCCGACGCCCGGACCGCCGGTGATCACCAGGACCCTGCTCGCCACGGCCAGGCGGAGCGCCTCCCGCTGGCTCGGCGCGAGCGTGAGGCCTCCGCGGCTCTCCAGCCAGGGGATGGCCTTGTCGATGTCGAAGGCCGGCCATGGCGGCTCGCCCCGCACGAGGGACTGCAGCCGCTCGGCGATGTCGCGCTCGGCCCGGTACAGGCCGGCCAGGAAGATGCAGCGACGCTCGCCGACCGTGTCGGCCACCACGGCGCCTTCCTGGAGTTCGAGCGCCAGCGCGGCCGTGAGCCGGTCGGCCGTCACCTCGAGCAGCTCGGCACCGGTTCGCAGCAGGTCGTCCTCGGGCAGGCCGCAGTGCCCTTCGTCCATCGCCTCGGCCAGGGCGTAGCTGACGCCGGCGCGCACCCGCACCATGGCGTCCTTGGCGATGCCGAGCTTCGCCGCGATCTGGTCGGCGGTCTTGAAGCCGATGCCGCGGATGTCGCGCGCCAGGCGGTACGGGTTCTCGCTGATCACCGCGACGGCCTCAGCGCCGTAGGTCTTGTAGATGCGCACCGCCCGGCTCGTCCCGACGCCATGGGCGTGCAGGAACAGCATGATCTCGCGCACAATCTTCTGCTCGGCCCAGCCGGCGGCGATGCGCGCGGCGCGCACGGGACCGATGCCCTCGACCTCGCGCAGGCGCTCCGGCTCGGCCTCGATGACGTCGAACACCGCCTCGCCGAAGGTCTTCACCAAGCGCTTCGCATAGGCGGGCCCGATGCCTCGGATCATGCCGGAACCGAGATAGCGCTCGATACCCTCGACCGTCGTCGGCGGCGTCGCCTTGAGGAAGTTGGCCCGGAACTGCAGGCCGTGCGTGCGGTCGTTGGTCCAGGTGCCAGCCGCCTGGATCCACTCGCCGGCCGAGATCATCGCAGCGTGGCCGATGACGGTGACGAGGTCGCGCTGCCCGCGGGCCTTCAGGCGCAGCACGCAGAAGCCGTTCTCCTCGTTGTGGAACGTCACGCGCTCGACGAGCCCGGCCAGGTTCTCCGTCGGTGGTCCGGTCGACGAGGTCTGCGCCGGCGTGACGCTCACGACCGATACGGCCCCGTGAAGAGGTCTCCCAGCGCGCGACGGGCGAGGTAGGTGATGCGCCGCCTCCGCAGGTGCTCCGCCTTGTCGTGCAGGATGTGGCACCTCTGACAGAGGGCGGCGAGGTTCAAGCCGCGATTGTTCGTCGGATCATGATCACGGTGGCAGGTCGCCAGGACCACGCGGGTATGCCGTGTCGGCAGGATGATGCTGTGTGGGGGAGGAAGATGACGCACCGTCTGGCCGGCGCCGTCCCGCCAACGCTGCAGGTCCTCGTCCCACCATCGCCCGTCGCCAAGGTGAAGCACCATGCGCCCGTGCGGCCGGCCGCAGCCTTCGCATCGGCCCTTGGCACGCCTGAAGCGGATCGAGAGTGACAACTCGCGCCAGTCGAACGGATAGAGCCATCTGTGGTGCCGGCGGATCGGCATCAGCGTGTCTCCCCGACACGGCCTCGTAAACCCGGTGCGTGACGATAGAGAGCCGACACGCTCAGGCCTAATTTGGCGGCCGCGGCGCGGACGGAAATCTCCGGATCTGCCAGGAGCGCCAGAGCGGCGCGAACATCATCAGGTTTGACCGTGGGCCGGCGTCCACCCTTGCGGCCTCGCGCAAGAGCTGCCTTCAAGCCGGCATTGGTGCGCTCCCGGATGATCGAGCGCTCGAACTGCGCCAAGGCGCCGAAGATGTGGAAGAACAGCTCGCCGGCGGCCGTGGTGGTGTCGATGGCTTCGGTCAGCGAGCGGAAGCCGATCCCGCGCGCCTTCAGCTGATCGACGATCTCGATCAGCTGCTTCATGGATCGGGCCAGGCGATCGAGCTTCCACACCACGAGTGTGTCCCCGGCGCGGAGGTAGTCGAGGGCAGCGATCAGCTGCGGGCGGTCCTCCTTCGACCCCGAGGCCTTCTCGACGAAGATCTTGGCGCAACCGACAGCCTTCAGCGCGTCGAGCTGGAGCTCCGGCTTCTGGTCGAGGGTGGACACCCTGGCGTATCCGATGAGGACGTTGGTTCCCATAACTCACGGCAGAGTCGCACAGGGGAACTTAGATTGAAAGAACAGATTTTGGGAACGTTGCCGCCTTGGGAAAGCGGCCGAGCGATGCGGGCCGCGTCAGTGTTCCTGAAAACGAACGTTTGTCGGAACACGAAGTAAGTAGCCGAGACTCGATCTGGCTGCCGCTGAAAACACGCTCGGTTTCGCGACCGATGAGAAGCGATTTTCGCGCCTGACTATTGCGACACTCGCCCTCCTCGACGCGGGTCCGGCTCCGGGCAGTGTCGCAAAACTTAGGAGATGAGCCACAGAGGGGGCGTGGCCCATGGCGCGTCGAGTCTTGGCACAGGCTCCCTG
>CAXSEC010000191.1:0-5615 GCA_964236325.1 uncultured Acidobacteriaceae bacterium | reverse complement strand
CACGGAGCGAAGCGACGCGAATGAACTCCTCCGACATGCCAAACCGATCAGGTGCCCCATTCATGGCAGCTTCATCGCCATGGGTGGGAACGTAAAACCCCCGCCAGCTCGTCTTTCGCTCTCCTCAAAGAGCCCTACCGCAGTCCAGCCCCACCCTCGCTCCACTCATACGGCACCACGCCCAGATCCCCCAGCGTCCGCAGCACCCCTTCCACCGTCCGCCGCACCGCCGGCTCCTTCTGTGCCGGCGTATTGTGCGCCTCTTCGACCGCAACCACCCGCCCCAGGGGCCACGCCGTCTGCGGCACCGCGTTCAGCGCCGCTGCCAGCTCGCCCACCCGGACCGTCAGGTCCTGCCGCCGCGCGCCCGCCGGCCGCAGCATCCCGCCCTCCCCCAGACCGCTGGTATTCGCATCCGCCAATGTCACGTGCAGCACAATCAGGTTGTCCTGAACCGTCAGATACGGGTTCTGCCACGCCGACAGGCTCCTGACAGCCATGTATTTCGACTTGGTCGGCGGTGGAATCTGTTCGAGCTCCACCCGCACCTGGTCGTTCAGCGCCTGCTGCTGCTTGGCGCTTGCCCCCTGCCCGTTCGCATCGCCATTCCCGGCAGCCTCCTGGTGACACCCTGAAAGCGGAAGCAACGCGAGCGCCAGAGCAGCACACGCAGGCAGACATCGAGAGAGAAAGGAGGGTCGCAGCACATCCGTCAGCATACCAAGCCCCACGCCTCCACCTCACCGCACCCCTGCGCCCTCCTTCCCGGCGATACAATCGACCTCATGATCAAAGGATTAACCCTCGTCCAGGCGATCGCCTCGCCTGAGGCCTTCGCACGGCTCTCTGACCTGCTCGCCGCCCTCGGCTTTGAACCCGGCCGCGGCTGGAGCGACGATCATGGCCGAGGCTCAGCCTTCCTCGCGCCCGTCGCCAACCTTGAGCTCGTCACCGGTCGCGCTCCCGCCACGCCGTCGCTCCTGATCGAGGTCACCGGCCTCGACGAAGTTCATCGCGTCACCCGAGACTGGCTCGTCTCAGACGCCGTCCGGGCCGTCGGCGAAGGACCTGCACCAAACCGCAGCGAAACAGGCCTTAACCTCAGCGAAAAGCCGCTTAACCTCAGCGAAAACGCGTCCGAAATCACCGAAACGCACTGGAACTCGCGTCTGTTTACCGCTGTGCTCGATCCTCAGCTGCGCATCGGCTTCTGGGAGTCAAACAACCCCGTACACGGCAGGCCGATCGCTCTCGAGGGCGACCTATCTGCGGCAAACAAACGGTTTGCCATCGTCGTCGCACGGTGGAACGCGGTCATTACCGACCGCCTGCTGCAGGGCGCGCTTGACGCCCTGCTGCGCAGCGGGGCCACCCGTGCCAACATCGAGATCGTCCGCGTCCCAGGCGCCTGGGAGATCCCGTCCGCCGCCAGAACCCTTGCCGAATCAAAGGCTTACGCTGCCATCATTACGCTCGGCGTGCTGCTCCGCGGCGAGACCGCCCACTACGAAGCCATCTACACCGAGGTCGCCCGCGGCATCGGCCAAAGTCAACAAGACACAGGGGTTCCGCACGCCTTCGGCGTGCTGACCTGCGAAACACTCGAGCAGGCGCTCGACCGAGCTGGCTTAAAGGCTGGAAACAAAGGGTTTGAGGCCGGTATCGCGGCCACCGAGATGGCCAGCATTACGGAAAAGCTGCACGCGAAAGCCAGCCGCTGATGGGCACCCGGCGAAAGTCTCGCGAGTTGGCTATGCAGATGTGTTTTCAACAAGATCTGGGCAAACAGAACCCCGAGCAGGTCGAGAAACTCTTCTGGGATGCGAGGGAGGATGTGGACCAGGAGACGCGAGGGTTTGCCGAGGATCTGTACCGCGTGGTGCACACCCGACTTGAGGAAGTAGACCAAGTAATTCAACAACATACGCAGAACTGGAAGATCGAGCGCATGGCCGTGGTTGATCGCAACCTGCTGCGCGTGGCAGTGGGTGAGATGCTGTCGTATCCGAAGACGCCGGGGCCCATTATCATCAATGAATCGTTAGAGATAGCGCGACGCTATGGAGCGCCGGAGTCGGTCAACTTTCTGAACGGGGTGCTCGACGCGATCAACCGGGACCTCCTCAAAAAGCGTTTAGGATGAAGCACTTAGCAGGTTTTCTTCAACTCTAGCGCCCGGCACAGTAAAGGCGAAGACTTCAGCAGCAGATCAGGCGGCTCCCTAGGGAGCCGCCTGATTTGTGTTGGTTCAGTGCGTTTAGACGCGTTTTCCGTTGAGGTTAAGCGGCTTTTCGCTGAGGTTAAAGCCTCTTTTTAGGAGGTTCTGCGAGGGTGCTGCGCGAGCAGGTCGACGGTGGTCGAGGCACCCGCGTCGGTGGTGACCTGCGGGTTGAGGGTGGAGGTGTCGGCGAAGCCGGATGGGCTGCGAGTGATGAGGTGGATCAGGTTGTCGCCGGAGGTTCCTGTGAAGAAGGTGGCGTTGTCGGAGGAGAAGACGCCGCTGACCGGAGCGACGGCGGTTCCGGAGAGCTTGACTGCGCCGAGAGCGCCGACACCTCCACCAGCGGGGGTGTAGGAGGGCAGGATGCCGCCGGTTCCGGTGAAGGTCACGAAGGCGAGCGACGAGTCAGAGGCGGCAATGACGCCGTTGATCTGGCTGGCGGTGATGCCGGGAAGGGTGCTGGTGAAGAGGGTGTTGCCGAGGACCTGCTGGCCGGTGGTTGTTGCCGGGCAGAGCAAGTTTTTCTGGGGCAGCGTAACGCTGACGTCGGTGAAGGTTGGAGACGGGGTAAGGGTGGCGCCGAGGACATGTGCGCCGTCGTTGGTGGCAACGAGGCGGTCAGCAGCGGGTGCGGTCAGGCCGGCGTCCGGGTAGAAGATGTTGCTGGTAGTAGCGGCGTCGCCGGCGCCGGAGACGGTGGTGATGGGGCAGTAGCCGCGCGCCGTGGTGGTGGGGCCGGCGAGGAAGGCGGCGACCTGCGGCGTGGCGAGCGAGACGTCGGTGGCATTGACGGAGAGCGGAACGGCGGTCCAGCCGGTGAAGGAGGAGTGAACGATCATCTGGTTTCCGGCGGCGATGTAGACGGTGCCGGAGTCTGGCGAGAACTGCGCGCGGGTGCCGAGGCCGCCGTAGCTGCTGATGAGGGCGCCGGCGGAGCTGACGAGCGAGACGGTCTGGCGGGTGGGATCGGCGATGACGATGGTGGTGCCATCGGGCGAGACGGCGAGGACGTTGCCGGGCGTGGCCTGGAACTCACCGGTGACGGTGGTGCTGGCGGCCGAGACGATCATGAGCTCGGTCGAGCTGCCGAGAAACAGGGTCGTGCCATCGGTGCTGATGACCATGGAGTTGGGCACGTAGGGCAGACGAACGGGGGTGCCAGCGACGCTGGTGAAGAGGTCGATCGCGACCAGTTGCCGGGAGTTGGTACTGGCGGCGTAGAGCAGGGTGGAGTTGGTTCCGGGAGAGTTGATGACCAGCTGCTTCGAGACGACGGGAAGACCGTTGCCGAAGAGGCCGACCGCACTTAGCGGGGAGTTATTGCAGGCGGGCGGCAGGCAGACAGCGGTGATGGCTCCGGAGCCGGGAAAGATGGGGGTGACGCTGCTGGTTCCGCCGGAGGGAAGGGTGCTGGGGGTGGTGGAGACGAAGGTGATGGGGACGCCATTTAGGGTGACGCCATTGGTGTCGACGACGGTGGCGACGAGGGGCTGGGTATTGTTCTGGTTGACGGTGATGGCCGGCGGCGCCGGGGTGGTGTTGGGGATGCTGAGGTCGATACGGGCGGGGGGGCAGGTGGAGAAGTAGCCGTTGGTGGAGGAGGCGTTTGAGACGCTGGCGTTGACGATGGTCGAGCCGGGGAGATTGGCGGTGGCGATGCCGTTTTCGTCGATGGTGACAACGGAGTTGCCGGTGGTGGTGGAGGTGCTGGTATTAGCGGTGCTCCAGGAGACGTGACCGACGAAGGGAGCGAAGAGCGGGCTGCCTGAGGGACTGGTGCCGGTCTGGGTGCAGGTGATGTTCTGGAGGGTATTGCCGCTGCCGGCGAATACACGGGCGGCGAGCTGGCCGGTGACGTTCTGGCTGAGGCAGGCGTTGCCGCTGAAGTTGACCTGTGCGGTGGGGGCGGTGGTGCCGCCGACGGTTGAGAAGGCGCAGCAGTTGGTGGCGAGATCGGTACTGCAGTTGGTCGAGGGCGCGCCGACGATGATGCTGGTGACGACGGGATGGACGAAGATGGGCAGGGCGTTCGAGCTGGCGCCACCGGAGCTGGCGGTGACCTGGGCGGTGCCGGAGCGGGCAGCGGGGGTGCAGACGGTGAAGTTTGGAATGCCGCCGGCGGAGTTGCGGTTCCAAGTGCCGGCGCAGAGGCGGCCGGTGGTGGGCACGATATCGACGAGGCCGACATCCTGCTGCCGAATGGCCCAGGTATAGGTGGAGACGGTGACGGCGCCGCCGTTGCAATCGGCCGCGGTGGCGCTGGGCGTGGTGCCGAACTCACCGGCGTTGAGCGAGATGCCGTAGACCGTGGGGGCGAGGGTGATGGTCTTGATCTGGCCGACGATGGGGCCGGAGTCGCCGTTGCAGAAGGTGACGGGTGTTTTCTTGCCGCAGCCTGCGATGGAGAGGCCGAAGGGGATGGTCAGAAAGAGAAGGGCGAACAGGGTGACGAACCGACGCATTGAACCTCCCCGCACGGCTGGGAGAGCCGAGCGGTTATCACCGCGGTGAAGGGACGGTGATAGTTGAGTTTAGAAGGTGGGGGGGAGTGAGGGCAAATGGGGGTGATGGCGGGGTCAGAGAGGCCAAGCGCCGCGATCAGGATTCGGTCTCTGGGGGCAGCATCCTGACCTGACGAGCTTCCCTGTGGCGGCGTTGCATGGGGGGTTGACCTCTGCACCATGGGAAGACTCATGGAAGGTGTTGCAGGTCAGAGTTGCGAAAGATGTTGGTGGATCGGCCCTGTAGTCGAAGCTGACCGGCGTTGGGGGCGGGAACGGGGTTATGAGGATCAATCAAGGCTTGCTTCCTTAGACCACCGGGGTTGGCGTGGGTGAATGCAGCACTGTAGGAGGGCCCGAACTCCGGCTTCCAGCCAGATGCCCATGAAGGCGCCTCACCGCCTCCGTCCCAGGTAGCCAATAGTCGGCCGCTCCTTACGTCATACAAGGTAGCCTTCACCGCATCTCCATGAACGGGGCCCGATAGAAGTGCGAGTTTCTTGGCCCCGCTGACGAACCTCCATTGCCAGACCATTTGTTCGACTGAGAAGACCCGTTTTCGACCGTGGCTTAACACTGCAACTGATGTCGGTATTGGATATGACGTGCAACAGTTCCCAACCAGTACAGACCAGCCAACCGTTTCCTTGTCGTCAGCGACGGTAGCGTTATCGCACCCCACCTGAAGATGCTCTTTTGGCTGCGGCTTTGTCGTCCCGTCTTCGTAGACCGTCTGCAGGATTCCATCGTCCCCGCAATAAGCGCTCTTTATTGGTTGGCTGGGCGAGGCGCAGGTTGCAATCAGAAGGAAAACGCCGACCGTGTATAGCCACCTCATATGCTGACAACGGTACCAGCTTTAGCTCTGAGGTCACTTCCTGCGTGCGATGTGT
>CAXSEC010000190.1:0-5664 GCA_964236325.1 uncultured Acidobacteriaceae bacterium | reverse complement strand
GGCGAGCTGGTATATGTGGCGGGCGTGCGATCTGGCGGATGCGGCGAAGAAGGGTGAAAGTTAGGATTCGTTACAAAGGTCGGTGCCTGGTGCTTAGCAGGCTGTGAAGCTGTTCGCCGCTAAAGGGGAACGACGACGCGCTCGACCCAGGCAGTCCATTCGGGTTCGGTGAGTTCGCTGGCGGCGGCACGAAGGACCATTGCCGTCTCTTCGACGTCAGAGCAGGTCAGCCGGCAGCCGTTGATATCGACAAAGATCGTTAGGGCGGCAAGCGCAGCCCGTTTGTTGCCATCTACAAAGGGGTGATTGCGAAGGAGAGCCCACGCGAGCGTCGCTCCCAGTGTTGCGATCGAGGTGGTCCCGGCGTAGGCAGCGAATTGCTCAGGACGAGCAATGGCAGACTGCAAGGCATTTTCATCGCGCACGCCGGGCAGTCCACCATACTGCTCCACCAATCGTCCATGCACATTACGCAACACATCGGCGCGAACGAACTCGATCGTCACTTCGCGAGTTCACGGTAGCTGTTGCGATGCTGTGCCTCAGTGCGCAAGAAGGCCTCTACCTGCCGGGTAAACTGTGCATCGGCAGGAGACATCTGGAAGACTCCGTCGACCTTTGTTATCTCGAGTTTGGACCCTTCCTGCAGCGCCATGTCATCCATGAGCTGCTTGGGGAAGAGCACGCCGTAGCCGTTGCCGATTTTGCGGATTTTGAGTTCCATGGGAGGCATGATGGAATCATTATAACTTGAGTTATAACGGATGCGAGCCAAGATGCTTATACATCGTTTTGTATTTGCCTCTTTATGCGCAGGGTAACCCGGGGCGCAGGGGCTTCCGATAGCATTCAGGCAATGCCGAAGAAGCGATCTATTCCGCACGACCGATCTGCCGCCAAGAATCCTGTCGCCGAGAACAAGCGGTATGTGTGCGTGCACGGGCACTTTTACCAGCCGCCGCGCGAGAATCCGTGGCTGGAGACGGTGGAGCTGCAGGAGTCCGCCGCGCCGTATCACGACTGGAACGAGCGGATTACGAGTGAGTGCTATGCGCCGAACGGGGCGTCACGGATCACGAATACCGAGAACCAGATCATCCGCATTATGAACAACTATGCGCGGGTGAGCTTCAACTTTGGGCCGACGCTGCTGAGCTGGCTGGAGGAGAAGGCGCAGCGGACGTACCGAATGATTCTGGACGCGGATGTGGTGAGCGCGGGCCGGTACGGCGGACATGGATCGGCGGTGGCGCAGGCGTACAACCACATCATTCTGCCGCTGGCGAATGAACGGGACGCACGCACCCAGATTCGCTGGGGGATCAGGGACTTTGAGTCGCGGTTTGCACGCCGGCCGGAGGGCATGTGGCTGGCGGAGACGGCAGTGAACACGCGGGTGCTGGAGATGATGGCGGATGAAGGGATTACGTTCACCATCCTGGCGCCGCATCAGTGCCGGCACGTGCGTCAAATCGCAACGCCGAAGACCACCGGCGCGGCGGGCGAGCAGGCGGCGTGGATGGAGACGCCGAATGCGACAGTGGACACGACGCATCCGTACCGGGTGCCGCTGCCGAACGGCAAGAGTATTGCCGTGTTTTTCTACGATGGCCCGACGTCGCGGGCGATCGCGTTTGAAGGCCTGCTGAACCGTGGCGAGACGTTTGCGCAGCGGCTGCTGAATGCGCTGCCAGCGGAGCCGGCGAATGGGGAGCCGGCGATGCTCTCGCATGTGGCGACCGACGGCGAGAGCTATGGGCACCACCACAAGCATGGCGAGATGGCGCTGAGCTACGCGATGCACTGGATTGAGGAGGGGGATCGGGCGCAGCTGACGAACTATGGGGAGTTTCTCGACAGGTTTCCGCCGCGCTGGGAGGCGGAGATCGTCGATGACACGAGCTGGAGCTGCGCGCACGGGATTGAACGGTGGCGGTCTGACTGTGGCTGCAACGGCGGCAAGTCGGGATGGAACCAGGCATGGCGCGGGCCTCTGCGGCGGGCGCTGGATGTGCTGCGGGACCGGACGGCGCCGCTGGCGGAGAGGCTGGCTGAGGGTCTGCTGAAGGATTTCTGGGCGGCTCGGGATGGGTATGTGCGGGTGATTCTGGATCGCTCGGCGACAAGTGAGGACCGGTTTCTCGAAGAGCATGCGACGCATGTGCTCTCGCAGGAGGAGCGGACCACAGTGTGGGAGCTGATGGAGATGGAGCGGCATGCACAGCTGATGTACACGTCGTGCGGCTGGTTCTTCGACGAGATTTCAGGCATTGAGACGGTGCAGATTATCGCGTATGCGGGGCGCGTGGTGCAGCTGGCGAAGCGGCTGTTTGGTGCCGCTGGCGAGGCGATCGAGCCGGAGTTTGTTGCGGTGTTGGCCGAGGCGAAGAGCAACCTGCCGGAGGTGCGGGACGGGGCGGAGGTGTATCGGAAGTTTGCACAAAGTATGCGGCTGGGCCTGGAGCAGGTGGGCGCGCACTATGCGATCAGCTCGATCTTCCGCAACTATCCGGAGGAGGGTGCGCTGTTTTGCTACAACGTGACCCGGACGGAGCACGAGCTGCTGGCGTCCGGGCGGGGGCGGCTGGCGATCGGGCGGGCGCGGCTGAACTCGCGTATCACGGAGGAGTGCGAGGAGATTGCGTATGCGGTGCTGCATCTGGGAGACCAGAATCTATCGGCGGCGGTGAAGCGCTGCGACACGGGCGACGAGGCGCAGATGGCGGCGTTCCGAACGTTTTCGGACGAGGTTGGGCAGGCGATCCGCAAGGCGAATGTGCCGGAGGTGATCCGGCTGATGGATCGCTACTTTGGCGGGACGGCGTACTCGCTCACATCGCTGTTTACGGATGAGCAGCACCGGATTCTGCGGACGATTCTCGACCAGACGCTGTCGGAGATGGAGGAGTCGCTGCACAAGATCTATGAGGATCATGCGTCGCTGCTGCATTTTCTGACGGAGTCGGGGATGACGGCGCCACCGGCGCTGGCGCTGGCGGCTGGATACGCGCTCAATGCGAATCTGCGGCGGGCGCTTGAGGCAGAGGAGTTTGACGGAGCGCAGGTTCTGGGATTGCTGGAGCTGGCGCAGTCCGACCAGGTCACGTTGGACTCCACGCAGCTAAGCTATGTGGCCGGGCTGCGAATGAAGAAGGCGATGGCACGGCTGGAGCTGGCTGTTGAGGGTGAGGCGCCGCCGGAGCTCGCGATTACGTTGGCGCGGTCGGTGGCGGAGTGTCTGCGGGTGATGCCGTTTGAGGTGAACCTGTGGCAGGCGCAGAATATCTGGAACGATCTGCTGCAGGGGGGAACGCTAGATGTGTGGAATGAGGAGCTGCGTGCGGGATTCCGCAAGCTGGGACAGGCGTTGAACATCTCGCAGGACGATCTGGTGGTGGAAAAGGCGGCGACGGGAGTGCTGTAGGCGGAGGCGACATGAAGGTACGACAGAGCACAACAAATGCACTGCAGCTGACGCGTTTCGGGCTGGTGAACTGCTATCTGGTGCGTGAGGACGACGGCTTTACGCTGGTGGATGCGGGGCTGCCGGGCGGCGCGAAGGCCATTGTGCAGGCGGCAGCAAAGGCAGGTGCACCGATCAAGCGCATTCTGCTGACGCACGGGCATGGGGATCATGTGGGCGCGGTGGATGCGTTGGTGGCGCTCCAGCCGGGGCTTGAGCTGGCGATCTCGGCACGCGATGCGCGGCTGCTGCGGAAGGACAAGTCGCTTGATCCGAGAGAGCCGCAGACGAAGATCAAGGGCAGTGTGCCGGGAACAAAGACGGTGCCCGGAAAATTTGTAACCGAAGGTGAGCTGTATGGATCGCTGCGATGCGTGGCGACGCCGGGGCACACGCCCGGACACTTCAGCTTTCTCGATGAGCGGGACGGAACGTTGTTTGCCGGCGATGCTCTGGTGACGATGGGCGGCCAGCTGCGAACCGCTGCGGATGCTCCGTGGTTCTTTCCTCTGCCGACGCTGGCGACATGGCACAAGCCGACGGCGGTGGCGAGTGTGGCGCGCCTGCTGGAGCTACCGATCGCGCGCGTGGCGCCGGGTCATGGGCGGGTGCTCGTGGTCAGCAAAGCGCAGATGACGGCGGTCGTGGATGCGGCTTCGCGGCGGGTCCGCGGCTAGAGAGGATACGAGGCTAGCTGCGCCAGTGCAGGGTGACGGGGCCGGCGAGGGGGTGCTCGGTGGTGCCGCGGAGGCGGGCCTGCTTGAGGGCGAAGTACCACTTGGCGGGTTTGTCGGCGTCGTCGATGAGCATGAGGGAGGGATGGTAGCGGAGACCTTCAGCCTGCTCGATCATGGTCTGCTGGTCCTGGCGGACGAAGCGTGCGCCGAAGAAGGTAGCGATGCTAGTTACAAATGGCATGCTGTAGAAGATGTTCCAGGCGGCAACGACGTCGATGCGGCAGGTGGACGGGGTGACGGGTGTGACGGTGGTGAGCGAGGAGAACCATTTCGCGTCCTTCCCTTCGCCGGCGCGGATGGTTTCGAAGCGGCGATTTGGCAGAACGAAGTCGATGGTGGTGGTGATGGTCTCGCCGTAGACGCCGAGCAGTTTGTAGGGGGCGGAGTTTTTGCTGGGCGCGTGGGCGGACATGCGGAAGCCCTCGGGAATGGGCTTAAAGTGCTTGGTCTTTTCGTGGATGGAGGCCTTTGACCGCCACCACCAGGCTTGATGCACAAAGGGGCCGTGCGCAGGATCCATCAGGCCGATGATGCCGTGATCGACGTTGCAGGGTAGATCGGCGGTGAGGTGCGCGGTACGAAATTTCGTGGAGAATTTCGGCAGCTCAGGAACGGGTGGCAGGGCTTTGGTGAGGCGTCCCTGACCGGCTGCGGGAATGTAACCACAGGCGTAGCCGTCGCGCTCTTCGCAGGGGAAGGCGGTGGCGTAGATCTTTGTGGGATCGAGGGTGTCGACGCTGGTGAGTGACGGGATCTCGGTGCATTGGCCGGAGCAGGGCTCGAAGCGCCAGCCGTGGTACTTGCACTGCACGGTTTCGCCGTCGAACCAGCCGGCGGAGAGCGGGATGCCGCGATGCGGGCAGAGGTCACGCATGGCGAAGAGGGTGCCGTCGGACTTGCGGCCGAGCAGCAGCGACATGCCGAGCAGAAGGGTGGTCTGCGTTCGGCCGCGGATGAGCGAGGCGGAGCGAAGCGCGGGGTACCAGTCGCCGAAGATGAGCTCTGCGGGCGGGCCGGCGGTGAGGTGGGATGGGGTCTGCGGGCGCATGGAGAGGCGGAACGGGCTTCCTGTTCCATGATACCGGCGGAGATGCGATGTGCCTGCGAGAGACCCCGTGGGGATGAAGCGATGAGGCGCGGTCTTTGCCCGGACACACGCTACTTCAGGCTGAGGCTCCTACTTCTCGGGTGGCAAGGCTGGAGCTACGACGGGAACAGATCCAGCAGGCGCTGGGGCCTTTGTCGACACGGGTGTGTCCTTGCCGTGCTCAGGGTCGTAGTCGTGCGCGAGCATCCAGCGCTTAAAGTCTGCGGTCGGCTCGGAGTTCAGATTGCCGTTGCGCGAGAAGTAGGCGAAGTCCTTGAGCTGGACCTTGAGCTTGCAGGTGTTGAAGCTGTTCGGCTTGCCGAACTCGGGCTGCAGAATGATCAGCTCTGCATTTTGCTTCTTCCACCTGGCGGGGA
>CAXSEC010000189.1:0-5751 GCA_964236325.1 uncultured Acidobacteriaceae bacterium | reverse complement strand
GTCTTAATAAAAACAGGTAGCTCCCATAAAATCTGTACCTAATTGCACAGTTAATGGAAAAACGCTCCGAGGAGGGAACCCATCCCATGAGCGCCACCGCCACCACGAACGAACCAGCAACATCTCACGAGAGTAGAACCGATTCCTGAAGCTTTGCAGTACGGAGTCTAAAACGTCCTCAAGCGATAGCATGATGACTACAATGGGTTCTGAAATCTTTTGTGTTTGCATGGCACCGCGATTTACACAGCACCCGCATACATGCAATAAACCGTCGTTTGTTGAATGGATAACTCGGTTCCTACGCATAATGCGATTTGTCGGTACAAACCCCAGCCGCTTCACTAAACTGACTGTGCGCTCTAATTGCTTTTTGCAGGAGAGGTCATGAGCTGTCTAAAAGGAAGCTGGTTACCTCACACTGGAGACGAGGATGCTCAGAACGAGATATATAGCCGCACTTGCGCTGTTCTTATGTCGCAGCGGTGTCGTAACGGCTCAACAGGTTGAAAGCGTTCCTGTTGCTCCCAAGCCGTTGC
Organism: uncultured Acidobacteriaceae bacterium; assembly: GCA_964236325.1. GTDB lineage: Bacteria > Acidobacteriota > Terriglobia > Terriglobales > Acidobacteriaceae > Edaphobacter. The sequence continues at coordinate 5,212 of CAXSEC010000189.1, read as the reverse complement.
ACTCGATGGACACATCCTTTGTCGACCGAAGTGTGAATCCCTGCAACGATTTCTACAAGTATGCGTGCGGCAATTGGGTCAAGCAAAACCCGATTCCCTCTGATCAGGAAAGAGTCATGGTCTTCGGTCAGACGGATGACCGTAACTTCTACCTTCTCTACCTTCAATTGAAGCAGGCAGCCGAGTCGCCGGAGACTCCTTTGCAGAAGCAGTACGGTACGTTCTACGCCGCTTGCATGAATTCCGAGCAGGCAAATCGGCTTGGCGTAGAACCACTGCAATCGACGCTTGCTGCCATCGACGCACTTCGTAACAAAGCACAGTTTGCTACCTTCCTCGGCGATAGAAATCTGCTGGGAGCGGGTTTTTTCTCCATGACCGTCTTACAGGACGATAAGGATGCACAGAAGCAGAATCCAACATTGCGGCAGGATGGCCTGACGCTTCCAACACCCGATTACTATCTGAAAACGGGCGAGCAACAAGCCAGTACGCTCGCTGCTTACAAGCGATATCTTGAAGTGATCTTCCAATCCCTTGGAGATCAGCCCGGAGAGGCGATTGCAGAGGCGCAGAACGTGCTTGCGGTAGAGACCGCTTTGGCGAAGGGTTCCATGTCCCTCGTCGACATGCGGGATCCGGCAAAGGTCTACCACCCGATGACCTTAACTGATCTTGAGGGGTTGACTCCGGGCTTTGATTGGCCAGCCTATCTTCGTGGCTTACGTGCCCCCTCGTTCAGGATCATCAATGTGCAGCAACCGGAATACATGAAGACAATGGCACAGGTTATTGCGGCTGAGCCGCTCGCGGCACTTAAGAGTTACCTTCGCATGCATGCCGTCAATCCAATGGCGCCTTACCTTTCCACACCTTTTGAGCAGGCCTCATTCGAGTTCGTCAACAAGACACTGCGGGGGCAGGCTGAGGAGCAGCCTCGCTGGAAACGCTGCACTGAGCTCACCGATAAGTCGTTGAGCGATGCTGTCGGTCAGGACTGGGTGAAGCGAAACTTCTCGCCGCAGAGCAAGGCGGACGCAGAGACAATCATTGCCAACCTGAGACGCGCGCTGCGCGAGGAGATCGAGCAGCTTCCCTGGCTGTCAGCCGAAGGCAAACAGGAAGCATTGAAGAAGGTGGACACCATGCGCCAGAAGATCGGCTATCCCAGCCACTGGCGAAACTACTCCACCCTGCGGGTCACCTCGGCGGACTTTGTTGCCGATCTCCATAACGCGCAAAGGCTCAACCGGGAGGACGTACTAAGCCGCATTGGGAAGCCGGTGGATGAAGGAAGGTTCTTCTGGACAACTCCGGAAGCGGATGGCAACTACGACCCGAGTCTAAATGACATCGAGTTCCCAGCGGGCATCCTACAGCCGCCTCGTTACTCTCCATTGATCGACGCCGCCGTCAACTATGGAGCGCTCGGCACCTTTGTTGGTCACGAGATGACACATGGCTTCGACGACCAAGGATCCCTCTACGATGAGCACGGCAACCGCCGCGACTGGTTTACCCCGCTGGATCGGGCAAACTTCAACAAGATGACCTCGTGCGAGGTCAAAGAGTACAACAACTTTGAAGCTGTGCCAGGACTGAATCTCGACGGTCAATTAAGTCTGGGAGAAAATACCGCGGACAACGGCGGCATGCGCATCGCTTACAGGGCTTTCCAGGACTTGCAAGCGCATCAGCCAGCTAACCAGGGCAACACCAAAATCGATGGCTATACCGAAGACCGGCGTTTCTTCCTCGGGTTTGCGCAATCATGGTGTGAGACGCGCACGGAAGCCTATCAGCGGGTCCGAGGCCAGACCGACCCTCACCCACCGGGAGAGTTCCGCGTAAATGGCACCGTGCAGAACTTCGAGCAGTTTGGCGTTGCTTTTGGGTGTCATATCGGCCAGCCTATGATGCCTGCACATGCTTGTCATATCTGGTGAAAAGCGCACGTTGAAGGACCTGCGAATATCAGACGGCTTATCGGTGCGGGACGGATCGGAAGCTGTATTCGCAACAATCATCGTTTCGGCACTTCGGCGTCACTCCTGCGCGGCAGGGCTTGTGAGCTTCCAACCCCAATACACGCGATGGTGCTGAATCAAACCACTCTCGATCTTCATGACCTCGACTATGTCGATCTGCGTTACCAGGCCTTTTATTTTTCTTGAGTGGGACGCCTACTGCCTTCCTGCGCCGCATTCTCGTTCTACCTCCTTACAGCCTGCTTCATCCTGTCTGCCAACGCTCAGGCAACAAGTGCGTACGACGCAGTTCTTGCAAGATGCATCGACCGAATTGAGCTTAACGAAGAGTATACGTAAGTAACAGCTCGTCTCTGTGACACGTTACTCATGTCATAAGTCTCTCTGGAGGCACCATGACTGACTTAACTTTGCCCCTGGTCACACTGTCACTTTCAGTTTCACCTGCAATGCCAACTGAAGCACTCTCATGCCCCCTCTCGCAAATTCTTCGTGTTAGCACGGAACTGGTACACAAGGAAGTGGAATTCCGTCTGGTCCTTCCTGGCTCCATTCTTTTTCTCCCCGATTATCAAGCCTGCCTGCTTCGCTTCTATCAGCTCTACAAACCGATAGAAATCCAATTTCAACACTTCTCTCAATGGTCAGCCCTGGGGTTTGATCCTTTAGGCTGCCCTATGTCCGCCAGGCTCGCCGCCGACTTGCAAGCACTGCATGTCTCCGTTTCAGAAATTACCTGCGCGCCCGCCATCTCGCTTCCGCGTCTGCCGTATTTTGCTAACGCGCTCGGCGCCTGTTATGTCATTGAGGGTTCCGCGCTCGGCTCACGGTTCATGCTTCCTCAACTTCAGCAGGTATTGGGTGAAGGAATGACCGGAGCCGACAGCTTCTTTCGTGGGCGCGGCAGCGAAACCACTGTCTTCTGGAAGCAGTTTCAGGCGGCACTCGATCTTTACGGTGACACCCATCCGGAACAAGTGCCGGGCGTTGTCGCGGGCGCAATCTCTACCTTCAAGGCTATCGGCCTCTGGATGCGCCCGTGAATCAACCCATGATGGCGTCCGACACATCCGTCACTCTTCCAAACTGCGACACCGAGCCCATACACATTCCGTCCCTGATCCAGTCACACGGAATGCTGCTTGCCGCTCGCAACTCTGACCTGCGAATTGTCTACGTGAGTGCGAACTCGCACATCATCCTCGGTCAAGCCCCGGCCTACATACTGGAGCGCACCCTCCCGGAAATCCTCGGAGCCGAAGCCGTCGCCGCCATCGAACTCGCTCTCGGCCAGGAGAGCTACCTGTCCCGGGATGTTCACTTCTTCACCTTTCCCCTCAGCGAAGACCGGCGTTTCGATGTCACCGCACACCGCAGCCATGGGCTGCTGTGCGTTGAACTGGAAGTCACCCTGGAACCCCGACGCTGGAATCTGCTGGCTTCTCATCTTGAGACCGCCATACGGACTCTTGGCGGAAAGACACTCCACGAGCTCTACGACGCCATCCCGACTTTGATCCGTGATCTCACCGGCTATGACCGCATCATCGTCTACAAGTTCCACCCCGACAATCATGGAGAGGTTGTCGGCGAAGCCAAGGCTGGCGAGATGGACCCCTTCCTGGGTCTGCACTATCCCGCCACCGATATCCCCCAGCAGGCCAGAAACCTTTACCTCCAGCAGCGTACCCGCATCATCGTTGACGTGGACTCCGTGCCCGTCCCACTGCTTGGCAATCGCGAGCTTAGCCAGGACGAGCCGCTCGACATGACCTTATGCAGCTTGCGCAGCAGCTCGCCTAACCACCTTGAGTACATGCGGATCATGGGCGTTGGTGCCAGCCTTGGCCTATCCCTCGTCGTTCCATCCGGCGAGTTGTGGGGTCTGATCGTCGGTCATCACCGGATCGGCAAGCAGATACCCCCGGAATCGCGCTCTCTCTGCAATCTTCTCGGTCAGCTCATCTCTTTGCTCATCGGCGCTGCCCAGCGGGCTGATGCGGCAGCCGACTATCGCGAAAAAAAACGCCTGCTCGACCTGCTCAGTCCTTCCATGGAAAAGGATCTGCTGGCACTCAAAGCTTTCGCAGGCAACCCGGAACCTCTGCTCGCTCTGGTCTGTGCCGATGGTGCCATATGTCGGTTCGGCGGCCACCTGACACTTCTCGGCATCACGCCCGCCCTTGACGAGTCCACCGCGCTGTTTGATACCTTTCAGGCTTGTATCCAGCAGGCTGAATTCCCGGAAGAGACTCTCTCCACAAATGGAATCGGCAATCTGTTCCCTGACTTTGCCAACCTCGCCTCTCCGGCCAGCGGAGGCCTGCTTGTTCCTTTTCATGAGCGTTCCGATGGCATCCTGTGGCTGCGCGGGGAGGTTGTCCAGACAGTGCGCTGGGCTGGCCAGCCGGACGCTTCCAAACAGGATTCTGCCAGATCGGTCCGCCTCAGCCCGCGCAGGTCCTTCGCCGTTTGGGAGGAGGTTCAGCATGGACGGTCGCTCCCCTGGCTTCCGGCAGAGATCGAAGCCGCGCTTGGTGTCCAGCGCACTGCCGCTCGCGCTTCTCGCCTGCGCAGCGAAGCAATTCTGGTTCACCTGCATACCGACCAGCTCACCGGATTGGGCAACCGGCTCGAACTGCTGGAGCGAAAAGCCAGATGGCGTGCAAGGAATCGGCAGCCGCCCGCGGCTCTGATCTTCCTCGATCTGGATGGCTTCATAGTCATTAACGAACACTTCGGGCATGCCGTTGGCGATCAATTTCTACGCAAGGTCGCCGCGCGCCTGGGTTCCCTCTGCGATGGCAAACACCTCATCGTACGACTCAGCGGTGATGAATTCGCGATCTTTTGCGAAGACACCACTACACCCCAGGCAGAGCAACTGGCCGCCACTCTTCTCAAGGGTCTCGCGAAACCATTCGAGCTCAGGGGTTTGACTTTATGTGTCACCGCCAGCATCGGCATCGCGCCAGTGGACTGGGCCGCCGATATCAATAAATTGGACCCCCTCAGGGTCGCCGATTCTGCGATGTACGTTGCCAAGCACAAGGGCGGAAACCAGTTCAGCCTTGTCAAGAACAGCGAGCAGGCCGAGATCATCCGAGCCACCATCGCCAAGGAGGTTATCGCCCGCCGCCTCGCCGCCGACGAACTTGCCACCTCCTACGCTCGCTTCAACTCGGTCCTCGAATCCACCTCCGATAACGTGCTTACCATCAGTA
>CAXSEC010000188.1:0-5830 GCA_964236325.1 uncultured Acidobacteriaceae bacterium | reverse complement strand
GGTACGCGGGCTGGCGCAGCGGATGGTGGATGGGGCGGCGGGTGGTGGGGCGGAGGCGATGTTTTTTACGACGCCGGAGGAGGCGGGCGCGTGGATGAAGGAGCATGTGCGGGAGGGGGATGCGGTGCTGGTGAAGGGATCGCGCGGGGTGAGGCTGGAGCGTGCGCTGGCGATGCTGCGGGTGTAACGGAGACGACGGACTCTGCTGTGGTTCGGCTGGCGAATGCAAGTAGGGACGAGGGGATGCGCTTGTAGGATAGCTATGACCTTAGCGTCTGGTTGACTCTTTTCAAGGCGGATGACTTGCTCTATTGGCTGCTGTACCAGAAGCTGTTTCCCTACTTTCGCCTGTTTCGAATCTTCCGGTACTTGACGTTTCGGACGGTGTTCGCGAGCCTGACGGCGCTGCTGATCGGCTTGCTGATCGGGCCGTATGTGATTGAGCGGCTGCGCGAGTTTCAGATCGGGCAGTACATCCGCGAGGAGGGGCCGCAGAGCCATCAGAAGAAGAAGGGCACACCGACGATGGGTGGGGTGCTGATTTGCATTTCGATTCTGGTGCCGACGCTGCTGTGGAGTGATCTGTCGAATCCATTTGTGTGGATTGTGACGCTGTCGACGCTGGCGTTTGGCGCGATCGGGTTTGCCGACGACTACATCAAGGTGGTGCACAAGCGGAACCAGGGACTGACGGCGCGGGCGAAGATGGCGCTGCAGCTGCTGGTGAGCTCGGGTGTGGCTGTGGTGCTGGTGGTGATGCAGTCGAAGGGCAGTTATTCGACGCGGCTGGTGGTGCCGTTCTTCAAGCGGTTTCGGCCGGATCTGATTGTGGGATGGCTGTCGCACATCCCGCACTTCTACTGGCTGAGTTTCCTGCCATTTATCGCATTTGTAGCGCTGGTGATTACATTTTCGAGCAATGCCGTGAACCTGACGGACGGTCTGGACGGGCTGGCGATCGGGTGCACGATCATCGCGGCTGGGGCGCTGGCGGTGCTGACGTATGTGAGCGGGCACGCGGTGTTTTCGGACTATCTGGAGCTGCAGCGCATGCCGCTGGTGGGCGAGCTGACGATCTTCTGCGGGGCGATGGTGGGGGCGTCAATCGGCTTTCTTTGGTACAACGCGCATCCGGCCGAGGTGTTTATGGGCGATGTGGGATCACTGGCGCTGGGGGGCGCGATCGGGACGGTGGCGGTGGTGATCAAGCAGGAGCTGCTGCTGCCGTTTATTGGCGGCGTGTTCATCCTCGAGGCAGTGAGCGTGATGCTGCAGGTGGGCAGCTACAAGCTACGGGGCGGGAAGCGTATCTTCAAGATGGCGCCGCTGCACCATCATTTTGAGTTGATGGGGTGGAGCGAGAGCAAGGTGATTGCGCGGTTCTGGATTATGGCCCTGGTGTTTGCGCTGTTCGCGCTGACGACGCTGAAGCTGCGGTGACTGCCTCTTGGCTGCCGGACGTGGGCTCCGCCGCCTGTTAAGAAGCCATACACTTATCACTTGGACACATTTATGGAGTTGAAGAACAAACGCGTGCTGGTGGTGGGTGCTGGGAAGAGCGGGATCTCGGCGGCGCATTTTTTACTGCGGCAGGGGGCGAAGGTGACGGTGAGCGACTCGCGCAGTGCGTCCGCGCTGGCCGGGGAGATTCCTGCGTTGATGGAGGCGGGGATTATGGTCGAGACGGGCGGGCATGGGCTGCTGACGTTTCGGCGACAGGACTTTATTGTGATTTCGCCGGGTGTGCCCACGCTGACACCGGAGGTGGTGCGGGTGCGGGCGCTGGGGATGCCGGTGGTGGGCGAGCTCGAGCTGGCCAGCCGGTTTCTGCAGGGGCAGGTGATTGCGATTACGGGGTCGAACGGAAAGACGACGACGACGACGCTGGTGGGCGAGATCCTGAAGGCGGCGGAGATGCCGACGCTGGTGGGCGGGAACATCGGCACGCCGGTGATTGAGCTGGTGGCGGAGAGTAGACCAGAGACGTGGAATGTGCTCGAGGTGTCGAGTTTTCAGCTGGAGACGATCGAGACGTTTCGGCCGCGGATCGCGGCGGTGCTGAATATTACGCCGGATCATCTGGATCGACATAAGACGTTTGAGAACTATGCGGCGGCAAAGGCGCGGATCACGGAGCGGCAGGACGCGGACGACTTTCTGGTGCTGAACGCGGAGGACAAGGCGACGCAGATGGTGGCGGCGAAGACAAAGGCGCAGATCTTCTGGTTCAGCCCGCGGCGACCGATCAAGCAGGGAGCGTTTGTGCATGGGCGCAACGTGGTGTTTCTGCCGAAGGAGGGTGCGAAGGCGGTGCCGGTGATGCCGGTGAGCGAGATTCTGCTGAAGGGCGCGCACAACGTGGAGAATGTGCTTGCGGCGGTTACAGTCGCACGGCTGGCAGGTGTTCCTGCGGAGGCGATCCGCGAGGCGGTGAGGGGGTTCAAGGCGGTGGAGCATCGGCTGGAGCTGGTGCGCGAGCGGAACGGAGTGGTGTATTACAACGACTCCAAGGCGACGAACGTGGATGCGGCCATGAAGGCGGTGGCGTCGTTTCCGAAGGGGATCCACCTGATTTTGGGGGGCAAGGATAAGGACTCGGACTACAGCGTGATGGCGCCGCTGTTGAAGGAACGGGTGAAGGTTGTTTACACGATTGGTTCGGCCGCGCAAAAGATTGGCGGCGCTCTGGCCGGAGTCGTGAAGATGGTGGAGGCGGAGACGCTGGAGCATGCGGTCGCCGCGGCTGCAGACGCTGCGGTGAAGGGCGATGTTGTGCTGCTGGCGCCGGCCTGTGCGAGCTTTGATCAGTTTGAGAGTTACGAGCATCGGGGACGGGCGTTTCGGGATTTGGTGCTGGGGTTGTAGAGGCTGTGTGACAGAGAAGCAGGTCCCTCCACTTCGCTGCGCTTCGGTCGGGATGACAGGTCTGATTAAGGTGAGCGATGGCGAAGCGGGTTGGCGTTGACAAGTGGCTGTTCGGGACGGTGCTGCTGCTGGTGCTGTTCGGGCTGATCACGGTATTTTCCGCGTCGGCGGTGCTGGCCCAGTCGACGCTGGGCTCGCCCTACAGTTATGTGGCGAAGCAGGCGCTGTGGGTGCTGCTGGGGATGATCGCGCTGCTGGTGCTGATGAAGATTGACTACCGGCGGTACAACAACCCCAAGGTGGTTTTTTCTGCGGTGGCGGCGACGGTGGTGATCCTGCTGGCGGTGTTTGCGATGCATGACTCGCACCACACGCATCGCTGGATCAGGTTTGGCGGGCTGTTTACGTTTCAGCCGTCGGAGATTGCGAAGCCGGTACTGGTGCTGCTGCTGGCGTACTTTCTGCAGAATAAGCTGCACCAGATGGATGACTTGAAGAACGTGGTGTTGCGGGCGGTGGCGCTGCCGGCGCTATTTATCGTGCTGGTGGCGGGGGAGCCGGATCTGGGAACGGCGATTGTACTGGCGTCGACGACGGTGTTGATGCTGTACCTGGCGGGGGCGCGACCGCTGCATCTTTCACTGCCGCTGTTTGCGGCGGTGCCGCCGCTGTTCTACATGCTATTTATGGTGCCGTGGCGGCTGGCGCGCATGAAGGTGTTCATGAATCCAGAGGCGGATCCGCGAGGGGCCGGCTTTCACATCATGCAGTCGCTGATTGCCGTGGGAACAGGCGGCTGGCACGGGTTGGGATTGATGGAAGGGCGGCAGAAGCTGTTCTATCTGCCCGAGCCGCATACTGACTTTATCTTCGCGAATGTGTGTGAGGAGCTGGGGCTGATTGGCGCGCTGTGCACGGTCGGGCTGTTCTGCTTTCTGGGCTATCGCGGGCTGCGGGCTGCGGTGCTGTCGACAGATCCATTTGCGCGGTTTCTGGCGTTTGGGCTGACGGTGACGATCCTGGTGCAGGCGTTCTTCAACATCAGTGTGGTGGTGGCGCTGCTGCCGACGAAGGGGATTCCGCTGCCGTTTATCTCTTCGGGCGGGACGAGCGTGTTTATTACGCTGGCGAGTATGGGTGTGTTGCTGAACATTACGCGGGAGATTGATTAGGCTTTTCGTGGCAAGTGAGGGCACCAGGCCGTTGCGGGTTTTGATTGCGGGTGGCGGCACGGGGGGGCATGTCATTCCCGGGCTCGCGATCGGGCGCGAGCTGCGGGACCGATATGGGGCCGAGGTGCGGTTTCTGGGCACAGCACGAGGGCTGGAGACGCGGCTGGTGCCGGCTGAGGGGTTTGCGTTGGAGTTGATTCGGGTGGGGCAGCTCAAGGGAGTTTCGCTGGCCACGCGGGCGAGGACCCTGGGCGATCTGCCGCTCGGATTGTGGCGGTGTGTCCGGTTGCTGCGGGAGTTTCGGCCGCAGGTGGTGATAGGGGTGGGCGGGTATGCGTCGGGGCCGGCGATGATGGCGGCGGTGCTGCTGCGGGTGCCGACGCTGGCCTATGAGCCCAATGCGGCACCGGGGCTGGCGAATCGGCTGGTGGGGACGATGGTGTCGGGGGCGGCGGTGAGCTTTGAGGAGAGCCGCAGGTTCTTTCGCAACGCGGTGGTGACGGGAGTGCCGGTGCGGCGGGATTTTTTTGCGATTCCTTCGCGGGATGTGGCGGCGGCACCGCAGCTGCTGGTGTTTGGCGGGAGCCAAGGGGCCCGGGCGCTGAATGCGCGCATGGCGGAGGTCATCCGGCCGCTGCTGGAGCGGGTGCCCGGGTTGACGGTGCTGCACCAGGCGGGGGTGCGGCACGCGGAGGCGACGAGGACGGCGTATGCGGCGAGCGGGGCTGATGCGGCGCGGTGGCGCGTGGTGGCCTTTCTGGAGGACATGCCGGCACGGATGGCGGAGGCGAGCCTGGTGATCTGCCGCAGTGGGGCCACGTCGGTGGCGGAGCTGGCGGCGGCAGGGAAGCCGTCGTTGCTGGTGCCGTTTCCGCAGGCGGCGGACGATCATCAGCGGAAGAACGCAGAGGCGTTCGCACAGAAGGGGGCGGCGGCGATGCTGCTGGAGGCGGAGATGTCCGCGGAGGTGCTGCTGGAGCGGCTGGTGGAGCTGCTGGGGAACACGCGGGGGCTGGAGGAGATGGCGGTGCGGGCGCGGGCCGTGGGTCGACCGGAGGCTGTGACGACGATCGGGCGCATGGTGCTGGAGCTGGCAAAGGCTGGTGGGCGCGGGGAGTGACTGCGGCAGGCTTTTGTCATCCTGCTGGTTGAAGACGTGAGGGCAAAGAGCGAAGGCCCAGGCTGTGCCTAGACCTTCGGGTTGCTGCGGTGATGCGGGAGCGCGGCTAGGACTTAGCGGTGGCCGCCGCCACCGTGCGATCCACCACCGCCGTGGGAGCCGCCGCCACCACCATGGGAGCCACTGCTGCTGCCACCACCGCCGCGGTAACCGCCACCGCTGGGAGCGCTGCTGTGGCCGCCGCCGGCGTAGTTGCCACCGGATTGCGGGTGAGCCTGGGCGGAGTAGTTTCCGCCGCGGTTGCCGTAGGCCTGGGAGCCGCCCGTGTAGCCCTGGGAGCCGCCGGTGTAGCCACGCTGGCCACCTCCGTTGTAGGCCTGCATGCTTCCGGCGTAGGATCCGCGCTGACCGCCGTTGTAGGCCTGAGCGCCGTAGTTTCCGCGGTTGCCACTGTTGTAGCCGCTGCCTGAGCTGCCGGCGAAGCCACGCTGGCCGCTGGCGTAGTTGCTGCCTGTGGTACGGCTTACGTTGTTGAAGCCGCCGCCGTTATAGCCACGCCCGGCGATGTTTGAACCGCGAAAGCCACCGTAGCCACCGCCGCTTGCGAAGCTGCGGGATCCGCCGTGGAAGCTGCCACCGGCAAAGGGACGGTCGTAGACGCGGCCGAAGCCAC
>CAXSEC010000187.1:0-5990 GCA_964236325.1 uncultured Acidobacteriaceae bacterium | reverse complement strand
TGCACAAACCCCGCCGGCCGCAGCAGAGCCGTCGCCTCCGTGTAATACAGCCAGGCCGTCCATGGCTGCTTCGCCGTATTCAGCCGCCGCGCCTCCCGCCAATACCACACGCCATCATGCCCCGCCGCCTGCGTCGGCCCCGGAAAGAACCCTGCCAGCAGCCACCGGCCCGCATCCCGTCGCAGCAGCAGAGACACCCGCCACGGCGACGCGCCCGTCCCATACACCACCGCAAACCCGTACGTCCCCGCCGTCAGCCCCGCAATCGACAGATCCACCTCCGCCTGCGACTTGTTCAGCGTGCAGAAGAACTGTGCATCGCTGCCCGCCGCCAGCGTCGTCGCGTCCAGCAAATACACCTGGTCCACCACCAGCGTGTCACCCTTCAAATGCGGCGCCAGCTCAAGCGCCGCCGCCCGAACCCCGCCGAAGTCCTTCGCCAGCTCCGGAATAGCCTCCGCCTGCAACCCGGCCGCATCCCCGCTCTGCATCCTTCCCGCAAACGCCCGCGCCGCCCCCGCCAAAGCCTCGCGATCCGCCGCCTGCATCGCAGACTGCGTCGTACACGTCTCAGCCCGCGCCGCCAACGAGCCCGTCATCCCCAACACACCGCTCATCACGCCCAGCACGGCAAGCCGTCCCGTCATCCATCCTCTGCCCATCATGGTTCCCGACTCCCCAAGTAGACTATCCCAGCATCGCAGCCAGCCGCAGTCCGCCGTCCGCGTACGTCCATGAACCTTCAAAGTCGCACCCAGGCTGAACGCCACAACGCAAGGAGCGCCGTCATCTCGACCGAAGACGAAGCGCAGCCCCAAAACGCCGTCATCTCGACCGAAGACGAAGCGCAGCCCCCAGGCGCCGTCATCGACCGAAGACGAAGCATAGCCCCAGAGTGCCGTCATCTCGACCGAAGACGAAGCGTAGCGAAGTCGTAGTGGAGAGACCCCTGTATTTCGTCTTTGTCTTTGCCCTGGCAATTCTTAGTTGTCATTCCGAGGGGAAGCTGAGGAACCCCCGCATTTGTCTTTCACCAAGGAGCGCAGCGAGGATCCCCGCCTCTCGCCACTAACCACGAAGCGCATCGCAGCCCAAAATGCCGTCATCTCGACCGAAGCGCATCGCGCGCAGTGGAGAGACCCCTGTATTTCGTCTTTGTCTTTGCCCTGGCATTTTTGGTTGTCATTCCGAGGCCAAGCCGAGGAATCCCCGCATTTCGTCGTTAACCACGGAGCGCAGCGACGTGTTCTAACTCCAGTCGACCAGTCGACGAAACCCACAAGCGGCCCGTATCCTCACAGACAGCCGTAGCCTTAAACCCATCAGCCGCGTCCAACGGAGAGATGAGCATACCGACCTCTACCCCCCCGCGAGTGCCCGCCCTCCTCCTGCTCTCCGTCGCGCTCTCGACCCATCTCCCGGCCCAGCTGGCCGTTAAACCATCGCCCGCCGTTCCCTCCACGCCAACCACAGAGTCGTTCCCCAACAACTCCGGCACTCAGCCAGCCGCCGCCCCGCGACCGCAACATCGCGCCCACATCACCTTCGCCAACGGCCTCCTCACCGTATCCGCCTCGAACGCCAGCCTCAACGGCCTCATTCGCGACATCGCCCATCAGACCGGCATGAAGGTCACCGGCTCCGTCGCCGAAGATCGCGTCTTTGGGGAGTACGGCCCCGCCGACCCTCAAACCGTCCTCGCCAGTCTGCTCGATGGCACCGGCAGCAACATCCTCATCCGCTCGAACGCCAGCGACGCCCCGGTCGATCTCATCCTCACACCTCGCATCGGCGCCCCGTCCCCACCCAGCCCCACCGCAAACGTCGCCGACACCGACGACAGTGACGATCCCGCCCCGCCGCCCAGCGCCATCTCCGCCCGGTATGGTCGACCCGCCGTACCGCCATCAAACCCCGCACCTCCGCCGCCGCCGGCCAACCCGTCGAACGCCATCTCACCCGCCTCCCAGACCGTCGTCTTCCCGCCGGCCGACAGCACCTCCACCCCATCCACCGCCACCACCACACCCGCAGACACAAGTTCGCCCGCCGACTCCTCGTCGGACACCGTCAAGACTCCCCAGCAGATCTTTGAACAGCTGCAGAAACTCCGCCAGCAGACCACCTCCGGCACGCCGTCTCCCAGCACCCCGGCTCCGCAGTAAATCTACCCCTGCTGCACCACCGGCACCGGCCCGCCCACCGTTCGCCTCGCCCGCACCTGCCGCGCATGCATGCGGAAGGCCTCAAACATCCCCAGGCACACCCCATACGCCAGCAGAACCCCCACCGCCAGGCTCATCAGCACCGCACACACCAGCATGATCGACGTAGTCACCCAACATCCTCTTTTCTAAGCACCGGCGCCACAGCCCGAACACACCCGCGCTGACCTGGCTCACCTTTCCTACTCTGGCAGACCCGCCATCGGCCGGCAAACGCAATTCGACACACCGCTATTGACTGCAAAGATACCAGCCGCCCCCGCCACAGCCGCTGCTTGACGCCGTCAGCCCGAGTACCAGCCCCCCGAATACCGTATCCTAGACCCTTGGCTACCTCGCCCCAGACCGCATCCCCGACCCCGCCCAGACCGCGCGCCGCCATCACCCACATCACCGTGCGCGGCGCCCGCCAGCACAACCTCAAAAACATCTCCGTCTCCATCCCCCGCAACACCCTCACCGTTGTCACCGGCCTCTCCGGCTCCGGCAAATCTTCGCTCGCCTTCGACACCATCTACGCCGAGGGCCAGCGCCGCTACGTCGAGACCCTCTCAGCCTACGCCCGCCAGTTCCTCGACCAGATGGAGCGCCCCGACGTCGATGCCATCGACGGCCTCTCGCCCGCCATCTCCATCGAGCAGAAGACCACCTCCCGCAGCCCGCGCTCCACCGTCGGCACCATCACCGAGATCTACGACTACCTCCGCCTGCTCTGGGCCTCCGTCGGCCAGCCCCACTGCCCCAACTGTCACCGCCCCATCACCCGCCAGTCCGTCGAGCAGATCGTGGCGCGCGTTGTAGACCAGGCCGTCGATCGTATCGCCTCCGGCGCAACCCCGGAGCGCATCACCGTCATGGCCCCCATCGTCCGCGGCCGCAAAGGCGAGTTCCGCGAAGAGCTCGAATCCCTCGACCAGCAGGGCTTCCGCGTCCGCGTCGACGGCGAAATCACCGAGATCACCGACGGCATGCGCCTCGAAAAGCGCAAGAACCACACCGTCGAAGCCGTCGTCGACCGCATCATCCTCAAGCCGCTCCCCAAAGAGGATCCAGACCAGGCTCCCGACAACGCCAACGCCGCCCTCGCCACCCCCTCGGGCGAAGCCACCCCTCCCAAATACGACACCCGCCGCCTCGAAACCTCCGTCACCAAGGCCCTCGCCATGGCCAGCGGCCTCGTTCTCATCGGCATTCAGGACCCCCGCACCCGCGAGCACATCGAAACCCTCTTCTCCTCCTCGATGGCCTGCCCCGACTGCGGCATCAACGTCCCCAAACTCGAGCCCCGCTCCTTCTCCTTCAACTCCACCTACGGCGCCTGCCCCGAGTGCCACGGCCTCGGCTCCATCTACGACTTCGACCCCGCCAAGACCATCGCCGACTGGTCCAAACCCCTGCTCGACGGTGCCATGGGCCCCGGCTCCGCCTCCGCCTACCTCCTCCGCCTCATCAAGCTCGCCGCCGACAAGTACAAAATCAACATCAAGCGCCCCTTCGGCGAGCTCACCCGCGAGCACCAGGAGCTCTTCCTCTTCGGCCCACCCCGCGCCGAGGCCGCCCGCACCGGCTTCCACGGCATCTTCACCTACCTCCGCTCCAACCTCGAAGAGTCCAAGTCCGAGGGCTACCGCGAGTACATGATGCAGTACATGTCCGCCACCCGTTGCCCCAAATGCGACGGCAAACGCCTCCGCCCCGAATCCCTCGCCGTCACCATCCCCATCGCAAACTCTGTCATCCCGACCGAAGCCGCAGCCACACCTTCTGTCATCCCGACCGGAGCCGCAGCCACACCCCCTGTCATCCCGACCGGAGCCGCAGCCACACCCTCTGTCATCCCGACCGGAGCCGCAGGCGAAGTGGAGGGACCCGCTTCTCCCACCCCAGCCCCCGTCATCTCGACCGAAGGCGCAGAGCGCCGCAGCGGAGAGATCCCTTCTCTCAAGAGCCACCCAGCCCCTTCCAGCCCCGACACCCACGCCCGCGACCTCTCCATCGCCGACTTCACCGCCCTCCCCCTCGATCGCGCCCTCGTCGGCGCCCGCTCCATGCACTTCACCGGCCGCGAGCACCTCATCGCCGATCGCCTCCAGCGCGAGATCATCGAGCGCCTCGAGTTCCTCAACGCCGTCGGCCTCACCTACCTCGCCCTCGACCGCTCCGCCGCCACCCTCTCCGGCGGCGAAGGCCAGCGCATCCGCCTCGCCACTCAGATCGGCTCCCGCCTCCGCGGCGTCCTCTACGTCCTCGACGAGCCCTCCATCGGCCTCCATCAGCGCGATAACCAGCGCCTCATCGCCGCCCTCGAACGCCTCCGCGACCTCGGCAACACCGTCCTCGTCGTCGAGCACGACGAAGACACCATGCGCAAGGCCGACTACCTCCTCGACCTCGGCCCTGGCGCCGGCAAAAACGGCGGCTTCCTCATCGCCGAAGGCACCCCCGCCCAGGTCATGGCCAACCCCGCCTCCGTCACCGGCCAGTACCTCTCAGGCGCCATCGACGTCATCAACCGCCCCGCCAACGCCCTCGGCGAAGTCGGCCCGCGCCCCCTCACCGGCCAGTGGATCACCATCGAAGACGCCCACTCCCACAACCTCCAGAACGTCACCGCCCACTTCCCGCTCGGCGTCATGACCGTCGTCACCGGCGTCTCCGGCTCCGGCAAATCCTCGCTCGTCAACGACATCCTCTACCGCGCCCTCGCTAAAGAACTCTACGGCTCCCGCGAAGATCCCGGCCAGCACGGCCGCGTCGTCGGCATCGATCAGCTCGACAAAGTCATCCAGATCGACCAGTCGCCCATCGGCCGCACCCCTCGCTCGAACCCCGCCACCTACACCGGCGTCTTCACCGCCATCCGCGATCTCTTCGCCATGCTCCCCGACTCCCGCGAGCGCGGCTACAAGCCCGGCCGCTTCTCCTTCAACGTCGCCGGCGGCCGCTGCGAGGCCTGCCAGGGCGAAGGCCAGCGACGCATCGAGATGAACTTCCTCCCGGACGTCTTCGTCCTCTGCGAAGTCTGTAACGGCCGCCGTTACAATACCGAAACCCTCGCCGTCAAGTTCAACGGCTTCTCCATCGCCGACCTCCTCGACCTCCCCATCGCCGACGCCGTCCCCATCCTCAAAGACATCCCCAACGTCCACATCCGGTTACAAACTCTGGTCGACGTCGGCCTCGGCTACATCCATCTCGGTCAGTCCGCCACCACCCTCTCCGGTGGCGAGGCCCAGCGCATGAAACTCGCCCGCGAGCTCTCCAAACGCCAGACCGGCCGCACCCTCTATCTGCTCGACGAGCCCACCACCGGCCTCCACTTCGACGACGTCCGCAAGCTCCTCGAAGTCCTCCATCGCCTCACCGACCTCGGCAACTCCGTCGTCATCATCGAGCACAACCTCGACATCATCCGCAACGCCGACTACCTCCTCGATATCGGCCCCGAAGGCGGCGAAGGCGGCGGCCGCATCGTCGCCCACGGCACCCCCGAGCAGGTCGCCACCGTCGCCGAGTCCCACACCGCCACCTTCCTCGCCGAGTTCTTCCGCACCCACCCACCCGCCGCCTCCACCCTCGAGCCCAACACCTCCTACGCCGGCCCCCAGCCCGACTCCATCGCCGCCGCCGCCGACGCCGACCGCAAGCTCCGCGCCAAATTCATCAAGCCCGAAAAGAAGACCGGCGTCCCCAAAGCCAACACCGCCAAGCCCGCCGAAACCTCCCGCGCCCCCAAAAAAGCTGCGACAAAGGCTGCACTCGACT
>CAXSEC010000186.1:0-6130 GCA_964236325.1 uncultured Acidobacteriaceae bacterium | reverse complement strand
GAAACGTTGTCGACTGCTGCGTGTTCGCCGACTCATACTGCACGTTCCCCGTAAGAATCGGATCAAAGTTATACGGCAAAGGTCCGCCGCCATTCGTGCTCAACACCAGTCCCGAAGCGCCGGTACCGCTGCCGCCGGTTGAAGTCGACGTTCCACCCGGTCCGCCACCACCCGCAATCGTCGTCGCCGCACCGCCCAGCGTCCCTGTCACCAACCCGGTCGACACACCGCGCAGCGTCGCGCCGGATTTCGCCCGCAACACATCCGTGTCCGCAATGTCGAGGTTGATCCGCGCGATCGCAATGTCGAAGTTATTCTCCACCCCGAGCGCTACCGCGTCCGACAGACTCAGATAGATCTTGCCGTCCTTCAGCAGCGTCGCCAGCCGCTCCGAGTTCGTCAGCTTCGGCAGCGGCACATCAATCGCCGTGTAGGGCGCCAGCGGATTCTTGAAGTGCGACTTCGGCTGCGTGTAGTCCCGCCCCGTATCCCGCAGTGAAAATGGCTCCGTCGCCTTCGGCTCAGGCGCCTGCGGAAAAGCCAGCACCCCCTGCGCCGGCGTCTGTGACGTCGAAGCCACCGGCGTCGCCTGCGTCGGGCTCACCTGCTGCGGCCCCACCCCCGTCGGCGGTGTGGTCCCCTGCTGCTGCGCCGGCACGGTGCCCGCCTGCCCTGTCGCCTGCGCCAGCATCGGCTGCGTCGTCAGATTCATCACCAGAAGCGCGCTCGCCGCTACTGCCTGCAACTCTCGAATCGTCACGATACCGTCTCCAACTCCTGCCCCGCCGCGAACAATCCTTTGCCCGCGGCGCAGGCCTATCCCTGCTCTACCAAGCTCTATGGGCCAACCGCACCCCTAACATCTACAGCCCTCTGGATACTGCTTTAGACACGCTGTCGATCGCCGGGACTCGCTTTCGTTCGGTCACAGCGCCCGTCCGTACCCTCTACTGCGGTCACATACGCGCGCCTCGCGTCGTTGGTTCCAGAGTTTCTGCAAACAGTCCTCTAGTCCCGAAAAGTATACCCGCACCGCCCTCCAGAAGCCTCCGTGATACCGTCGATCGAATGCCGCTCTGGAAGGCGATCCTCAGCTACGACGGCACCCATCTTCACGGCTGGCAGATTCAGCCCGCTCTGCCCACCGTTCAGGCTCACCTCTCGGACGCCCTCGCCCGCATCACCGGCGAACGCGTCCTCCCGCAGGGCTCCGGCCGCACCGACGCCGGCGTTCACGCCCTCGCGCAGGTCGCCAGCTTCTCGCTCGCCTCGCCCATCCCCGCCACCAACCTTCGCCGCGCCCTCAACCACGTCCTCCCCTCCGCCATCCGCGTCCTCTCCGTTGACATCGTCGAGCCGCCTTTCCATGCTCGCCACAGCGCCCTCTCGAAGACCTACGAGTACCGCATCTTCCCTCGGCATGCCAGTCGTCACACCAGCCAGGTCCCTCCGGCCGCCGACCGCATCTGCTCCCCCATGCTCGCCCCCTTCGTCTGGGACTGCGGCCTCCCTCTCGATCTGCCGTCGCTGCAGCAAGCCGCATCCCACATCCTCGGCACCCACGACTTCACCAGCTTCGCCGCCGCCAACTGCATCGCACGCGACCCCGCAACACCCCTACGCCTCCCCTCAGACCCGCTCCCGCACTATCCAGACACCCCGCCCTCGCCTTGCCGCACCATCCACACCTCCACCTGGACCCGCAACCCCTCGCCTCAGGTCGAAGACGGCCTCCTGATCTACCGCGTCACCGGCACCGGCTTCCTTCATCACATGGTGCGCAACCTGGTCGGTACCTTCGTCCTCGCCGGCTCCGGCCGCATCTCGCCACACAGCATCCCTTCCATCCTTGCAGCGCGCGACCGCTCCGCCGCCGGCCCCACCGCGCCTGCCCGCGGCCTCTTCCTGGTTGAGGTCCACTACCCGTGACCCCCACCGCTACCAACCCCGTCGCCAGCGCCCAGCGCCGCATCGCCGCCCTCGCCGCCGCCACGCCCGTCCATCGCGCATTCCACTGGCTGCACCTGCATCAGCCCCAGCTTCGGCAGTGGCTCCTGCATCTGGTCAGCATCCCCGCGCCGCCCTTCGCCGAACACGACCGCGCCCGGGCCATGCTCGCGCTCTTCCACTCCCTCCGCCTCCAGAATCCCCACCTCGACCAGGAAGGTAACGCCCTGGCAGAGCTCTCTGCGCCCTCCCAACGCAGCGACAGCCCCGTCCTCCTGGTCTCTGCGCATCTCGACACCGTATTTCCCGCCGGCACGCCCTGCACCCCCGTCGAAGAAGGCTCCCGCATCCTCGCCCCCGGTGCCTGTGACAACGCCGCCGGCCTCACCGCCCTGCTCGCCATCGCGGCATCCCTTCAGTTCGCCTCGATCACGCCACCCGTCACCATCCTCTTCTGCGCCAACACCGGCGAAGAAGGCGCAGGCAATCTCCGCGGCATGCGCCACCTCTTCAGCGACGGCCAATATGCCCCACGCCTCGCGGCTGCCCTCGTCCTCGATGGCGCCGGCGACTCCGCCATCGTCACCCGCGCCCTTGGCAGCCAGCGCTTCCGCCTCACCCTCTCCGGTCCCGGCGGCCACTCCTGGTCGGACTTCGGCACGCCAAACCCCATCCTCCTGCTCGCCCGCATCCTCACCGCCCTCGCCGATCTGCCCCTGCCTACAGACCCCCGCACCTCGCTCAACGCCGGCATCATCTCTGGCGGCACCTCAGTCAACTCCATCCCCGCCTCAGCCTCCGTCCAGCTCGATCTCCGCTCCACCGACTCCTTCACCCTCCAGGACATCGCCGACCGTCTCCGCGCCACCGCCGCCGATGTTCTCGTCGCGGCAAACCAGGCCAACCCCTCGCACCCGCCCGCCACCCTCGAGATCGAGCTAATCGGTGATCGGCCCGCCGCCGTGCTGCCGGCCGACTCGCCCCTGCTCCACACCCTGCATGCCGTCGATCGCCACCTCGGCCTCCGCTCTGACATCCGCATCGGCTCAACCGACGCCAACCTGCCGCTCTCGCTCGGCGTCCCTGCCGTCGCCGTCGGGACCGGCGGCGCGGGCGGGGGCATCCACACCCTCGCCGAGTGGTACGACCCCTCCGGCCGCGAAACCGCCCTCCGCCGCATCCTCCTCACCCTTCTCGACACCGCCAGCCTCCTCGCCGAATCCTCCGCAGATCCTGACTAGCATTCGTCCGAGCTAAATCATCCCTCCGTTTCATCACTGGCGTACCATCCCGACAGACCCTCGATCCATCCCACACACCCTCTCAGGAGCTCGCCCCGTATGAACCGCCGTTCCCTGCTCAAATCTGCCAGTGCCCTCGGCTGCGTCCTCGCCTCGTCCAGCCTCGCGGACACCCTCACCGCCCAGGCCCCCGCGCCGACCGCCCCAGCCCCCACTGGCCCCTTCACCCTTCCGCCGCTCCCCTACGCCTACGACGCCCTCGAGCCCTACATCGACGCCGAAACCATGCACCTCCATCACGACAAGCACCACGCCGCCTACGTCAACAACCTCAACCTCGCCGTCGCCGGTCACCCCGATCTCGCCACCCAGACCCCCGAACAACTCATGCACAACCTCAACTCCGTCCCCGAGTCCGTCCGCACCGCAGTCCGCAACCAGGGCGGCGGCGACGCCAATCACACCTTCTGGTGGCCTACGCTCTCGAAATCTGGCGGCACCGCCCCCAAAGCCGAACTCGCCAAAGACATCGACGCCCGCTTCGGCTCCCTCTCCGCCTTCGAGACACAGTTCGCCAAAGCCGGAGCCGGCATCTTTGGCAGCGGCTGGGCCTGGCTCACCCGCGACGCCTCCGGCACCCTCGCCATCGAAACTACCCCCAACCAGGACAGCCCCCTCACCCTCAACCACGCGCCTATCCTTGGCATCGACGTCTGGGAGCACGCCTACTACCTCAAGTACCAGAACCGCCGCCCCGAGTACATCGCCGCCTTCATGAAGGTCCTCAACTGGGACCGTATCAGCAGCAACTACGCCGCCATGAAGCAAACCAAGGCCTGACACCACGGCACCACCACAAACACAAAGGCCCAGCCGCCAGGCCGGGCCTTCGTCGTTGCCTCGAACGTCCTACTGCGCAGCCTTCGGCGGGAACTTATTAAACATCTTCCCCACCGCCTTGTTCAGCGTCTTCACGTTCTTGTCCGGCTTGCCCGAGAGCTCCGACCGCGCTGTCCCGCGCCACACCATCTGGTGCGTTCCCTGGTCATACATATCCAACACCAGCGTCCCGATCGGAATCTGCTGCTGCGTCGTTGTTGCCATGCCGGCGCCACTGCCGCCCCACCGGCCGCCCCATCCACCCCATCCGCCCCAGCCATAGCCGCGGCCGCCCAGCCCGCTGTAGAACGTGTTGTACTCCTGCTCGTCCTTGGTGCTGCCGATGGCCTCAATCGTCACATCGCCGCCCGTCGCCACCTCCTGCATGTTCTTCCCGCCCAGCTCCTTGTTCACGGCATCCTTGATGCGCTGCACGTTTAGCGGATTACGCGTCTCCACTTTGTCAAACGAGTAGGTGTGGTACTTCGTAAAATCGGCGGTATGGTCATAGTCCGTGGAAACAGTCTGCGCGACAATCATCGCCGCCGGCGTCATCGCCAGACCTAATCCAACACTCAGCCACACGTTCCTTGATCCAACCATCAGCATCTCCTGGAGGCAGGCAACCCCGCCTGTCACTCCGTGGGATGCCGCCGAGGCCCTCACGTTCCAAGAAACAAAAAGGGCAGAGACCAAAGCCTCCGCCCTCCTGTCGTTGTTCCGTCGAGCCCTGCCGTTTAGAAATCCTCGCCGAACCCAACCTCGCCCGCCACCGCCGTCTGGTACGCCGACACGCGCCGTTCAAAGAAGTTCGTCAGCTCCTGCACATCCTGCAGCTCCATGAAGCTGAATGGATTCTTCGTCTTGAAGTGCGGCTCCATGCCCAGTCGCGCCAGCCGCGAGTCCGCCACGTAGCCCAGGTACGCCCGCATATCACGAACACTCAGCCCAGCCACGCCGCCGCTCAGCAGATCCTCGGCAAACTGCGCCTCGGCATCGATCGCCTCTTCGAGCATCTCGACAATCTGCTTCTCGAGGCCCGCATCCCACAGATCCGGCTCCTGCCGCCGCACTACATTGACGACCTCGAACGCAAACTCCAGATGGCAGCTCTCGTCGCGGAACACCCAGTTCGTGCCGCTCGCCAGCCCATGCAGCAGTCCCTTCGATCGCAGAAAATACACATACGCAAACGCCGCAAAGAAGAACATGCCTTCGATCGACGCCGCAAAGCAGATCAGGTTCAGAAGAAACTGCTTGCGGTGATCCTTCGTCTCAAGCGTCTCAAGCGCCTGGATCGAGTCCATGTACTTCATGCAGAAGTCGGCCTTCTTCGAGATCGACGGAATATTCTCGACCGCCGCAAACGCTGCCGCGCGCTCATCCGGATCCGGCACATAGTTATCCAGCAGCGTCAGGTAAAACTGCACATGCACGGCCTCCTCGTACAGCTGCCGCGACAGGTACAGCCGCGCCTCTGGCGAGTTAATGTGCTTGTACAGGTTGAGCACCAGGTTGTTCGACACGATCGAGTCGCCGGTCGCAAAGAACGCCACCAGCCGCTGGATCAGATGAACCTCCGCCGGCGTCAACCGCTGCTTTAGGTCCACGAGATCAGTCGAGAAATCAACCTCCTCCACCGTCCACGTGTTCTTGATGCCATCCCGAAACATGTCATAGAACACCGGATACGCCATCGGCCGCAGCGTCAGACAAAGACCCGGATCCAGGATCTGCTGCGGAACCGAAACTGAAGACGCCGCCGTATGGGCCGTCGCCGCTGTTTGCTGCTCAACTACTGATGCTGTCGCCATCTCTCACACTCCTAAAAGCTTCAAAGTTCGTTACAAATGTCTTGGCTTCTTACCCGTCAACAGAGAAGCCGTCATCTCGACCGAAGCGTAGCGGAGCGGAAAGATCTCTTCCTTCAAAAAGCCTCTCCACTCCGTCCGGCACGCTACTGGCAAGCCTCACAGCTCTCCGGATTCTCGAGCGAACAACTCACCGCATCCGCCGCCGTCACCGGCCCCGCCGCCGCCCCACTCGCCCCGACCGCAGGCGCC
>CAXSEC010000185.1:0-6134 GCA_964236325.1 uncultured Acidobacteriaceae bacterium | reverse complement strand
CCGATCCCGCCGCGCCACCCTCCGGCACCGATCTTGACTACCTCATCCCCCGCGGCGCCCGCTCTCCCGCCCTCGCCCACAGCCCCGCCCGGTGATACCGTCAACCTTGATGCCCGACTCCATCCCGCCTCCGCCCGCACTGCTTGAAACCCACCTCGGCGACCAGCGACCACTCGCCACCGGCAAGGTCCGCGACATCTACGCCGCCGGCCCCGACGCCCTGCTCTTCATCGCCACCGACCGCATCTCCGCCTTCGATTGCATCCTCGGCTCCGGCATCCCCGACAAGGGCCGCATCCTCACCCAGCTTTCGCTCTTCTGGTTCAATCACCTGCAAAGCCTGGTCCCCAACCACCTCCTCTCCACCAGCACCGCCGATCTTCCACCAGCGTTCCAGCCCTTCTCTGACCAGCTCGCCGGCCGCTCCATGCTCGTTCGTAAAGCCACCATGTTCCCCGTCGAGTGCGTCGTCCGCGGCTACCTCTCCGGCTCCGGCTGGAAAGACTACCAGGCCACCGGCCCCTCCGGCCACAAGGTCTGCGGCCTCCCCCTACCCGCCGGCCTGCGCGAGTCCGATCAGCTCCCCGAGCCGCTCTTCACCCCCGCCGCCAAGAACCACACCGGCCACGACGAAAACATCTCCTTCGACGACATGGTCGCTCGCATCGGTGCCGCTGCCGCCGAGCAGCTCCGCTCCCTCACCCTCGCCCTCTACCGCAGCGCCACCGCCCACGCCGCCAGCAAAGGCCTGCTGCTCGCCGACACCAAGTTCGAGTTCGGCACCATCCCCGGACCCGACGGCCAGCCTCACATCATCCTCGCCGATGAGGTCCTCACCCCCGACAGCTCGCGCTTCTGGCCCGCTGACACCTACGCTCCCGGCGGCCCGCAACCCTCCTTCGACAAGCAGTACGTCCGCGACTACCTCGAACGCATCCGCTGGAACAAGCAGCCGCCCGCGCCCACCCTTCCCGACGACATCATCGCCAACACCCGCGCCAGGTACCTCGAAGCCTTCCATCTCCTCACCGGCCGAACCTCACTCGACACCTGAAGCAAGTGCCCCCCCAGGACCCCTAGCCGGAAAGCCTTCCGGCGCGGCGCGGCGAAGAAGCAATTCTTGGTTGTCATTCCGACCCTGAGCGAAGTCGAACGGGGAGGAACCCCCGCATTGCGCCTTTCACGCCGGAGCGAAGCGACGCGAAGGTTAGACCTCAGAGCGATCACCCTGTCACTCACCCCTATGACGTTCCCATCGACCCTCGCCGCCTTCACCCCCTTTGACTGGCTCATCCTCGCCGTTGCCGTCTGGTCCGTCCTCCGCGGCCTCATGCGCGGCCTCATCCGGGAGCTCTTCGCCCTCGTAGCCCTCGTCGCCGGCATCACCGCCGCCGCCTGGAACTACACCTCGCTCGCCGTCTGGCTCGCCCGCTGGATCCCCAATCCCGCCTCCGCCAGCATCGCCGCCTTCCTGCTGCTCGTCCTCGCCGTCTCCCTCGGGGTTCTGCTGGTTGGTCGACTGGTCCGCTCCGCCGCCCATCTCGTCGGCCTCGGCCTGCTCGATCGCCTCGCCGGCGCCTGCTTCGGTCTCGCCCGCGCCAGCCTGCTCGGAGCCGCTATCCTCATGGCCTGCACCACCTTCCTTCCGCCGCAACCCGCCATCGCGCACTCCCGACTCGCCCCTTCCCTGTTCCAGATCGCCCACACCGCCGCCATCCTCGCCCCCACCGACCTCGAGCACCGCATCTCCGCCGCCATCACCCATCTGCACAGCATCCCCCGCTAGCACGAACATTCCCGCTGGATCAAACCCCGGCGATGGGGGACAATACTCCTGAACCTCCCCGTCAGTGGGAGGAAGCCAGAGGACACCCCCATCGTGAAGCGCGAACTGCAAAGCCTCGTCACCCAGATGCACAGCTCCGGCGTCACCTACACCGACGCCGTCAAGCAGTTCAAGAAACGCTTCGTCCTCGAAGTCCTCGCCCAGCACAAGGGCAACCAGTGCAAAGCCGCCGAAGAGCTCGACATGCACCGCAACACCCTCTCCCGTCTCCTCACCGAGCTCGAAATGGACTCCGCCCAGATCCGTACCGGCATCCGCAACGGCATGCGCCGCCCTCCCGTCAGCGAGCGCCCGCAGGCCAAGGTGCAAAGCATATCGAGTGCCCGATAACCCTCGCCCTTCGTCCAAGCAACATCGGCTTTCCGTCGGCGGAGCGTTCCTTGCACCAACCCCTACACGGCCCCTGTAAGCCCGTCCCAACGCCGCGCCGCCCCTACGGCGCGCCACCAGCCTCCTCCCGCCCTTGTCCCGCCGCCATGCTCGCCCTGCTGGTCGCCACTCTGTGCTTCGTCACAGCACCCGCGCAGCCTCAGGACACACAGCCTCACGACCCCCAAAGCCACGACGCCCAGATCCCCGTCGCGCCCTCCGCCCGCACCCTGTCCCGCAACGCCGACGCCGCCCGCAACGCCTACATCGCCGGCGCCCGCCTGCTCGACCAGAATCGCCTTCCGGAAGCGCAGGCCGCCTTCAGCCACGCCGCCGAGCTCGATCCTTCAGTCGCCGACTATCGCATCGCCTCCGCCCTCGCGCTTGAGCATCGCGTCACCGCCCTCATCCAGAAGGCCGGCAACGCCCGTCTCCTCGGCCACACCACCGAGGCAGACACCCTCCTTGCGCAGGCTCGCGCCCTCGATCCTCATAACGACCTCATCCTGCAGCACGCTCTACCCGCCAGCAGCCCGCCCGCCTTCGAGTCCGTCTTCGATCCCGCATCTCCCACGCCCGAAGGAACAGACGATCTCGCCGGCCCCATCATCCCCCGCCCCACTACCTCCAGGCAGACCTTCCACATCCACGCCGATCTCCAGTCCGCCATCCGCCAGGTCTTCTCGAGCTTCGGCCTCCGCGTCGCCTTCGATGAGTCCGTCACCCCCGCCGCTACCCCGCAGGGCATCCGCTTCGATCTCGACAACACCACCGCCGCCGAAGCTGTTCCGCTCCTCCTCAGCATGGGCCGCCTCTTTGCCGTTCCCCTGGACTCCACCAGCCTCCTCATCGCCGCCGATACCACCGCCAATCGCCTGCGGCTCGAGCACCTCTATCAGGAGACCCTCTACACCCCCGGCCTCAGCCCGCAGCAGATGGGCGAGCTCACCAACGTCATCCGCCAGGTCTTCGACGTCAAGCAGCTCAGCATGCAGAACACCGCCGGCAACATCACCCTGCGCGCCCCCGCCAGCACCCTCGACGCCCTCAACCGCACCCTCGTCGATCTGCTCGACGGCTCCGCCGAAGTCGTCCTCGATACCCGCGTCTACGCCGTCGACACCACCCGCCAGCGCGACCTCGGTCCCAGCATCCCGCAGCAGTTTGGCGTCTACAACGTCGCCAGCGCCGCCCAGTCCATCGTCTCCGCCAATCAGTCCGCCGTTAACCAGGCCATCGCCTCGGGCGCCCTCACCTTCCCCGCCGGCACCAACGCCGCCACCCAGCTCATCTATGAGGCTGTCTTCCTCATCCAGGCCGGCCTCGCCCAAAGCTCGCTGCTCACCGACACCATCGGCTTCCTCGGCAAGGGCCTCGGCCTCAGCGGACTCACCGCCGGTCCCGCCACCCTCAACTTCGCCCTCAACACCTCAGACACCCGCACCCTTGATTCCATTCAGCTCCGCGTCACCGACCGCCAGTCCGTCATCTTCCGCGCCGGCACCCGCTATCCCATCACCACCTCCACCTACTCCACCGGCCTCTCCGGCACCAACTCCGCCGCCCTCGCCGGCGCCACCATCAATGGCGTCAGCGTCTCGAGCCTGCTCAACCAGTACCTCGGCTCGAACTCCGCCGGCACCACCATCCCGCAGATTCAGTACGAAGACCTCGGCCTCACCCTCAAAACCACCCCCAACGTCCAGTCCTCCGGCAACATCACCATGCACCTCGAGATCAAGATCGAAGCCCTCACCGGATCCGCGCTCAACAACATCCCCCTCATCGCCAGCCGCCAGTTCGCCTCGGACGTCACCGTCGCCGAGGGCCAGACCGCGCTCATGCTCTCCAGCCTGACCAAAAGTGAGTCCGTCGCCGTCAGCGGCATCCCCGGCATCTCTGAGCTGCCCGGCTTTCAGACCGCAACCGCCGACAACCAGCGTGAGGTCGACACCAGCGAGCTCGTCATGCTCATCACGCCGCACTTGATCCGCCACCGTAAAAACATCACCGTCGGCCCCAGGATCGCCGTCAGTCCGTCTGTTGACTCGTCAGATTAACCCCGCCATCGACCGGCAGCCACACCGAAAAGACCGTCGCGTGCCCATCCCCCGTGCGCGACCGCACCCGGATCGATCCACCATGCTTCTCCACAATGCCGCGGCTCACCCACAGTCCCAGACCGGTCCCCGTGCTTTGCTTCGTCGTCTGAAATGGCTCAAACAGCCGATCCGCAATCCGCGGGCTGATCCCCTCGCCCGTATCCGCCACCGTCAGCCGAACCCCCTGCTTCGGTGCCCCGCCCGGCGCCATGCTCCTCGTCTGCGCATGCACCCGCAGCGCCAGCCGCCCGCCCGCGCTCATCGCATCGAGCGCGTTCCGCACCAGATTATTCAGCACCTGCCGCATCTCGCCCTCCAGGCACCACACCTTCGCCGCCGGCAGCACCTTCCACTCCAGCCGCACCCCCCGCACCAGCAGCCGTCCCGTGTAGAGCGCCATCACCGTGCGTGCCAGATCGACGAAATCCACCTCCACCGCCCGGCTCTGCGTCCGATGAAAGCGCAGCGTCTGCAGCGTAATCTCCGTCACCCGCGCCAGCTCGCTCTGCGCGAGCTCCGCATACTCCTGCACCTCGCTCATCGCGTCCGCCCGGCGAATCAGGTACAGCAGGTTGGTAATCGACTCCAGTGGATTGTTGATCTCATGCGCAATCGAGCTCGCCAGCTGCCCCACCGCCGCCAGCTTCTCGCTCTTCCGCAGCGCCTCATTCTGCAAGCGCATCTGCGTCACATCGCTGTTCACCACCACGCCGCCAATCAACTCGCCATCAAGCAGAATCGGCGCCCCCGTACTTCGCACCCACCGCCCCTGCTCTTCCACGACCTCGCTTGACGCCTCTCCCTTCAGCGCCTGCTCGAGCGTCTTCAGACTCGCGGGAAACTCCTCGCCCTGCATCGCCCTGGCCCGCTGGTTGGTCCGCATCGGCGCCCCATCGAGCGTCGCCACATACACCCCGTGCGGCATGCTCTCGATCACAGCATCCAGCTCCGCCGTCCGCTTCGCCGCCTCCTTGTACGCCCGCTCCATCTCCTCGCGCTCGCGGTGCTGCTCAGACACATCCCGGAACGTCACCACCACACCCGTCAC
Organism: uncultured Acidobacteriaceae bacterium; assembly: GCA_964236325.1. Taxonomy (GTDB): domain Bacteria; phylum Acidobacteriota; class Terriglobia; order Terriglobales; family Acidobacteriaceae; genus Edaphobacter. The sequence goes on along the minus strand of CAXSEC010000185.1, from coordinate 769 downwards.
CTGCCCGTCCATCACCACCGGCTGCGCCGATACCTCCGCCAGAAAAGAGCTGCCATCCTTGCGAAACATCGTGTCCAGCTGCCCGCGAAAGGGTGCCTTGCCCCGCAGCACCTCGGTGATCGAACACATCTCCGCCGGGTACACCCGCCCGTCCGGATAATGGTGATGCACCATCTCGTGCATCGCACGGCCCACCATCTCCTCCGCGCTGTACCCAAAGATCCGCGCCGTCATCCGGTTCACAAAGGTACATCGGCCCTCAAGATCGAGCCCCCAGATCCCCTCCCCCGCCGAGTCCAGCAGAGCCTCCCACCGTTGCTTCTGCTGCGTGGATTCGTTCGTTCCCATGCGCTCGCGATCTCCGCCTCAGGTCTCTCTTTACATGGATGCAGATCGTCTTCTTCCCCGGCGCCGCAGGCTGACTTCGCCTCCATCTCGCCACACTCGTTACCATGTCGCACGTGGCTGGTGCAGACCATCCCCTCGCCGACCCACATCGACGCCATCCACGGCCACCGTTGACCCTCAAGACACACGCCGCTATACTCAGACCAACGAGCGGGAGTAGCTCAGTGGTAGAGTGCTTCCTTGCCAAGGAAGATGTCGCCGGTTCGACCCCGGTCTCCCGCTCCAATCAAGCCCTTGCCCACCAGGATCTCCCCGATCCACAGGTGGCAAATGGCAGCATCCTCGGGGCGCGGTACCCAAGTGGTAAGGGAGAGGTCTGCAAAACCTTTATGCGCCGGTTCGACCCCGGCCCGCGCCTCCA
>CAXSEC010000184.1:0-6428 GCA_964236325.1 uncultured Acidobacteriaceae bacterium | reverse complement strand
GGCCTGCACCATCTCCGTGTTCCACACCGGCCATCCGCCATTCACCGGCCACGTTGCCTCGTTCAACAGGTGCGCCGCTCGCCACGCAAACACCAGGCTCTCCAGCAGCGAGTTCGACGCCAGCCGGTTCGCTCCATGCACCCCCGTGCACGCCACCTCGCCCGCCGCGAACAATCCCGGCAGCGAGCTCCGCCCCCACGTATCCGTGCGCACCCCGCCCATCCAGTAGTGCGCCGCCGGCGTCACCGGGATCGGCACCTTCGACCAGTCCAGCCCGTTCCGCCGGCAGGCCGCATCGATTGTCGGAAAGCGCTCGGCCAGAAACGCCGCTCCCAGCGCCGTCGCGTCGAGCCACACCGGCTGCCCACCCTGCTTCGCCATCTGCGCCGCTATTCCCCGCGCCACCACGTCCCGTGGCGCCAGCTCCGCCCCCGGATGCACCGCCTGCATAAATCGGGTGCCGTCCACATCCCGCAGCACCGCGCCATCCCCGCGCACCGCCTCCGAAATCAAAAAGTTCCCCGGCAACGCCAGCGCCGTCGGATGGAACTGGTAGAACTCCAGGTTCGCCACCTCCGCACCGGCCCGCAGCGCGACCGCAACCCCATCTCCCGTCGCCACACTCGGGTTCGTTGTGTGCCGATACATCTGCCCCGCTCCGCCGCTGGCCAGGATCACCGCATCCGCCGTCAGCACCCGTCGCTCTCCCGTCTCCTCGAGCACCTCCAACCCCGCCACCCGCTCTTCGTGCAACACCAGGTCGCAGGCAAACGTATGCTCGAGCACCGTAATCGTCTTCTCCGCCTGCGCCGCTCGCACCGCCCGCACCAGCGCCATCTCAATCGCCAGACCGGTCGCATCGCCGCCCGCATGCAGCACCCGCGCCCGCGAGTGCGCCGCCTCCAGAGCCCGGGCAAACTCCCCATTGCGCTGGTCGAACTCCACCCCCAGCTCGATCAGGTCCATCACCCGCGCCGGTCCCTCCGAGCACAACACCTCCACCGCACCCAGGTCGCACAACCCTGCCCCGGCGCGCAGCGTGTCCGCCACATGCTCGTCCACGCTGTCATCGTGAAACAGTGCCGCCGCAATCCCGCCCTGCGCATAGCGCGTGTTGCTCTCCGCCAGCGCCGCCTTCGTCACCAGCGTCACCCGATGCTTGCGGCTCGTCTCAAGCGCCGCAATCAGACCCGCAATCCCGCTCCCGACAACAACTACATCCTTCATCGCGCCGCCACCATGCCCTTCGCCGGCTGCAGGCTCAGCATGCGTTCGAGCGCCACCCGAGCCGGTACCGCCGTCGCCTCATCCACCGTGATCCGGTTCAGCACCTCGCCGCGCTCCAACGCCTCGAGCACCCACGCCAGATACCCCGGATGAATCCGGTACATCGTCGAACACGGACAGATCACCGGATCCAGGCAAAAGATCGTGTGCTCCGGATGCTGATTCGCCAGCCGCTGCACCATGTTGATCTCCGTCCCGATCGCAAACACACCGCCCGGCGCCGCCGCCTCAATCGCCTTCTTGATGTAATCCGTCGATCCCGACTCATCCGCCGCATCGACCACATCCATCGGGCACTCCGGATGCACAATCACCCGCACCCCCGGGTACTTCGCCCGAGCCTCGGCAATCTGCTCCACACTAAAGCGCTTGTGCACCGAGCAAAACCCATGCCACAGCAGCACTCGCGCCTCGCGCAGCGTCTGCACGGAACTCCCGCCCAGCGACCTGCGCGGATCCCAGATCGGCATCTGCTCGAGCGGCACGCCCATCGCCTTTGCCGTATTCCGCCCCAGATGCTGATCGGGAAAGAACAGCACCCGCTGCCCGCGCTCAAACGCCCACGCCAGCACCGACTTCGCGTTCGACGAGGTACACACAATCCCGCCATGCCGGCCGCAAAACCCCTTCAGCGCCGCCGACGAGTTCATATACGTCACCGGAACCACCGGCACCCGCCCACTCGCATCGGGCGCCGTACCCCACATCTCTTCAAGCTGCTCCCAGCACTCCTCAACCGAGTCCAGATCCGCCATATCCGCCATCGAGCAGCCCGCCGCCAGGTTCGGCAGAATCACCGACTGCTGCGGCCCCGACAGCATATCCGCCGTCTCCGCCATAAAGTGCACGCCGCAGAAGATAATCGCCTCCGCCGCCGACCGCGTCTTCGCCGCCTGCGCCAGCTGGAACGAGTCCCCCACAAAGTCCGCGTACTGCACCACCTCGTCCCGCTGGTAGAAGTGCCCCAGAATCACCGCCCGCTCGCCCAGCGCATGCCGCGCCGCCCGGATGCGCAGATCCAGCTCCGCCGCCGACGCCCGCCGGTACTCCTCCGGCAGGCCGCCCTGCCGCGGCGCGTTCGCCGGAATCACGTCCATCACCGAAGCCCCCGGCCCATAGCTCGGCGGCAGCGCGTCAAACACCCACGGCCCCGCCGCCAGCCCCGCGTCACACGTCGTCACCGCTGGTGCCGCGGGCAGCGTTCCCGATGCCGCAGGCAGCGTTCCCGCACCCGCCATGCCCTGAATGCTTACAAGCTGAATCGTGCTATCGACCGATGCCAAGGCTCTCTCCTGCTGAAGCGCTCAGGCTGTCTGTCGGCCCTGAACCTCATCGCGCTCGCCGGCAACGTCCATCCGGCAAACCCGCTGGTTAAATTATGAGGGATGGGGCAAAAAGTCGCAGAAATCCTCGCCGGCTCTACCGTCCGGCGAAAGTCCCGCCCACTCAAACCCGCATCACACCAGTCCCACCCACCGCACGCCATCCCCCAACGGCGTTACCCCATAGAAAATGACCGCGCGAGCCCGCAGCATCCCCGTCCCCGTGGACACGCTAATCAGCTCCTCCTTCCCTCATCAACTCCTCCTCTTACCGGCTCCTCCCTCTCTTATCAACGCCTCCTCCTTCCGTTATCTACTCCTCCTTCCGTCATCGACTCCTCCTTCCGTTATCAACACCTCCATCGTCTTATCAACTCCTCTCAACTCCTCCCTCCGTTAAGGGCATGGCTTCAGCCATGCCGTAAATACTCCATAATCGCGTGCGGCTTTAGCCGCTGAGGTCCGCTTGGTGATACCCTCAGGACCTCATCAGACGATCCCTAACAAACCATAAGTTTCCGTTGGTCTCCCGAGCGACGTGAGCAATCCACGCATCCGCCTTCACCACGAACCGAAGCATCGAGTTCTTCCCACTAGGAAGCACCTGGCATACCTCCGGCTAAGTCGCTCCAGCCACGTCCTCCTCGCCCTAACCCTCCTCCTCCCCCGCCACGCCCCCGCCCAGGCCATCCCCACCCTCTCCCTCACCCCCCTCGAGCAGGCCCGCTCGCTGCTCGATCACGGCCAGTACACCGCCGCCGAGACCCGCCTCCGCGCCCTCATCGCCGCCGCCCCCACCGATCCCGAACCCCGCTTCCTGCTCGGCGCCACGCTCCTCCGCCAGGACCGCGCCACCGACTCCCTCGCCGCCTTCACCGACGCCGCAAAGTTCCGCTCTCCCACCGCCGAAGAACTCACCCTCGTCGCCTCGGACTACGTCCTGCTCAAGGACTTCGCCGACGCCCAGCGCTGGCTCCTCCTTGCCACCCGCACCAGCCCCTCGAACGCCAACGCCTGGTACCTCCTCGGCCGCGTCGACTACAACCTCGATCGCGCCGACGACGCCCGCCAGGCCTTCCTCACCTGCCTCCATCTCGACCCCGCCAACGTCAAGGCGCGCTACAATCTCGGCCTCGCCTACGAGCGCCTCCGCCAGCCCGAAGACGCCATCGCCGCCTACCGCCAGGCCATCGCCGCCCAGGCCGCGCTCCCCCGCCATGACCCGCAGCCCTTCCTCGACCTCGGCGTCCTCCTCCTCCAGCAGGACCACCCAGCCGACGCCCTCGACCCCCTCAAAACCGCCGTCCAGCTCTCAAGCAACAACCCCTTCGCCCATCAGCAGCTCGCCCTCTGCCTCGAAAAACTCGGCCGCACCCAGGAGGCCGCCGACGAAATGCTCCTCGCCGCCCATCTCGCCCCTGACTCCCAGGCCCCACCCTTCTTCCTCGGCCGGCTCTACCACCGTCTCGGCCGCGAGACCGAAGCCAAACAACAGTTCGCCCGCGCCCAGACCCTCGCCGGAACCCACTCCGCCACCGACGTCCCCAACCGCGACAGCCCCGTCCCCTGAACCCCACCCCTGACCTCCCGGTGCCCTATTCTTCGCAGCCCCACCGCGAAGGGTGGGACGTAAACCGCCCGGATCACCCACCTTCCCCCCCCAACCTTCCGGTGCCCCGTTCTTAGCAGCCCCACCGCGAAGGGTGGGACGTACACCCTAAACCCGCCCGTCTTTTGTTGTCGTCCCGTAGGGATCTGCTTCCCCATCCCGCTCCTCCAGATACGCCCCCCAGATCTTCGCCGATTGCCCAATCGTCTCTCGCGCACTCCCGCTCGTCGCCAGCGAGATCTCCTCGAGATCCGCCTTCGGCGTCCGATCCGCGTTCAGCAGCCCATTCGCCTCCTGGTACGTATCCGTCAGCTGCGTATAGCAGAAGCCCGCCAGCGCCGGCAGATTGCGCACCACCCCCAGCAACGACCGGTAGCGCTCCAGCAGCTGCTCCGCCGTCTGTGAGCGCGAGTAGCCCCACGTCGCCTGCTCCTTGCTCAGCGCAATCCCGCCAAACTCCGTCAGCACGATCGGCTGCGTCCCCTTCCCCTCCTCCGTTCCCAGCAGCAGCAGCCGTCCTCCCGGCCGCTCCCGGCGCAGCAGCTTCGCCTCAATCCCGTCCACCCCGTAGCGCGTCCCCATCCGCTCCGGCTGGTCGTCATAGTCGTGGATCCCCAGCAGATCCGTCGCCACACTCTCCCATCCATCATTGCCCACCACCGGCCGGCTCGGGTCGAGCGTCTTCGTCAGGTGGTAGAGCGCCTGCACATAGTGCCGCTGTGCCGGGCTCTCGGGCAGATTCGGCACCCCCCAGCTCTCGTTGAACGGCACCCACGCCACAATGCACGGATGGCTTCGGTCCCGGTGCAGCACCTCCTGCCACTCCCGCGTCAGCCGCTGGATTGATCGCCGTGTGTACCGGTACGCGCTCGGCATCTCCTCCCACACCAGCAGCCCCAGCCGGTCGGCCCAGTACAGATACCGCGCACTCTCGATCTTCTGGTGCTTCCGCACCCCGTTGAACCCCAGCCGCTTGGTCAGCAGAATATCCGCCGCGAGCGCGTCCTCATCCGGCGCCGTCAGCCCCGTCGCCGGCCAGTACCCCTGGTCGAGCACCAGCCGCAGCGGAAACGGTCGCCCATTCAACAGAAACCGATCGACCTGGATCGACACCTCGCGCAGCGCCGTATAGCTTCGCACTCGGTCCAGAATTTGCCCCGCCTCGTCCCGCAACTCCATCTCCACCGCAATCAGCGTGGGTGAGTCCGGCGACCACAGCAGCTCATTGCGAAAGTCATCAATCCCCGGGTCCGACAACGTAATCTGCCGGTGCACCTCGTCCGCAATCACCTCATAGGTGTCATTCGCCAGCACCTGCTCCCCCACCCGCAAGCGCACATTCAGCGCCAGCCGCCCGCTCGCCCGCCCTTCCTGTCGCTGGTCTGGCCTTTGATCGATATGCGCCTCAATCCCCACCTCCCATCGCTCCAGGCTCGACGTCCATTGCACCGACCGTATACGCGTGCACGGCACCGTCTCCAGCCACACCGTCTGCCAGATCCCCGTCGTCCGCGGATACCAGATCGAGTGCGGCTCCAGCTGCCAGTCCTGCTTGCCCCGCGGCTTCGCCAGATCCGCCGCATCGTCCCCCGCCCGCACCACAATCTCCTGCATCTCGCCATCCTTCAAAGCGTCCGTTATGTCCGCGTTGAAGGGCGTATACCCCCCGGCATGCGAGCAGACCAGCGTTCCGTTCACCCACACCGTCGCCATCCAGTCCACCGCCTCAAAGTGAAGCAGCAGACGATCTCCGCCCTCGAGCGCCGGCTGCGCCCATGTCCGCCGATACCACACCTCCCTGTAAAACCCCGTGTCCGCCACCCCGCTCGCCCGCGTCTCCGGACTAAATGGAACCTCGATCGACGCATCCCACGTCACCTGGACCGGGTGCTCGCACACCGCCTCCCGCCCCTTCGAAAACTGCCACGTTCCATTCAGGCTCTGCCACTCGCTGCGCTCCATCTGCGGCCGCGGATACCCCTCCCGCCCACTCGCCGCCTTCGTTCCCTGAACCAGCACTGTCTCCCCCATCAAAAACCACCCTTCTCTCGAACCTATGAGTAACTCCAGAGAATATCGTCATCCAGACCGAAGACGAACCCTGAGCTTGCCGAAAGCGACGTCGTAGCGGAGAGATCTCGCATTTCGTCGTTGCTGTTGCTGTTGCTGTTGTTGCTGTTGCTGCTGCTGTTGCTGCTGTTGCTGTTGCT
>CAXSEC010000183.1:0-6488 GCA_964236325.1 uncultured Acidobacteriaceae bacterium | reverse complement strand
ATCACAGAATCTTGGCGGACGGGTGGCACTCTTTGATCCCAAAGAGCTGACTTCAGCCAGCGAGCTGTCTATGAGACGGTCAACACCAAGATGGTTCCATGGGCGGAAGCGGCAGGGTTCCAGGCGAAGTTGGACGACGGCAAGCTGGTTGGCCCCTTCAACACGATTCTGCTGAGCCCGGAGATTGCAACCTCATTCCTAGCCCTGCAAGCTGCCGAGCAGGAGCATACGTCGCTTAGCAAGCGCGTGCGGCAGGTCGTCATCCTGACGGTTGGCGCGGTTTGGAAGTGCGAGTATGAGCGGTACGCGCACACCGCAGTTGCGCGAAAAGCAGGATTTACCGAAGAGGTCGTCAGCGCTCTTGCAGAGGGTCGAGACGTTGAAGGCTTAAGCACGACGGAGCGGCTTGCGCAACGCGTCACCTGGCAGCTCACGGCTGAGTACCGACTGTCACCGGAGCTCTACGCGGAGGCGGTATCGGCTCTGGGTGCCCAGGGCATCGTGGACCTGATTTTGCTTGCCGGCTGCTATCAAACCGTTTCATCACTACTGAATGCGTTTCAGGTTCCCGTGCCTCAGTAGGGCCATTCGAATGTCAGCAGCGTCGTCGACTCATCAGGGGTCGTTATCAGCCTCATCTTGCATTCTCTATCTCGGAGGGGGGTTCATCATGCCTCACAACCAAGCGCCTCGAGCCCGCCTGACCACTGTAGCCAAGTTTCCAGCCAAATACTTCCTTGAAAACCTGGCCGTGCGGCAGGACAACTCGGTTTTGGTCACGGCCATGAACGATAAAGAACTCTGGTACGTTCCGCCGCAGAGAGCCGATGAAGAGGTTGAGGCTGTATGCATTCACACGTTCGAGCAGCCTTCGACCGGCATCGTTGAAGTGGAGCCTGACGTATTTCTTGTCTTCACCAGCAACTTGTACACCACGCACGAGTCATTTGCGCATCGGTTGGACCTGCGTGGTTGGGAGCAGGGCTCGCCAGCCGCGCCGAAACTTCTATGTCGCTTTCCGGAGACTGCGCGTGGTCTTAACGGTTGCTGTTTGCTTGCACGCGGAGTGGTTCTGGTTGCGGACTGTTTCGCTAGCCTTATCTGGAGGCTGGACCTCGCTGGGGACGATAGTGCTCCCGACATCAGCGTGTGGCTTGAGCATGAGAACATGGGCTACTTCCCGGGCAAGATGAAGCCCGAGCAGCCCGGAGTAAATGGCGTGCACTATGCCGTGAAGACCGACTATCTCTACTACACGTCGACGGCAAAGAAGCTCTTCATGAGGGTTCGAGTTGATCCGAAGACACTCGAACCGGCAGGCTCGCCCGAGTTGGTCGTGGCCGGCCGCATGGGGGATGACTTCTGCATCGACGAGGACGCGGAGGTCATTTACCTCAGTACCCATCGTCAGAACACAATCGACGTTGTGTCCATGGACCCAGGGCTGAATAGCGGCTTTACGCAGAGCGTTGCCGGTGATCCCTTCACAGAAGATCTGATCGGCCCATCGAGTGGAGCCTGGCGCCGCAGTCTGGGTGACTATGGCCGCGTTGCGTATTTCATCATGGACGGTGGCACCGCATCGCCCCCACCCGATGGAATCCCGAGACCAGCCGAACTCCTCCGGGTCGACCTACAACCGATGCGGGGATCTTTCCCTGGAACCGGCGCATGAGCGATCGAATGAGGACAGCGATGTGCTCAGCAAGCTGATAGGAGGTTATGGGTGAGGACACCGCATGGCTGTTCGGCTGATCAGCCATATAGCGAATCAACGTCAAAAGGTGATTTGTGATGATCGTGGTTGACCGCGAAAGCCCTTCGGTTGCCATGGGACAGGGGGACGTTGTGCGATCAAGCTGGCGGGGGTTTCTGGAAGGAGCGGGGGGGTCTTCGTGGGTCGGGGTTCAAGGTCTTGCATCTGATGAATATGGCCACAGGTGAGGGCCGACGAATGGCGATAGCGGGTTTGGTGCAGGGCAATAGCCGTAAGCGGGTGGTGATTGTTGGTGGGGGATTTGCCGGGATTAATGCGGCGAAGGGTCTGGCGAAGCTGCCGGTGGATGTGACGCTGATCGACCGGAAGAATCACTATACGTTTCAGCCGCTGCTCTACCAGGTGGCGCTGGCGGTGCTGAGTCCGGCGGATATTGCGCAGCCGATCCGATCGATTCTGCAGAAGCAGCAGAACGCGGAGGTGCTAATGGATGAGGTGGTCGGGTTCGCGCTCGACAAGCGGCGGGTGTGTTTGAAGTCGGGGCCGGTGATTGAGTATGACTACCTGATTCTGGCGACGGGATCGACGCACTCGTACTTTGGGCACGAGGACTGGGCGAAGCTGGCGCCGGGGCTGAAGACGATTGAGGATGCGACCGAGATCCGGCGGCGAGTGCTGCTGGCGTTTGAACTGGCGGAGCGGCAGATGGTAGAGACGGGGTCGCACCCGCCGTTGAATTTTGTGGTGATTGGCGGGGGGCCGACGGGGGTTGAGTTGGCGGGGGCGATCTCGGACATTGCGAAGCTGTATATGGCGAAGGACTTTCGACATATCGACCCGAGGAAGGCGAAGGTGCTGATTCTGGAGGGCTCGCCGAAGGTGCTGGGGGCGTATCCGGAGGATCTGCAGAAGAGCGCCGTGAAGCAGCTGCAGGGGCTGGATGTGACGGTGCGGACGGGCGCGCACGTGACCGAGATTCAGCCGGGCTATGTGATGATCGGCGAGGAGCGGATTGATGCGGTAGTGACGCTGTGGGGCGCGGGGGTGCAGGCCTCGCCGCTGGGCAGGATGCTGGGAGTGCCGACGGACAAGAAGGGCAGCGTGATGGTGGATGAGCACCTTAATCCGCAGGGATACCCGGAGATCTTTGTGTGCGGCGATCTGGCGCACATTGATCAGGATGGCAAGCAGGTGCCGGGGGTGGCGCAGCCGGCGATGCAGATGGGGACGTATGCAGCGAAGCGGATTGCGCGGCTGAGTGGAACGGGCGGAATGGGGAAGGACAAGGCTTTTCACTACTTTGATAAGGGCGACATGGCGACGATCGGGCGATCGCGGGCGGTGGCAAATATCAGGTGGCCGTTCCACGCGCACTGGAGCGGGTTCATGGCCTGGATCACGTGGCTGGTGGTGCACATCTTCTTTCTGATCGGGTTCAGGAATCGGTTTGCGGTGTTCCGGCAGTGGGCATGGACGTATCTGACGTTGAAGGACAGCGCCCGGCTGATTACGGGTAGTCAGGATCTGCCGGGATGGGAGACGCTCGCAACGGCTTCTGATGAGTTGCGGGCGAGTGATGAGGAGATTGTGGCCGTGCATCCGTAGTGGCCGGAATCGTTTGTGTTCGTGTCGCTTCGCTCCCCGGTTAAAGGCGAAATGCGGGGGTTCCTCGGCTGCGCCTCGGAATGACAACCAGAACTTCATTGCTGGGTTGGCTGCGTGCACCCAGTCCGGGCTCTAGATCTGTGTCGGGTGGATGGGGCTACTGGGGGAGGAAGGTGCGGAGGATGGTGTCGAAGAGGGGTTTGAGGGTGGCGAAGTCGCGTTCGGGGGAGACGAAGACGAGGTAGTTGAGGTCGCCATCGGGCCTAGCGATGGTGATGAGCCAGTCGCGCTCGGGGAGCTGGGTGCCGGCGTCGGCGACGGGTGAGGTGCCGCGGAGAGTGATGGCCTGGGCGGCGCGGCCGGCGACCTGGAGGGTGGCGGCGGCGCCAGTCTGGGCTAGGCCGGAGGTCTGGGTGAAGCTGCTGACCAGGGTGGTGGTGGCAGAGGCGAGGGTGGTGGCGTCCATGACGCCGTTGCCGTCTTGTTTGGCGATGCCGGTGACAAGGCCGTAGGCGACGCCGAAGCTGCCGGCGCCGCCGGGCGGGGCGAGGGTGACGGTGCCGTCGGCGGAGTCGGTGCGCTTCCAGCTGGCGGGAGCCTGAAGGGCGTAACGGGTGGCCTGGATGCGAGTGAGGGGATCGTTGAGGCGAAAGGCCGCGCGGGGGAGTGGGGCGGTGGTCTGGATGGCGGGTGGGGTCGCTGCGGAGCCGGGACTGGTGGAGGACGGGCTGGTCTGGCTGGTGGTGGTTTGGACGGGAGTGCTGGCGAGGATGGCGCCGTTGCCGCCGGGCTGGGCGGCGTAGAGGCCGGAACGCTTCCAGGCGCCGGCCTTGACCTCCTGGGCGGAGAGGGGTTTGCGCTCTATGGCGACGGCGTGGATGGAGGTGAAGGCAGGGGTGCTGACGATGGGGTTGGCGAGCGGGGGGAGGGTGGCGATCTCGGCGTTGACGTACTCGGTGCGGTTGCCGGGGTTGGGATGATCGCTCATGAACTGGGCACCGCCGGCGCCGTATTTGGCTTTGATGGTCTCGAAGAACTGCGGGAGGCCGCGGGGATCGTAGCCGGCCTGGTCGAGGATGTTGACGCCTTCGAGGTCGGCCTGCTGCTCGTCGCCGCGGGACATGTGGAGGAAGTCGAGGTTCTGACCGTAGCCGATGCCGGCCTGGGCGATCTGGCCGGCCGCGGTGTCGCCGAGCAGAAGGGCGGAGCCGAGAGCGCCGAGGCCGTAGAGGAGGCTTTTGTTGCGCTGTTTGCCCATGTTGCAGGTGGAGTGGCGCATGACGACGTGGGAGATCTCATGGGCCATGACGCCGGCGAGTTGGGCCTCAGTCTCGGCGGCCTGGATGGTGCCGAGGTTGACGAAGATGGAGCCGCCGGGGAGGGCGAAGGCGTTGATGTCGGCGCTGGCGACGACGTGGAAGTTGAAGGGCCACTGGCGCTGGACGCCCTGTACGAGGGGCGCGTGGGCAACGAGCCTGGCGCCGAGGGTCTGGACGTAGCGGGTGAGGGGATCGCGCTCGGGGAGGATGGGCATCTGCTGGTAGATCGCGAGGGCGACCTTGTTGCCTTCGGCGATCTCGGCGTCTTCGGTGAAGGAGTTGCGGCAGGAGACGGGCTCGAAGCGGGCGTGGGCGGGGACGGTGGTGAAGAGGAGGAGGAGGAGGGCGAGTGCGTAGTGTCGCAGGGTGGCGCGGGGCGTGAGTTGCTTCGCCTGAGATGGCTGAGGGATGCGGGCGCTCCACTTTCCGTTCGACTCGCTTGCGGCTCGCTCCGGGGCGGTCGAGAGGACGGCATTAAGGATAGCGGGGATGGAGTGGGCGGCGGGTTGCGCGTCGGTGGGCGCGGCGATGAGGGAAGGACACTCGCGTCGCTGCGCTCCGTCGTGAAAGACGAAATGCGGGGGTTCCTCGGCTGCGCCTCGGAATGACAACCAAAGATTACGCATGGGTTGTGCCTCGAATGACAGACAAAGATATGCCTGCGCTGCGCCTCGGAAGGACAACCAAAGATTACGCATGTGCTGCACCTTGAAAGGACAACCGGAGGCTACGCATTCCGTTGAGCCTTGAAAGGACAACCAGAAAGTACGCATGGATTGTGCCTCGGCCGGCGATCCAGGGAGGTTCTGATTCAGTCCTGAAAGTATGACCAAGCTCACCTCAGCGGCTGAAGCCGCGTTCTCGAAAGCACTTACGGCATGGCTGAAGCCATGCCCTTAACCCCAAGGGACACTTGATCAACCCTTCCCTAGGTGGCGGGTTTGGTGATGACGCCGAGGTCGGCCATGCCATTGACGAAGTACTGGACGGCGAGGGCGACGAGGAGCAGGCCCATGACGCGGACGAGGATGCGGATGCCGGTTTCGCCGAGGGCGCGGGCGACGCGGTCGGAGTTGCCGAGGACGAGGTAGCAGATGACGGCGGTGATGAGGATGGAGCCCATGATGGCGGCCATCTGCCACCAGACCTGGACCTGGCCGACGAGGACCATGACGCTGGTGATGGAGCCGGGCCCGGCGAGCATGGGGACGCCGAGGGGGACGATGCCGGCGTCGGCTTTTTCGGTGGCTTCCTGGGCTTCTTCGCTGGACTCCTGGGTGGGGGAGCGTTTGGCTTCGAGCATGTCGAGGCCGATGAGTAGAAGGATGATGCCGCCGGCGATTTCGAAGGCCGCGATCGAGATGCCGAAGAGCTGGAAGAGGTATTTACCGGCGACGGAGAAGACGGTGAGGACGATCCAGGCGGTGAGGGTGGCTTTGCGGGCGATGGCTTTGCGGCGAAGGGTTCCGGCGCCGGCGGTCACGGCGAGGAAGGTGGGCAGGGCGGCGAAGGGATCGACGAGAAAGAAGATGGAGCTGAGGGCGAGGAGCGAGAAGCGGACGTAGACGGAGTTGCTGAGGCCGGCGAGGTTGACGGAGGGGAGGCTGATGGCGGCGAGATGGGGGGTGAGGAGCACCATGGGTATTCTCCCATGGGTGGGCTGACGGGCAGGATGGGAGTAGGGAGCAGGGAAGGCGAAAGAGGAAAAGCAAAGCAGGAAAAGGCGAAAGCAGGAGATTAGAGCAGCGTCCTTTGCGGTTGGAACGCGTCGCTGCGCTCCGTTGTTAAGAGCAAATGCGGGGGTTCCTCGCTGCGCTCGGAATGACAACCAAAGATTGCAACAGCAA
>CAXSEC010000182.1:0-6508 GCA_964236325.1 uncultured Acidobacteriaceae bacterium | reverse complement strand
GAGGGCCGGGGCATTAATGGCGCGAAGGAAGAGCGGCAGGTAGAGCGCGCGCGCGGTTGCCGTGAGGCCGGAGATGCGACGGCGGCCAGAGCCTCCGACGAGGTGTCGCCGGGTGCGTTCAAAGGCGTCTGAGTGTTCGAGTCCGGCGAGCAGATCGCGGACGAATGGGAGGATCATCGCTGACTTGATTGTACGGGGCGAGAAGACCGAGGCGATGTCGGGGTGAGCATGATAAAGGGAGCGGCTTGGAGCCGCTCCCCGGAGTGTGAGAAGTCACTGAGACTGTGAAGGAGAGGTCCTAGACGTCCTCTTCTTCATCCTCGTCTTCGTCGTCGTCATCCTCATCGTCGTCATCGAGGTCCTCGTCTTCGTCATCTTCGTCATCGAGGTCTTCGTCGTCATCCTCAAGATCGTCGTCTTCGTCATCATCCTCGAGGTCATCTTCGTCCTCGTCATCCTCATCTTCCTCGTCGTCTTCATCGGCCGCAGCGGCACGAAGGTTTTCGCTACTGGCGACTGGGGCGGCGCTGGCGGGATCGAAGGTCGCGGTTGCGTCGGGACCTACGGCCGCCAGGACGTCATCGGGGAGTTCAGTGCTTTCGATTGCGTTAGCCATGTCGGTACATCTCCTTGCGGTTTGAGTTCTTCGGCTTTGGATGCGCGAGAAGCGAAAAGGTGGGTGTGAAAAAGCAGCGCAGCGGAGAACGGCCCGATCTCGCGGGATCGGGGGCGTAATGCCGGGTGCGGTTAGCAGAAGGGTCAGGCGATCTGCTTCTGGGTATACATGCGTGTATCGGCAAGGCGGAAGAGGGTTTCGGGATCGATGGAGTCGTCGGGCGCGATGGCAAGGCCGATGCTGGCGGTGACGAGGAACTCTCCACCGGGTAGAGGGACGGGAAGACGGGCGGAGTCCTCAATCATGCGGAGGAGGGAGTCTGTGGAGCGAAGATTTGCGACGATGATAGCGAACTCATCGCCGCCGATGCGGGCGAGGGTGTCTGAGGAGCGAAGGGCGCGGAGGAGATTCCTGGTGACGGTGCAGAGAACTTCGTCGCCGGCTGTGTGGCCGAGGGAGTCGTTGACCAGCTTGAAGCCGTTTAGGTCCAGCATGATGATGCCGGTGCGACTGCTGTTGCGGGTTCCCTGCAGCAGGGCCTGGGAGAGTCGATCGTCAAAGAGGCGGCGATTGGGAAGGCCGGTGAGTTCGTCGTGGAGGGCGAGATCGCGGTTGCGGGCAACCTGATCTTCGAGCATCACCATGAGCATGCCTATAGCGACAAAGAACTTTTGCAGATCCCAGATGTCCTGGGCGTAGGGCAGATAGACGGGATGCTCGAAGACCCAGGCGTGGGTGAGGAAGCAGAGCGACCAGACGGCGAAGCCGAGCACGACGGCGTAGCGGCCGGTACTGGAGCGGGGAAGTCTGCGGGCGAAGCAGACGGCGGCCGTCATGTAAACCCAAAAGAGGATCCAATAGATGGCGAAGCGGAAGTCTGCCTGAAGAACGGCTCCGATGAAGCCGGCCCAGCCGAGGGCGTGGAAGATACCGAAGAGGATGGGTCGGGTGGAGAGGAAACCGCATGCAAAAGCGAGGAGGATGCCGATGGCGGCGCAGAGGAGGAAGACGGCAGGCGGTCGGAGATCGAGACCGTAGAGGGTGAAGATGACAAGTTGCGGGATGATGGGGATGGAGAGAGCCAATGCGAGCCGGATATCGCGGGTATGCGGGCGCAGGGCGGCGTAGATGAAGAGCTCACCAGCGAGCAGATAGAAGCAGAGAGCGGCGACGTGGCTCGCGCGGTGGAAGGGACCGGGAACCAGATAGATGATGTGGGCGATCTCTTCTCCGAGAACGAGCAGGAGACCGACCATCCAGAGCCGCACGCGGCTCTCCGGGTGCCTGCGCCCGAGCAGGAGAAGCAGGGCAAGAAGGAGACAAAGGGCAACGGTTCCGGGGATGAGCTGAAGATTCATACGGTCTATGCGCGTTATCGGCACTTGCCGCAAAAAGTTGAGATCCGCGCGTGTCGTGACACCTCAAAAGTCCAACGAGATGAGATACGAGCTGGAAGGGAGACGTCGCTCGGCATTACCTTTTCGTTGGTTGCTGGTTACTTGTGGCGGCGCCGTAGACACGGTCGGGTGTCAGTGAGCTTTGCCGATTAGGTTTGTGGGCAACGCGGATCGTTGTAGAGATCACCGGGATGGCGCTTTACTGGGTGCCGAACAAAGCGGGGGAGCTCTGCCAGCGGGCAGTTGGGGACCTATCTGGTGAAGTCGTTTTGGGCGAGCGGCCTGATGCTGTTGGCGCCCTCGCATCAGCACGATCAAGCTGGGGCGAAGCCTGGCGAGCCGGGTGAGCTGAACGCGAGGGCCTATTAGCCGGCGCCGTCGTTGAGGAGGTGCGCTGCATCCGGCCTGGGCGTGAGGAAGGAGACGACGAGGAGGCAGAGAAGGGAGGTGGTGAGTGCGGGCAGGATGGCGTCGCGGGCGGCGATGACCGGAGGGAGGTGTGGGGTGAGGTACTCCCAGGTGACCGTGACGAGGGTGCCGGTGGCGATGGAGGCGACGGCGGCTGCGGCGGTGGCGCGACGCCAGAAGAAGGCGGCAAGGATGACCGGGGTGAGAGCGGCGGAGTAGATGGTGTACGCGTAGAGGGCTTTCTTAAGGACGGACTCGGCGTGCAGGCCCTGGTAGAGCGACCAGATACCGAGGACGACGACAGTAAGGCGGCTGACGATGAGCACGCGCTTGTTTGAGGCCTCGGGGCTGATGTAGCGGACGTAGATGTCGTTGACGATGTTGGTGGCGGGGGAGAAGAGCCAGTTGTTGGCGGTGGAGATGATTTTGGCGAAGATGGCACCCATGAGGAGGGCGCCGAGCAGGGTGAGGGCGGGGTTGCGGTTGGAGAAGGCGTGCAACCCTACGTAGGCGAGGATCTCGCGGGGGGCGTGGGCGACCTCGCCGGTGGGGAAGAGGACGGATCCGGTGACGGCGATGGCGACGATGATGGTTTCAAGGATGACGGTGCCGATGATCCAGCCGACGACGGCCTGGGAGGCCGCCTTTTCGGATTTGGCGGAGAAGAACTTCTGGTACATGGATTGGTTGCCGAGGAGCAGCAGGCAGGTGGGGAGGAAGAGCTCGAGGGCCTGGATGGGGGTGAAGTCGCCGAAGAGCTGGAAGTGGGTGGCGGGAAGGAAGTGGGTGACGACGTGCCAGCCGCCGGTGATGTGGATGAGGACGGGCAGAGCCACGAGCAGGGTGGAGGTGGCGAGCAGGCCGATGAAGAGGTCCATATAGGCGACGGAGCTCATGCCGGCGATGGCGGTGAAGAGGATGACGAAGGCGGCGATAATGTAGCGGCCGAGTATGGGGGTGATGAGGGTGGGGAAGATGAGGTGGAGGATGTCGCCGCCGCCGATGAACTGGTAGGAGGTGATGGCGGTGTAGGTGAGGAGGATGGCGATGACGCCGAGGACGCGGGCGGCCTGGTTGTAGCGGGCTTCGAGCAGATCGGGGATGGTGTATTGGGCGAAGCGCCGGGCGCGGGGAGCAATGAAGTAGATGAGCAGGAGGCCGACCCAGCCACCACCGCCTTGCCAGAGGGCGGGGAAGCCGTGTTTGTACGCGTTTTCGGCGCCGCCGAGGAGCGAGCCGGAGCCGATCCAGGAGCTGAGCAGGGTGAAAACGAGAACGAAGGCGGAGAGGGAGCGACCGGCGACGAGGTAGTCGGCCTTGGTCTTGACCTTGCCGACGCGGCCGAGGGAGACGCCGAGGAGCACGAGGGTGATGAGGGCGATGACGACGGCGTAGAGGTTCATTTGGGATGTGGGGCGATTGTAGATGGTCGATGCTCTCCGCCGGGCCGCTTTGGCTGAAGGAGGCGATCGCCTTCGAAGGAAGGGTAAAGTGCGGAGCGAATTTCGCTCGAAGGGCCAAGTCGATGTAGGTTGCTGTTAGGGAGTTTGATTGACCTGAGGGTATGACCAAGCTGTTCTCAGCGGCTAAAGCCGCAAGCTATGGAAGGCACTTACGGCATGGCTGAAGCCATGCCCTTAACAAAGGAGCGCTCTACTCAGAGTGCTTGCAGGAGAACTTGCATGTCGGGATTGCGGTCGGGTCTGGTTTTGGGTGTGGTGGCGTTGGGGTTGGGTGGTGTAGCGGGGGCGCAGGGGGCGGCGATTACGTTGAGCGTGGATTTGACGGAGGCGCCGCGGCGGATTTTGCATGCGACGGAGGTGATGCCGGTGACGGCGGGTCCGCTGACGCTGGTGTATCCGAAGTGGATTCCGGGGGAGCATGGGCCGACGGGGCCGATTGAGAACCTGGCGGGGCTGGTGATGACGGCGGGTGGGCAGCGGGTGGAGTGGCAGCGGGACAAGGTGGATATGTTTGCCTTCCACCTGAATGTGCCGCAAGGGGCGACGACGCTCGAGGTGAAGCTGGACTTTCTGACGCCGGGTGCGGGTGGTGGCGGATCGTTTTCGGGTGGGGCGTCGACGAGCGCGAACCTGGCGCTGCTGAGCTGGAACTCGGTGGTGCTGTATCCGGAGGGGGCGAAGGCGGCGGAGGTGATGGTGACGCCGAGCGTGACTTTTGCGCCGAACTGGGGCTACGGAACGGCGCTTGATCCTGCACTGCTGGAGCAATCCGGGCCGAACAAGGCGACGATGTTCAAGACGGTGAGTCTGGAGCAGCTGGTGGACTCGCCGGTGTTGACGGGGCGGTGGTTCAAGGAGGTGGCGTTGGCGCCGGAGGTTGCGCCCAAGCACTATCTGGATATGGCGGCGGATGGGCCGGAGGATCTGGAGCTTTCGAAGGAGCATGTCGAGGATTTTTCGAGGCTGGTGCGGGAGACGGGTGCTCTTTATAAGAGCCGGCACTACGGGAGCTATCACTTTCTGGTGACGCTGAGCGACCAGGTGGCGCATTTTGGACTGGAGCATCACCAGTCGAGTGATGACCGGGTGAGCGAGAAGACGTTTACCGACGAGGCGCGGTTTACGGTGGCGGGCAGCCTGCTGCCGCATGAGTTTACGCACAGCTGGAACGGGAAGTATCGGCGGCCGGCGGGCCTGGCGACGGAGAACTATCAAAGGCCGATGGAGGGCGACCTGCTCTGGGTGTATGAGGGGCTAACGGAGTATCTGGGAGATGTGCTGGCGGCGCGATCGGGGATCTGGTCGGCGGAGCAGTATCGAGGATATCTGGCGGATGTGGCGGCGGAGATGGATCATCGGCCGGGCCGGACGTGGCGGAACATTCAGGATACGGCGACGGCGGCGCAGGTGCTGGGCGATGGCGGCAGCTCGGAATGGGACAACTGGCGGCTGGCGCTGGATTACTACGATGAGGGCGAGCTGATCTGGCTGGATGTGGATACGACAATCCGGGAGAAGACGAAGGGCAAGCGGTCGCTGAACGACTTTATTGCGGCGTTCCACGGGCTGGGCGGGAACACGGCGCCAAAGGTGGTGTCGTATACGTTTGACGACGTGGTGGCGGGCTTGAATGCGGTGACGCCGAACGATTGGGCGGGATTTCTGCGGACGCGGCTGGACTCGCATGACTACCATGCGCCGCTCGGCGGGATTGCACGTGGCGGGTACAGGCTGGTGTACGGCGAGAGCTCGAATGTGTACTCGAAGGCTCGGGAGTCGCTGACGGAGTCGGCAAGCTTCTGGTACTCGCTGGGGCTGGGCGTGAGCAAGAACGGGACTGTCTACGACGTGTTGAAGGATGGGGTGGGCGACAAGGCGGGGATTGTGCCGGGGATGAAGCTGGTGGCGGTGAATGGGCGGGCGTTTACGCCGGATCTACTGAAGGCGGCATTGAAGGAGGCGAAGGGAAGTGGGCCGGCGATCTCGCTGATTGCGGAGAATACGGGGTACTTCAAGGTGATTTCGGTGGAGTACCACGGGGGCGAGCGATATCCATTTCTGGAGCGGGTGGAGGGGACGCCGGATCGGCTGGATGAGATTGTGAAGGGGATGGTGAAGTAGAGGGGGCAGGTCAGGCGGGCGAGGGTCTTACGTCCCACCCATCACGATGGAGCTGTGACGGGTGGGGCACCTCGGCGTTTGAGCCAGATGTCCGCCTGTCGATCAGGTTCCGCAACCAATCTGTGCGAGACGACTCTATTCGATAGATGTCGAAGGATTCGACGTACATCGAGGGGTGAGCGAAATGGGTAAGTTGACAGGCAAGGTTGCGGTCGTGACAGGAGCCTCAAAGGGGATCGGGGCGGGCATTGCGAAGGCCTTTGGCCGTGAAGGCGCGAGCGTTGTGGTGAACTACGCGTCCGACCGGGCTGGCGCCGAGCGTGTGGCAAAGGAGATTGAGATGGGCGGTGGGAAGGCTGTGGTGGTGGGCGCCAGCGTGGCCAAGATTGCTGATATTGACACACTGTTTGCCGAGGTGAAGAAGCACTTCGGCAAGGTGGATGTACTGGTGAACAATGCCGGCGTGTTCGGTCCGACGCCGCTTGAATCTCTGACGGAAGAGG
>CAXSEC010000181.1:0-6646 GCA_964236325.1 uncultured Acidobacteriaceae bacterium | reverse complement strand
GGAATCGTCGTCCACGGGTTCGTCCCCACGCTGATCTTCACCCGATGCTTCGACTTCGACAGCCCCACCGTATACGTCGCCTCCGGATGCAAGTCGTATGGAATGAACTTGTTGTAGCCATCTGCCGGCTGGTCCGTTATGTCGAACGTCAGCACCCCGCGCTCCACCCGCGCCCGCTCCCGCAACAACTCAATCTGCGCCCAATGCTTCTCGAGCAGAGGCCCCAACTGCGCCTGCACAAACTCCTGCCGCACAATCTCCCCCAGCGGCATCTCCGTCAGCAAAGGGATCAACTTCGGTATCAGCGTCGCATCGTCCGAGCTCTCGATCACCAGCGTCAGCTGCATCGCCGGCTCCCCCATCCCCACCGCCGCCGCCGCGCTCTCATACTTCGCCCCGTCCACAATGTTCGCCCAATGAATCAGCTCCGCCAGCGGAGCCACATCCATCCCGAACCGCTCACTCGCCACCTTCGCAATAAATCCTGTACACGAGATAAAGTTCGGATCGAAAAACTTCTGCTGCCGCCCTCCGCTCAGCCGCGCCTGCTCCTCATACCGCTCAAACTCCGCCTCGTCCGCAGGCGTCAAAAACGCACTCAGATGGTGATCGAACCACCACGTCACCTTCGGCGAGTCCGAGTACTTGAAGTCCACCACCGCATTCTCGTCACCCGTAAACTCACCCGCATCAAACTGCCCACCCGCCTTATGCATCAGGCCGCCATACGTAAACTCGGCGCCGGCATCCATACACTCGCGATAGAACCGCGTAAACAGCGACGCCGAACACGCCCCATCGAAACACCGATCATGATGTAGAACCTTCACCATCCAGCCGCTCTCCCCTCATCAACCTCGCACCACACCGCGCAGCCCGAATCTCCAAGCATAGTGCCGGCTTCCTCCATGTCAAGCCGCAGCGCATGTGCAACTTCGCTTACCATCTCCTCGTACCCTCTCGCCAGCTCACGCTCAACGCACCCTCTCGGAGGACCTTCATGGACCAGGACCTCGCTTCGTCTTCCGGCATCTCCCCAATCGATGCCTTCAATCCCCTTCCACCAGCAGAGCAGCCCTCCCCCCTTCGCCGGACCTTCTTCGGCGCCGATGGCCTCCGTGCCGGCTGGAGCCTGCTCCTCTTCTTTGCCCTGCTCTTCGCCTTCGGCTACGTCGCCAACCGCATCGCTCACGTCTTGTATCCCCATCCTAAGAAGCTCTCCGCGAACGACGAGCTCCCACCAGCGTTGTCCCTGATCAGCGAAGCCGTTCAGTTTGCCCTCATCGGCCTCGTCACCTTCATCATGTCCCGCGTGGAGCGCCGCCCTCTGCGCGCCTACGGCATCGGCTTCACCCCGCGTGCTCTCCCTCACTTCCTCGCCGGCCTCGCCTGGGGAGCCCTCCTGCTCTCGATGCTCGTCGGCACTCTGGTTGCCACTCATCTGCTCGTCTTCACCGGCCTCCAGCTCTCCGGTGCCGCCATCCTCCACTTCGGCGCCGAATGGTTTGTCGCCTTTCTCTTTGTCGGTCTCTTTGAGGAGTACGCCCTCCGCGGCTACCTCCAGTTCACCCTCGCCCGCGGCCTCGCTGGCGCCTTCCACCACGCTACCTCCAGCCCCTATGCCCGCACCATCGGCTTCTGGATCGCCGCCGCTATCTTCTCCTTCATCTTCGGCTTCGGCCACAAGTCCAACGCCGGCGAAAGCCCCCTTGGCCTCGTCTCCGCCGGCCTCATCGGCCTGGTCTTTTGCCTCTCTCTCTGGCGCACCGGCTCGCTCTGGTGGGCCATCGGCTTTCACGCCGCGTGGGACTGGGCGCAGTCTTTTGTCTACGGTGTCGCGGATTCCGGCCACATGATGGCCTTCCATCTCCTCGGCTCCCATCCTCAGGGCAAGCCGCTCCTCTCGGGCGGCCTCACCGGCCCGGAGGGCAGCCTCATCGTCCTTCCCATCATCGTCCTCGCCACCGCCGTCATCCTCCTCACCGTTCGCCATGCCGGCTGGCCCCCGCCCGGCTCCCAGACACCCTCTCTGTCCTTACCATCGGCATCTTCCGCTGAAAGTTGAGCCGCCACCTTCTATGCATCTGCCCTAAACTCCTCCCATGCGACGATTCTCCCTACTCCTCGCTCTGCTTAGCCCTCCCGCCCTCGCGCAGACGCCTGCCCCGCCACCCGCACCCACCGCAAACCAGACCTCACCCACATCCGCGCCGCAATCCGACATCCCCTTCCGCCTCTCCACCCAATCCAACCTCGTCTTCGTCCCCACCGAGGTCCGCACCAAAAAGGGCGATCTCATCTTCGGCCTCACCGCCGATAAGTTCGTCGTCGAAGACGCGGGCCATCCCCAGCGCCTCCACCTCGAAGAAGACCTGGGCAACGACGGTCTCTCGCTCGTCATCGTCGCCCAGTGCAGCGGCGCCGCCGCCTTCGAGCTGCAGAAGCTCCGCGGCCTCCCCGACATGCTCGACGCCCTCACCGGCGGCGCCCCGCACGAGATCGCCGTCGTCACCTTCGGCGATGACCCCACCCTCGTCGGCGACTTCACCGCCGACCCAAACGTCCTCTCCACCGGCCTGGCCGAAATCAAGCCCTGCGACGAGACCCACGTCCGCACCTTCGACGCCGTCGCCTACGCCAACAGCCTGCTTGACCGCCGTCCCGCTAGCATGCGCCACGCCATCCTCCTGCTCTCCGAGACCCGCGACCACGGCAGCCACACCGACGCCAAACAGCTCATCGCCACCCTCGGTCGCTCCAACACTGTCGTCGACTCCGTCGCCTTCTCCCCCGGCCGCGACGAGGTCCTCGAAGAGCTTAAGCACGGTGGCGGTGGCGGCATCGTCGAAATCTTCCTGCTCGCCATCAACTCCCTCAGGAAAAACGCCGCCCACGAGCTCGCCGTCCTCTCCGGCGGCGAATACGCCAACTTCACCTCGCAAAAAGGCTTCGACCAGGCCATGAACCGCCTCGCCAACCGCATCCACAACTTCTACAACCTGAGCTTCCAACCCTTCGCCGGCTCCACCGAACCCGGCTTCCACCCTCTCCGCGTCACCGTGCCCGACTACCCCGACGCCGTCATCCGCACCCGCGGCAGCTACTGGTCCGGCCCGCTCCCACCCGCCACCGCCCCCGATCCAACACCCGCCACGTCCGCCGACCCCGCCCCCACACCGCCTCCCGCGCCCTGAACGCGCCGCACCCTGGACCCGCCAGCATCCTAGACCGGCCTCGTCTTTCGTTGTCATCCTGAGCAAAGCGGAAGGATCCCGGCATTTCGCCTCTCACAACGGAGCGAAGCGCTGCGCACTTGGTTGTCATTCCGACCGAAGCGAAGCGGAGTGGAGGAACCTGCTTCTCCATCGGGAACGCTGATCCTGCCTCTCGCAGCCCGCTCGACCGCAGAACCGTCTTCCTCTAACCCTCGCCCAGCCCTACCCCTCCACCTTCTGCCGAGCCTCCGTCAAATCCAGCTCCCGCAACAACCGGTTCATCACCCCATCTCCAATCCTCCCATCGTCCCTCAGCCGCACCGCCGTCCGCCGCTCCACCTGCACCGCCTCCCGCGAGAGCTCCCGCACCCGCCGATACGCCGTCTCTCCCGCCGTGTCCGTGTCCGCGTTGGATAGCCCATAGTTCACCGCCTCCAGCCGATGCCGGTATCGATGCAGCAGATCTTCAAAGCCATGCGCCAGCTCCTCGCCGCCCTTGTTCTGCTCCACCTCAAGATAGTTAATCGCCGTCTCGAGCACCGTCCGCCGCGCCTCCATCTCCTCCTCCCGGCTCTCCGACCGGCTTAGTCCCAGCCGCCGGATCAGCCACGGCAAACTCAGCCCCTGCACCACCAGCGTCACCAGAATCACCGCAAACGTCAGAAAGATAATCAGGTTCCGCTGCGCAAATGGCCGCCCATCCGACAGCACCTCCGGCAGGCTGAACGCCGCCGCCAGCGCCAGCACCCCCCGCATCCCCGTCCACCCAATCACAAACACCCCCTTCGCCCCCGGCATCGGCTCCTCTTTCACCCCGGGAACAATGCGCCGCAGCCAGTTCGACAAGCGCGCCGCCGGGAACATCCACACCAGCCGCAGGGCAATCAGCACCAGGCTGAACACCGCGCCATACTCCACCAGCGTCCGCCGGCTGTAGTCCCCGATCCCCGCCAGCACATACGGCAGCTGCAGCCCAATCAGCAGAAACACCAGCCCATTCAGCAGGAAGTTCAGCGACTCCCACCCGTTCGTCATCAGGATCCTTACCTCCGGCGAGAACAGACCAACGCTCCGCCGCCCCAGGTACAAACCGCACGCCACCACCGCCATCACGCCTGAAACTCGCAGCTCCTCGCCCGCCAGATAAGCCACATACGGCACCACCACGCTGATCACCATCTCCACCGGCCCGTCGTCGATCCACCGCTCGAAGATCGCCACCACCCACCCCACCACCAGGCCAACCCCAATCCCGCCTGCCATCAGCCACAGCAGCCGCAGCACCCCCGCGCCCACCGTCGGCGTCTCCCCCGTCTGCAGCATCTGCACGCCAAACTCCAGCGCCAGCAGCCCCGTTGCATCGTTCAGCAGGCTCTCGCCCTCCAGAATCTCCACCACCCGCGCCGGCAACCCGATCCGCGCCGCAATCGACGCCGCCGCAATCGCGTCCGTCGTCGCCACCACCGCGCCCAACACAAATCCGCTCTTGAAATCGAGCGCCGTAATAAAGTGGTCGCTCACCAGCGCCACCCCAATCACCGTAAACGCCACCAGCCCAATCGCCAGCAGCGTGATCGAGATCAGGTTGTTCTTAAACTCCCGCCAGCTCGTGTTCCACGCCGAGTAATACAGCAGCGGCGGCAAAAAGATCACAAATACCAGCTGCGGGCTCAGCGGCACCCGCGGCATGTGCGGCACAAAACTGATCCCCAGCCCCGCCACCACCAGCACGATCGGATACGGCAGCCGCATCCGCTCCGCCATCACCGCAAAGGCCGCCACCAGCACCAGCAGCAGCAAAAACACCATCTGCAATCCATGCAAACCCGCCGCCTCCGCCATCCCGCACCTCCTCCCGAGCAAGTGCCCAGCATACCAACGCCGCACATCACTCTCTCGAGCCCCTCCTCGTGACAACCTTCCTTGCCTGTCCTTCCGAGACGCAGCGTTCAAGTTTTGTTTCTCATTCCGAGGCGAAGCGTTTGATTTTGGTTGTCATTCCGAGGCGAAGCCGAGGAACCCCCGCATCTCGCTCTTAGCAACGGAGCGCAGCGACGCGTCCCGCTTCCCCCCCATGAAGCCGTCATCTCACCCGAAGACCCAGCCCCCCAAGGAAGTCGTCATCTCGACCGAGCATCGCAAGCGGAGAGACCCCCGCATTTCGCCCTCACGCTGGACCCTGAGCCCAGCCAAATGGGTACACGTCCCCGCACCTCCCAATGAAGCCGTCATCTCGACCAAAGGCCAAGCAGCCCCCCCAAAGAAGTCGTCATCTCGACCGAGCATCGCGAGCGGAGAGACCTCCGCATTTTGCTATTGGCAATAAACCCTAAGCGCAGTCGATGAACCCGCTTCCCCCTTCATCCCAAGCAAGCGGCCACCCCGAGGCCGCCGCGCTCTCACTTCCAACCCGGGCGATCGCCAGCGGCGCCCCGCCGCATCCCGTGAGAACTTCCCTGCCCAGCCGCCATCAGAAGCCGCCAACACCTCACATTTAGACTCAACTCACCGCGATGACCCCCGACCCGTTCGCAGAAGCTCGCCTTCCCACCCGTCCCTCCACCCCCGATCCGCTCCTGCGCTCCTCCCCCGGCTCCCGCCGCAGCCTCCGCCTCCTCCTGGCCGGCCTCGTCAGCCTGCTGCTTCTCTGTGCCGTCGCCATCGCCATCGCCCGTTGGTGGCTGCATCGCGTCACCACCGAAAACCTCCCGCAGCTCTCCGGCTCCCTCATCACGCCCGGCCTAACTTCGCCCGTCACCATCACCCGCGACCCCCGCGGCATCCCCTCCGTCCGCGCCCGCACCTTCGACGATCTCGTCTTCGCGCAGGGCTTTGTCACCGCCCAGGACCGCCTCTTTCAGATGGATACCCTCCGCCGCCACGCCGCCGGCGAGCTCGCCGAGATCCTCGGCTCCAGCCTCATCCCCCACGATCGCCTGCAGCGCACCCTCGCCCTCGGTCCCGCCGCCGATCGCATCCTCACCCAGCTGCCGCCGGACCAGCTCCACGCCTTCGAGCGCTACGCCGCCGGCGTCAACGCCGCCATCGCCCTCGAACGCGATCATCTCCCCCTCGAGTTCCACCTCCTCGCCTACCAGCCCCGCCCCTGGACCTCCCGCGACTGCGTTCTGGTCTCACTCATCCTCTTTGAAGACCTCACCAACACCTTCCCCAGCAAGCTCAGCCGCGAAGCCCTCACCGCCCGCCTCGCCCCCACCGCCCCTCCCCAGCAGCGCGCCGATCTCCTCGCCGACCTCTACCCCGTCGGCTCCTGGCGCGACCACCCCCCCTCCCAGCCCGCCACCGACCTCACCACGCCCCTCGAAACCTTCCCTGAGATCCCCCTCGACGACTCCCAGGTCCAACTCCACCGCCCCACCACCACACCCGCCCACCCCCCCGCCCCCACCCCCCCCCCCCCCCCCCCCCCC
>CAXSEC010000180.1:0-6673 GCA_964236325.1 uncultured Acidobacteriaceae bacterium | reverse complement strand
ACAGTACTAGCTCCCATTGCGTACTCAAGCGTAAGATCCCAGCCAATAATCCAGGCGAACAGCTCCCCGAGAGTCGCATACGCGTAGGTGTATGCCGATCCCGCCAGCGGAATCATTGCGGCAAACTCCGCGTAACACAATCCCGCGAAGGCGCAACCCAGGCCGGATAAGACAAAGGCCAGCATGAGCGCCGGCCCGGCAGAATGTGCTCCGATGCCGGACAGAACAAAGATTCCGGCCCCAATGACCGCTCCGATGCCGAGAGCAGTGAGCGACACCACACCAAGCGATCGCTCAAGCGTATCGCTTCCCTCTTCCTGCGCCTGCGCTTGCAACATCTCCATCGACTTCTTGGCGAAAAGTTCTGACATCCTGGGACGTCCCTCGGTCTTCAGAATTCATGCTGCAGCGAGAACGCCTTCACTCGTCGGCCAAGTCTCAACTGAAGTCCGTACACACCGCCGTCGGCGTTATGTGCAAAGTTTAAGTGTCAGCATTTACGCAATAGTAGTGCACGGGATGCGCTTCTGGGTATAAGGCGTGCACTTCTCTTCCTACATCGGCGGGTCAGTGAGCGGATGCTGCGGCCTCCAGTAGCCCTGAAACGGTCTCAAGCATGCTTGGTGGATGCCGATACAGCGCACTGATGAGGGCGACGCTATCAGCGCCTGCAGCGAAGACACTGCTC
The DNA here is from genome assembly GCA_964236325.1 of uncultured Acidobacteriaceae bacterium. Classification (GTDB taxonomy): domain Bacteria; phylum Acidobacteriota; class Terriglobia; order Terriglobales; family Acidobacteriaceae; genus Edaphobacter. Next base: position 5,985 of record CAXSEC010000180.1, on the reverse strand, counting down.
AATCGTTCCCGTGAAATGCCTCCGATGGCCACCAGAGGTCGAGCGTCCAGCCTGCGAAGATCGCGAAGTCCCTGTAGGCCGACCGGAGTCTCGGCATCGGCTTTGCTTCCAGTCTCAAAGATGGGTCCGTAGGCGATGTAGTCAGCATCGGTGTCTGCAGCCTCGGAAAACTGCTCTGGCGTGTGTGTCGAGATGCCGACGAGACGATCGCGCCCAATCTGTCGACGCGCTTCGAGCACCGCGGTGTCAGTTTGCCCGACGTGCACGCCGTCCCATCCCGTCTCCGCGACGAGGTGAGGAAAGTCATTCAGCATCAGCGTTGCTGAAGCACCCTGGAAGATTGTGCGGATAGCGTGCGCGTTCTCCAGAATCTCGATCTCAGATGCCGTCTTGTCGCGATACTGCAGTAGTAGAACACCAGCGTCGCGTAAGGTGATCGCGGTCGATCTAAGATCCAGGCCAGCAGACCGGATCGAATCGCCATCCAGAATGGCGTAGATCCTTGGCAGCCGCAGACTGCCGTCAGCCTTTCTGGCGATCAAGAAATCGTTCCATGAACTTCGTGTCGAACTTACCTGCGCGGAACTCCGGGTCAGCAAAGATGCGCTGATGAAGCGGAATTGACGTGTAGATTCCCTCTATGACGAATTGATCGAGAGCGCGCTGCATCTTGTTGATGGCCTCTTCACGATCCTGACCGTGGCAGATGAGCTTTGCAATCATGCTGTCATAGTAGGGAGGCACAACTCCCTCCGCATACTGGGCCGTGTCGACACGAACGCCGTTCCCGCCCGGCGGATTGAATGCGGTAATCTTTCCTGCGCTTGGCGTGAACTTCTCCGGATGCTCTGCATTGATTCGGCATTCGATGGCGTGCCCGCGGATCGGAGGCACTACCGGCACGATGTCGTGCAGCCTCTCACCCGCTGCGATCCGAAGTTGTGCCTTCACCAGGTCGACGCCCGTCACCATCTCCGTAACACAGTGCTCCACCTGAATGCGGGTGTTCATCTCGATGAAGTAGATCTTCCCGTCTTCATCCATCAAAAACTCGATCGTGCCGGCATTCTGGTAGCCGATATTCGTGAGCGACCTCTGAATGGTCTTACCCAGCTCCTCCCGCAGCTTCGGCGAGATCTGCAAGCTGGGCGCCTCTTCAATCAGCTTCTGGTGCCGCCGTTGAATGGAGCATTCCCGCTCGCCAAGGCTCATCACATTGCCATGTTCATCGGCCAGCACCTGGAACTCGATATGCCGCGGCCGCTCGATGAACTTTTCCATGTACAGGTCGCCGTTTCCGAAGGCATTTGCGGCCTCGGTCGAGGCCTGTTGATACAGCCCGGGAAGTTCAGCAGCGGACCGACAGATCCGCATCCCGCGGCCGCCACCACCCGCCACAGCTTTCAGGATGACCGGGTAGCCGACGCTCTTGGCCCAGTCCAGCGCCTCGTCTTCGCCCGCGATGATGCCATCTGAACCTGGCAGGATTGGAACCTTTGCCTTCTTCATCGTCTGCCTTGCGGTAGACTTCTCGCCCATCAACCGAGTGACCTCCGGTGGTGGACCAATGAACTTAATGTTTGACGCTCGACAGACCTCGGCGAAGTTCGCGTTCTCGCTCAGCAATCCGTACCCGGGATGAATCGCATCCACATCCGCAATCTCCGCCGCGGAGATGACCGCCGGCACGTTGAGATAGCTCTCGGCTGATCGCGCCGGACCGATGCAGATAGCCTCATCCGCGAAGCGAACGTGCAACGAGTCACGATCCGCTTCACTGTAGACCGCAACCGTGCGAATCTTCATCTCTTTGCAGGCACTGATAACCCGCAGCGCGATCTCGCCTCGATTTGCGATCAGCACTTTTTCAAACATAAAATATCGCCTTCCGATTGCGTTAAGGGGCTGCCGCCAATGGTCTAGCGCGGCCGAATCGTAAACAAAGGCTGTCCGTACTCCACCGGCTGACCACTCGCGGCGATACGTTTCACGACCTCACCGGCAACCTCTGCCTCGATCTCGTTCATCAGCTTCATGGCTTCGATAATGCAAAGCACCTGTCCAACCTCGACCTCCTCGCCAACCTTGATAAAGGCCGGAGTGCCAGGGGAAGGCGACTCATAGAAGGTCCCGACGATGGGAGACTTCACCGTGTAAAGCGTCTCGTCGTGCGTCGGGTCCGATGCCGGTATGCGCGGTGACTTGCCCCTGAGTGAAGCCTCCAACACCTCATCGCGGAGTTCCTCAAGCGACACCTGGGGTGCCAAGCGCATGGTCTGGTCGAAGTCGTTTGCCACAGCCGGGACGGCCGCCGCAAACTTCAAGCGAACCTTGAAGTCTGGTTGTTCCATGTCGAACTCCGCGATCTCGTTTGCCTTAAGTAGCTCAATAAGCTCGCGAAGCTCCTTCACCTGATCCTGATCCATCGTTCCTTCCTTGACTCGAACCTACAGTTCGATCAACGCCTTCGTCGTGGGTGTGAGAATCTCGCCGCCCGTCTTCGTCACCAGGATCGTGTCTTCGATCCTCACTCCAAAACGCCCTGGCAGGTAAACGCCCGGTTCGATCGTAATCACCATACCCGCCGTCAGGCGAGATGTGGATTTCATTGCGATGCGCGGACCTTCGTGAATCTCAAGGCCAACACCATGTCCGGTGGAATGGATGAAATAGTCCCCGAGACCAGCGCGCCGAAGAACAGACCGCGCCGCATCATCGACCGCCGATGCTGCGACCCCGGCACGAACCGTTGCAACCGCCGCAAGCTGGGCTTCCAGAACGAAATCATACACGCTTCGTGCCTCCGGCTTTGGCCGTCCCAGATGAACCGTCCGCGTCATGTCGGAACAATAGCCGTTCAGCGAGACGCCAAAGTCGAGCGTCACAAAGCCGCCTCGCGGCAACTTCGCTGCGGTCGCTCGACCATGCGGGAGTGCACTTCTCACGCCCGAGGCAACAATGGTCTCGAAGCTCATGCCGTCCGCGCCGCCGCGGCGAGCGCCCTGTTCCAGGCGGAGGGCGATCTCCGATTCCCTCGCACCAGGCACAACACTGTTCAGCACATCGTCAAAGAGACGGCATCCGAGGCTTGCAGCGGATCGCATCGCCTCGATCTCCGCTGCATCCTTCACCTCACGCAGGTTCGCCATAAGACCCGTGCTCGCCTGAAAGAACCGCCGGCGATCCTTCGGCTTCAACACCTCACGCATGTGCTCTAGATCGGCAACCGTTACGTGCGCGGCATCGAACAGGCATCGCTCCGCCCGTTCGTTCAGCCAGATCGCAGCCGCAATGCCTGCTGGCCGGCTGTCAATCACCACAGTCGTACCCAGTGCTTCGTCCTGCGCCTGCTGCCGGTACCGGCCGTCCGTAAACAGCCGTGCATCTGCCAGGCTCAACGCAAGCGCACCGGCGGAGCCTGTAAATCCACAAAGATAACGAACGTCTGGAAGATGGGTGATGAGCAGGGCGTCAACTTCAGCCGTGGCTGCTGCCTTGAGGGCCCGCCTCTTTCGTAACGAGAAGTTCATCCGCTTCATCTTAGCCGTTTCGAGCGTCCCAGCGTCCCGCAGCGGCTAAGCTCCTCCACTCCACCCTCGGTATCATGGGGGAGATGACCTTAAACACCCCGGGACCGCACGGTCTTACCCGCAGAACCTTTCTCGTCGGCTCGGGCGCCACGCTCGCAGGTCTAGGCCTGTACAGCAGCCTTGTTGCTCGACACGAAATCAGCGTGCAAACTCAGCGCATCCTCGTTCAGCACCTGCCCACCGCCTTTGTCGGACACCGCATCGTCCAGCTGAGTGACTTCCATCTCGAAGAGTTCACCGAACCCTTCTTCCTGGAGCGCGTCGTCGCTCAGGTCAATGGACTCAACCCCGATACGGTGCTTCTAACCGGTGATTTCATCACCCGCGGCTCTTTGAACTTCCTCTTCGAAAGCCATGCTGCGGCACGCTGCGCAGAGATCCTGGCGACCATCCGCTGTCCGCAACGGTTTGCCGTCCTTGGCAACCACGATGTTGCGGTGAACGCACCCATGGTGACCGCCGCACTGCAGTCGCGGGGTATCCCCGTACTTCATAACCGGTATGAAACGCTGATCGTGAAAGGTGACCGCCTGCACATCGCTGGCACGGCGGATCCCGGCACCGACCGGCCTGACCTGACTACCGCCGTCCCACCGGCCCCACAGGGGCCCGTCGTCCTGATGTCGCATGCACCCGACTACGCTGACTTTGTTCTCAGCCATCCACGAGGTGCCAGCGTCGACCTTATGCTCTCAGGCCACTCGCATGGCGGCCAGGTGCGCCTCCCGTTGGTTGGACCACTGGTTCTGCCCCCGCTCGGGCGTAAATACATCGAGGGTCTCTTCCACTTCCATTCCATGCAGCTCTACGTGAACCGCGGCCTGGGCACCGTAGGCATTCCACTGCGACTGAACTGCCCGCCGGAGATCACGCTGCTTACTCTGGAACGCAACGAAGACCATTCGAGTGTCAGGCCTGCCGTGTCCGGCCTGCCGGCTTCTTCTCCTGCGGCATCATCGTCACCTTGTTCGCTCCAGGCTTGACGCCGGACTTCTCATCCATCCACGAGTCCAGCAGAGACCTCTTGAAGCGCCACCGATTGCCTAGCTTGAAGGCTGGAACAAAGCCTTCAGAGGCATAACGATAGAGTGTATCGCCGCTGATCCCGAGATACTCTGAGGCCTGACGGATGTCCATCACCTCGCGCAGGATCGATCCTTCTGCGGAACCAGTCATCGCGCCTCCGAGTCGTTGCCGCGTCAGCTTCGGCAAGACACTCTCTTTGTACCCGCTCTTCCCGGTCCTCACAAGAGAATTCGCTTCTCCACACCCGTTCCTCGCTCCAGATCTGGCGTACCTTGGCGCAGGTCAAGCATCCCGCTTCCACCACGGATCCAGCAGGGGTCTGCCCGCAATGACCTCTGTGGGCCGGCCGGGCTCAGGCGACCAAAGCGCGATGCCAGACTCTTCCGCGACCTCAATCATTCTCTCAATCGGTTGCTGCCATGCGTGTAGCGCCAGGTCGAAGAGTCCCCAGTGAATCGGCATCAACAGACCTTGTTCCCCCATCAGGCGGAATGCCCTTGCCGCATTGTCCGGCCCGAGATGAATGTCTTTCCAAAGCTCGTTGAAGGCACCAATCTCGAGCATCGTCAGATCAAAGGGTCCGAAACGCTCCGCAATCTGCGCAAGACCCTCCCACCAGCCGCTATCCGCGCCAAAATAAACCCGATGCTGAGAGCCTTGCAGCACGTAGGAGCCCCACAGCGTTTCAAAGCGGTGAAACAGGCTTCGGCCAGAAAAGTGACGAGCTGGCAGTGCCGTCACGCGGAGCTTCGGACCGCGCTCGCTCGTCACCACGGCTTCCTCCATCCAGTCCAACTCGACGATATGCTCGGCAACAATCCCCCAGGATTGAAGCAGCGCTCCCACGCCGAGAGCCGTAACCCACCGTGCTCTCCTGGCACAGGCAGACTTGGCCAGCCTCCGCATGGTCGCCTCGCCTAAATGGTCGTAATGGTCGTGCGACGTCAGGATCCCGTCGAGTTCTGGCAGGTCCTCGAGAGCAATGGTCGGTGGGAAGAAACGTCTCGGCCCAAACCACTGCCGCGGAGACGCTCGCTGCTCCCACACCGGGTCAATCAGCAGGCGTACACCATCGATCTCAAGCAGCATGCCTGAATGGCCGAACCACGTAACGCGCAATCCACTCTCAGGCGCATCCTTGTAGATGTTTGCATCCGTTCTGAAGGGCCCCGGCTGCACCAGCGGGGTTCTTTGCTCGTGATTCTTGATGTAGAGGGGCATGGCCTTGAAGATGAGGCCGAGCGTTCCCACCTGAGTCGGAACCGGATTTTGGAACTTACCCTTGATCCGTCTTGAGGCAACGAGATGGTTCGTCCCGGCGCGCCTTGCTTCCGCTGCTTTGTCAGCCATTCTTCCCTGCATCGCCGCG
>CAXSEC010000179.1:0-6676 GCA_964236325.1 uncultured Acidobacteriaceae bacterium | reverse complement strand
GCCGGTTTCACCGGGCGATGATGGAGGCGGGGGTGTGGCTGCCGCCGAGCCAGTTTGAGGCGGCGTTTGTGTCGGCGGCGCATGGGGAGGCGGAGGTGGCGGTGCTGCTGGAGGCGGCGCGGGGGGCTTTGCGGGGGTAGTGGGTTTGGTGCGGGCGTCTGAAGACTGGGCGGCAACTCGTGGGTGTCAGCGAAGTTGATCGCTCACGGAGCCGGTGTAGCGCGGTCGTTTCACGCTCTTTGAGAGAGGTTGTGCATAGGAGGTGCTATGCACATTGGCCCTCGTACCGCGTCTTGCTCAGTGACGCATTCCTTCCCACGATGCGACTTATCGTTACCTACTTCCTCGCTAGGACGGGCTGGAGTTGTCTCGGCAGCAGTGTACAAACTTTGCGCGAGATCAATCAGCAGAGACACTGGTCGACAATCCCCTGACTCAAGAAGTCAAACCGCAAGGTCGATTATGGTTCCGAAACTCTCTGCACCGCTTGTGTCGCGCTCCATCGCGCGGAATCCACCCCTTTGACCAACAGCCAGAACCCCATAGAGAGCATCGCCAGCATCATGGGCGCAATCACATATGGCAGGTCAAAGCGTGGGGCGAGGACAAGCAGAAAGTTCTTCACGACGAAGCTGGCGCCGCCAAGGATGCCGACGGCGCCAAGCGCACGCGGCAAATAGCCGGAACGCCAGATCAGGCACCCTCGCACTGCCGCTGCAATGCCATAGAACATCGCAAAGATGCCGAAACAGTAGCCGAAGATGGTGATGCAGAGATAGGTGAGCGATGCCTTAGCCTCGGGCGCGATCACGCGGGCGACATCGGCATCGATCGCCGGTAGCGCGGCGGCAAAGTAAAGCAATTCTCCCGTGGCAAAGATCGCGGTTCCCATGAGCCCAAAACACATCGCGAGCAATGAAAGAGTGCGACTCACAGGGCGAAGCAGCGCATAAAGCAGCACATTCAGCGTAATGTCGCAGGCGACTTCAATCAGGTAAGCGGCAAAGCTGGACCGAAAGAGTCCCACCGAGTTAGCCATCTGGTGGGCCGTACCTGCCAGGTCGTTGGCGAGAAGCAGCTTATCAGGCACGTAGGACTCGCCCCATCCACCTGCAACGATCGAAACAAGAAATAGAGCCCCAATCCACCGCGCGTAATGCTGTGCCGTGCCTGCGATCATCGCATCACCTCGGAATACCATAAGGGTACGCCCGTCGACCGCGATAAGTTCCTCAAGGTTGGTCCTGGGAAGTGCTTCTCGCGACTAAACCGCCTACGCGTCACCAAGACTGTTGTAGCGAAGAAGCGCTTCCAGGATCTCGTTCACATACGGCGGCTGACAACCGCCTGCTGAAAATCATCTTGCTGCTGCCATCTATCGGCCCTAACGCCCATGACGAGTAACCACAAGGTCAGCGATGCTTCGCCCACAACAGCAGGTACTACGATCCACGGAATGAATAAACGGTTTCCAAGCGCCGGCGATAAGAAGAGGAGGTAAGCGCCTCCAGCCACTCCCATGAGCACACCAAGGATGCGGGGCAAGAAGGTTGATCGAAAGACGAGAAACCCGATCAGGACGCAGCTAATACCGAAAGGCACCAGAGCGATGCCATAACCGGCATCGAAGGCCTCCGCAGATCGCGGCTGCTGGAACAAGCCTGTGAAGCCGAAGTAATTGAGCGAGGTTACCGCCATCAAAATGATAAAGATGAGTCTGAACAGCGCCGCTATGAGAGATAGGCTTCTACTCACCGGCCTCAGCAGGTCATACAGAAGGAAAGCAACGGCGAGATCGCATCACAAGTTGATGGCCATCTTCATAGGAGTTGCGCTTGCAGCACCACTGGGCGCTGCAAGGAAAATCATGAGATACACAAACCCCGTGATTCTTGCTTTGATGCGAGGAGAGACCTGCTTCATTCCATCACTCCTTCCATGGGCTCGTGCTTTGCTGTGCTGCGCGTGTGTTCATCGTCCGTCACTGAGGCTTTACGGTCCTCTTTGACCATCGGTTCCTTTAAGCACCGTAAATGCTTCCCAGTGGCAAAGCGGGGCTCATAGCAAAAAAGCTTCCTGCAGAGATGCTGCAATGAATCCCTACCAGGTTACGGCCACCGAGCCATCGTGATCGATAACGAGAAACGCCGTTGTGGGAAGTTGCCTCGGCGGCCCGGTCTTGGGAGGCTCTGGCTCGTTACTGACGACAATGCGACTTGTCAGGACTGATCTTGCCCTTCTGCAGAGGAAGCCATGAAGGCTCTTGCCTTGCAGCGAAGGCTTTCCCATTCCGAGTCCCTGAGAACGTCGCCAGCATCTCTCCAGCCTTCCGGTCCAAGATCATAAGCTAGGGCTGCTTCAAGCAGCATTCTGGCTGATGTAATCTGCCCCTTGTCAGTAGCGAGCTGTTCTCGCTGATGTACAACTCGAGATGCATGTCATCTACCAAGACGCAGAGGAGTTCTGCGGGGCGTTCCCAAGCATGAGCATCACCAGCAAGCCACCGTTCGATCTGACGTTGTGCGTCTGCGATGTCTTTCGCGGCTCCGAGCAGATTGTCGGTCCAAAGTTGAAAGCTTGTAGACATCGTCCAAAGTAAAGCATGCGTAAGTCCTGCTAAACGCGGTTGTGGGAAGTTTGTCGAACCCAACCGCCATGACCGCTGAGGGAAGAGGCGCGGCCCGTAGGAGAGGGGCTCGCTCGTGATGGGATGTACTGGTGGCTAAGGTGATGGTTTTTGAACGCGTCGCTGCGCTCCGTCGTGAAAGGCGAGATGCGGGGGTTCTCGCTCCGCTCGGAATGACAACCAAAATGACAGCTGCAGCAACGATGGCACGGCAAGGGCAGGAGCAACGGCTGCAGCAAGAGCAACAGCAAAAATTCGGGGGTCTCTCCGCTACGCCGTGCCACAAGCGGCACGGCTCCGGTCGAGATGACGGCTTCTAAAGGGAGTGTCGAGATGACGATCTGTGAGGAAGGGTGATGATGGCGCGGCGGGTTCTGGTGAGTGGGGCTACGGGGTTGATTGGGCGGCGGCTGGTGGCGGAGTGGCGGGCGGCGGGGGATACGGTGGTGGCGCTGGTGCGGCGGGCGGCTCGGGGCAGTGAGGAGGTTCGGTGGGCGCCTGGGGTGGAGGCTCTGGATCCGGCGGTGGTGAGCGGGTTTGATGCGGTGGTGCATTTGGCGGGGGAGCCGGTGCTGGGGCGGTGGACGGTGGCGAAGAAGCGGGGGATTCTGGAGAGTCGGGTGGTGGGGACGCGGGTGCTGGTGGAGGCGCTAGGGAGGGCGGAGCGGCCGCCGCGGGTGCTGCTGTGTGCGTCGGGGATCAACTTTTATGGGGGGACGCGGGAGGGTGTGGTGGATGAGGGATCGGCGGCGGGGACGGGGTTTCTGGCGGGGGTGTGCGAGGCGTGGGAGGCGGCGGCGGGCCGGCTCGAGGGGGCGGGGACGCGGGTGGTGACGATGCGGATCGGGGTGGTGCTGGCGGGGGAGGGAGGGACGCTGGCGGCGATGCTGCCGATCTTCCGGCTGGGGCTGGGTGGGCCGGTGGGTGGGGGACGGGGGTATGTCAGCTGGATCTCGCTGGGGGACCTGGTGCGGGTGGTGGAGAGGCTGCTTGAGGACGACGGGCTGCGGGGGGCGGTGAATGTGGTGAGTGCGGCGCCGGTGACGGGTCGGGAGCTGGCGGCGGCGATCGGGGCAGCGCTGGGGCGGCCGGCGAGGCTGCCGGTTCCGGCGTGGGTGGTGTGGGTGGGTCTGGGGGAGTTTGCGGAGGAGACGGTGCTGGGGAGTGTGCGGGCGATGCCGCGGAAGCTGCTGGAGGCGGGGTTTGTGTTTCGCGAGGGGACGGTGGAGGAGGCGCTTGTGGCGTGCGGGGTGGGGCGGTAGGTGGGGCTGGGCCCCTCCAGCAGCGAGGGGCGTGTCCAAGTTCGACTTCGCTCAGGGCGGGTGGTTGAAGGCGAGGCGGGTTTCGCTCCCTCGATTACGCTCAGGGCCGGATTGCGGCCGTGGCTGTAAGTGGTTGCTTTAGTCTTCGGCGGGCAGGTCGAGCTGGTCGATGATGAGGACCTGGACGGGGCCTTTGGTGGGGTTGAGTTTGAGGCCGAGCTGGTCCTCGATGGCGGTGAAGATGGAGGGGCCTGCGTCGGGTGCTGCTGGGTCGGAGCCGGCGGGGTGTTGGGATTCGCCGGTGTTGGGGGTCCAATTTAGGGTGATGTCGAAGCGGCCGGGGAGGCTGGTTTGGTCGGTGATGACGCGGCCGAGCTCGGAGGAGAGCTCCTGGGTGAGGGTCTGGGCGAACTGGACGAGGGTGATGCCTTTGGCAGCGATCTGGCCGTCGTTGGTGTCGGTGTCGTAGTCGGTCTGGGTGGAGGGATGGAGGTGCGGGCCGTTTTTGGCGACGACGAGGGCGTAGATGGGGAGGGTGCGGGTCTCCCAGTGGTAGCGGAGGTGGAAGCGATCGGCGAGGAGCTGCTGGAACATGGCTCGGCCGGCGAGGCTGTGTTGCTGGCGGTCGAGGTGGTTCCACTGCTCGAGGGTGGCGGCGTCGAGCTTGGCTGCGATGTCGAAGCGCTCGGAGTTGAGCCATTTGGGGCCGCCGAGGATGCGGGGTTCGGGGAGGTTGAAGGCGGTGTACTGCATGAGGTTCTTGACGGTGACGTTTGAGGCGGTGAAGCAGCCGTTGTCCATGCGGGAGTGGGAGCTGGAGGTGTTGAGGTGGCTGTGTTTGACGGAGGTGACTTCGAAGGTGAGGGGCGGGGTCGTAGCGGGTGCTGGGGTTTGCGAGGAGGCAGGGAGAGCGGGTGCGGTGAGGAGGGTGGCGAGAAGGAGGTGCGGGAGGCGCATTGAGGAGAAGTATAGGGCCGAGGATGAGGGCGCTGCGGGTGAACGATCGTTGCTGGCAGGTGTTGGCGTTCCTGGTGGAGAAGCGAGTCTCTACGGGATGACAACCAAGAAGAAGTGGCAACGGCAGTGGCTAGGGAGGGATCTGGCGCTCTCAGGCGGGGGTGAGTTTGGGTTCCATAAAGAGGCGGCCGGCGGCGATGAGGAGGGCGAGGAGGATGGCGCAGACGGCGAAGACGTGGCGGACGCCGATGTGGGTGGCGAGCAGTCCGGAGACGATGAGGCCGGCGATCTGGGCGGAGAAGATGACCGACATGACTGTCGATCCGACGCGGCCCATGAGGGCGGGTGGGGTTTCGGTCTGGATGAGCACCTGGGAGGGGAGGATGATGCCGGCGGTGGCGAGGCCGATGGTGATGGTGCCGAGCATGGTCGACCAGATGGCGGTGAGGCCGGTGAGCAGGGCTAGGCCGAGGGCGATGCCGCCGAGGCCGGCGTAGACGAGGAGGTTGTTGGGGAGGCGCTTGCCGGCGACGGTAAGGAGGTTGATGCCGACGAAGAGGCCGAGGCCGATGCCGGCGCTGGCAAAGCCGTAGATGCGGGTGGAGGCGTGGACGCTGTCGCGGACGTAGACGGCGATGAGCGGGCCGAAGCAGCCGAGGACGAACATGCCGGCGGCGAGGGCGAGGATCACGAAGAGCAGGGCGGCGTGGTGGAGGATGAAGGCGAAGCCGGTTTGCATGTCGGTGAGGATGCGGGCGAGGGGTGCGGCGGAGGTGGCTTCGGTTCGGGTGGGAGAAGCGGGTCCCTCCACTGCGGCTTCGCCTTCGGTCGGGATGACAGGGTTGTGGGTGTGGAAAGCGGGTCCCTCCACTTCGCTGCGCTCCGGTCGGGATGACAGGTCGGAGATGGCAGGAGGAGAAGCGGGTCCCTTCGACGAGCTCAGGGCAGGCTCCTCCACTTTGGTCGGGGTGACAGGGCTGTCGGTAGTCGGGATGACCGGGATTTGAGTGGGTGGGAGGACGAAGGAGATGGAGGCGATGAGGAGGGCGGAGGCGGCGAAGCTGGCGGCGTCGGCGAGGTAGCAGATGTGGGGGCCGAAGGTGGCGACGAGGAGGGCGGCGAGGGCTGGGCCGATGATGCGCATGCCGAAGATGACCTGCTGCATGAGGGCGTTGGCGGAGCGGAGGCCGTGGAGGGGGACGGCGGAGCGGATAGCGACCCCCTGGGCGGGGCCGAAGAAGCTGGAGATGACGCTGATGGCGGCGAGGGTGGCGTAGAACTGCCAGAGCTGGGTGCAGGTGAGGAGGAGGAGGACGAGGCCGCAGCGGACGGCGTCGCTCGCGACCATGGTGGGCTTGAGCGGCCAGCGGTCGACGAAGACGCCGGCGATGACGCCGAGGACGGCGATGGGGAGGAGATAGGCGATCTGGAGGTTGATGACCTGCTGGGCGGTGGCGTTGAGGCGGAAGGTGAGGACGCCGATGACGGCGAAGAGGGCGAGGAAGTCGCCGAAGACGGAGATGACCTGGGCGTACCAGAGGCGACGCATGATGGGGATGCGGAGGACGGCACGCATCGAGAGGGGATCGTGTGCGGTGGTGACGGGCTGGCTGGCGGTGGTTGCCATGGTGTGTTGATGGTAGCGGGGATGGTTTGGGTGCGAAAGGATTTTGCGGCGGGTGTTGTCGTGGTGCGGGCTGATTTTGGTGGGCGGCTTGCGCGGGAGCGATGGCAGGGTGAGTTGGGTGGCGGACAGAGGCGCGTCGCTGCGCTCCGTCGTGAGAGGCGAAATGCGGGGGTTCCTCGCTGCGCTCGGAATGACAACCAAAGA